>DVJD01000072.1 GCA_018710785.1 Candidatus Fimimorpha excrementavium
TCAGGAAAAAGGTTCGCTCTCTCCAGCCTGTGAATGTTTTCCAGAACCAGAAGAATTGGTGAGGAGCGATTGGGATAGAGGGAATCGAGAGATGAGAGTTTACGCGGCTTTGAGAGTTTCGCAATTACCTAGTACGTGAAAAAAGAAAGGAGAGTGTACGTATGAAAAAGAAAGTAATCGCTACGGCGCTGGCAGTATCGACGGTTTTATCTGCTCTGGCGGGATGCGGGGACGCGGCGGTGCAGGAAACGACTTCGGCTGCTTCACAGGAAGCGACAGAGAGTCCGGAAACGGAAGAGACGGGAGAAGAAACGAAAGAAGAATCCGATGAAGCTAGTGAAAACAGCGGAGAAAAGGAAACACTGGTCATTGGTATCCAGACCAACTCCTATGTCACGGATTACAAGGATAATTATCTGACCAAGCTGATAGAAGAAGATTTGAATGTTAATCTGGAATTCTACCAATTGCCTTCGTCCGGAAGTGATGCCAATACAAAGATTTCTCTGATGGCCACCAATGGGGAGGATATGCCGGATGTTTTGATGACGGGTTCCATGAGTCCGGAACTGGTACAGGAATATGGCTCACAGGGGTTATTTATCCCGTTGAATGATTATTTAACCCAGGAGGGAACCAACTACCAGAAGATCGATGAAGCGGATAGGGAGATCATTGAGAGGGGAATGACATCCGCGGATGGAAATATATATGCGCTGCCAAATTTCTGTGATGCTCCATGGAACTTTACGCCCAATCGTTTGTTTATCAATACTGCATGGCTGGATAAACTGGGATTGGAAATACCGGAGACCACCGATGAACTGTATGAAGTATTGAAAGCATTCCATGACAATGATCCAAATGGAAATGGACAGCAGGATGAAATCGGCGTCTATGGATATGCCAGCGGAACGTATGGACAGAATGTGATTGATGCGCTGATGAACGGTTTTGTTTTCTATAATGGAGGCGGTCAAAACGGAGGACTGGCTTTGGATGAGAGCGGAGAACAGGTCATCGCTCCCTTTGCTACGGAAGAGTGGAAGGCAGGACTGACCTATTTGAACAAGCTGTATCAGGAGGGGCTTCTGGCATCTTCCATTTTTACCGATGACGATACCCAGTTTAAAGCAACATTGAATGCAGATACAAACATCGTAGGTCTTGTATCAGCAGGGTCCACCAGTAACTGGACGGATTGCGACAACAATCCGAACTTCCTGGAGATGGATATGATTCCCCCGCTGACAGGACCGGACGGAGTATGCTATACTCCATACAGTGAGTATTCTCCGCAGTCCCATTTCTTTATTACTTCTGCATGCGAAAATCCGGATCTGGCGTATGAGTTGGGCGACTGGTTCCTGGATTATGAACATTCCAGAATCGCACGTTTCGGGGAAAAGGGAGTTGACTGGACCGATGATCCGGAGACGTGTGACAATGCGACGAATGCTTATAAGGAGGCCGGATTGACGGACACCCTGGATTGTGTACAGCTGACGAATATCTGGTCAGAACCGTCCAATAAGTTCTGGCATAACGTAAATCCGTATTATGAATCCAAGGAAGCTTCCTACAAGACCGCCAACGGCCTGACCCCATTTGATGAATCCTCCAAGAGCGGTATGTTAAATGCGTATAATATTGAGTGGTATGCGGACAAACATCCGGAAAAGGTACTGCCGCTGCTTCACTATACACAGGAAGAATCCGACCAGTGCTCAAAAATTATTTTGGAAATCACAGAACTGGTAGAACAGGCAAAAGCAGAGTTTATCATCGGCGACCGAAATCTGGAAGACGGATGGGATGCTTATCTGCAGGAACTGAATAACATGGGATTGGAAACCTGGCTGGCAGCCGCTCAGCAGGCTTACGAGAGAGGAATGCAGGAATAAGGAGTGCGGAATATGAGAAAAATTTCAGGAGATATCAGAAATGTCAAGGGAACGCTGGATCATTTTTTCAATGATTGCGTCGGCGCCGGACGGGCGGGGGAGCTGCTGCGCCGGACGGCAGTGGAGCAGATGGAAGAGGTGAGCCGCTCCTGCGGATTTCGATATCTGCGGTTTCACGGGCTGTTTTCCGATGATATGGGGGTTTATCAAAAGGATGATGAGGGCAATCCCATGTACAATTGGCAGTATGTGGACCATGTATATGACGCCATCCTGGACAGCGGCATGAAACCCTTTGTGGAGCTGAGTTTTACTCCCCATGCCATGGCTTCCGGAACCCAGGAGCTGTTTTGGTGGAGGGCAAACGTGACAGTTCCCGCTTCCATGGAAGATTGGTATGAATTGGTCCATCGGTTTACCAAGCATATGACGGGGCGGTATGGAGAAGCAGAGGTGAAGACATGGCGGTTTGAAGTATGGAACGAACCCAATCATCCGGCTTTCTTTTCGGGGGATCTGGCGGATTATCTGAATATGTATGACACGGCAGTCCGGGCAGTCAAAGATGTATGTGCCTCTTACCAGGTGGGAGGACCGGCTACGGCAGGATGCGCCTGGATTCCGGAGCTTCTGGAGCATTGCCATGAGAAGGGGATTCCGGTGGATTTTGTCACCACCCATACGTATGGCGTGCGCGGAGACTTCGACGAGGATGGCAAAAAACTGCTTTATCTGCTGGAAGATAAGAACTATATTGAAAAATCAGTCAGACAGGTGAAAGAGCAGGTGAAGGCATCGGCCTTCCCGGACCTTCCCGTCTACTTTACGGAATGGAGCGCTTCGTATTCTTCTCGGGACAGTGTTCATGACTCTTATATTGAAGCATCCTATCTGCTGTATCATCTGAAGCGGGTGAGCGGTCTGGCAGATTCCATGTCGTACTGGACGTTTACGGATGTGTTTGAAGAGCTTGGAATCGGTTTGGAACCGTTTCATGGCGGGTTCGGACTGATGAATCTGCAGTCCTATAAAAAACCAGCCTACCATGCCTACTGGATGTTAAACCAGCTGGGGGATATGGAGGTGGAAAATTCAGATTCCGACAGCTTTATCTGCAAAACCGGCGAGGATGACATTCAGGTTTTATGGTGGGATTATGAACTGCCGAAACAGGATATCCATAATGCCGTATACTTTAAAAGGGATTTGGTTCCGGAATCCGCAAAGGATGTGGAGATTTTACTGGAAGGGCTGCCCCGGGGCCGCTATCAGGTCTCTCTGTATCAGACGGGATATGGAATTCATGATATCTATACGGAATATCTGCACAGCGGCATTTTGGAGCCGAGCAGGCAGGAAGAAGAGATCTTCCGGGAAAAATCACAGGAGACGCCGGTATCTGTAGTAAGAAAAGATGTCTGCGGGGATGGAACCCTGCATATGACATTCCCCATGCGGCGGTATGACTGCTGTTTGCTGAAGATAAAAAGAGTGGGACAGTTGTAAACCGGACGTCTGAGAGAGGCGGGGGACACTTGGCTGGATGTAAGCGGAAGCGATCCAGCCAAGTGTCCCCTTCTGTTGTGCCAGCATACCGTTCCACGGGATCGTCCCATTTTTCATGGATATCCGGATCTTTAAAAGAAGAATTGTACATATTTTTTACAATAACAGGTGAAAAATGTCTGATGAAATTTTATGTAAGTGTGATATAATGAGCAAAAGCGAGCTTGTGAGAGCCTGGAATGAATAACGGAAATTGACTTACATGAGGTTAATAAGGATGGAAAATGAAAATCGCATTCAGAGATATCAGGGAGAGCCTGTGGATGGTGAGGTCCGCTTTTTCTATGAGGGAGAAGTAAGCGGATTTTCCGGAGAATATTTGAAGGTACGCTATTATTGGGGGGAAGAGAAGGCGGATTTTTGGATTGGACTCGGTAAAAAAGAGTCTTTTGGAAGAATCGACTGCAAAGAAGCGTTTGCCAAGGCAGTGAAAGAGGCGAAGGCGCTGGAGAGAAGACGGATTTGCCTGGATCTCACAAAGGCATTGGAGCGGTTTGGAAAAGACGGCGTGACGGACGCAGTGGAGGGATGCATGCTGGGACTGTATGAGCCGGAGACATTTCGTGAAAAAGAAAAGGAAGAGCAGATAGAGATTGCTCTGTTCGCTTCCCGGGAAATGGATGGGGACGGCAGTCTGGATGCCTGGATCAGGGAGGCAAAGCACCTAATGGAAGGCGTATGGTTTGCCCGCCATATGGTCAACCGTCCCGGCAATAAGTTGACGCCGGAGATCTTTGCCGGGGAGCTGAAACAGGAGGCAGAGGGACTGCCCATCCAGGTGGACATTTTAGAAGAGCAGCAGATCCAACGTCTGGGGATGGAGGCTTTTTTGGCTGTGGGGAAAAGCAGCGCCAATCCGCCCCGTCTGATTGTGATGCGCTATCGGGGCGATGCGGATTCCGAAGAAAATTATGGATTCATCGGAAAGGGAGTCACCTGCGATACGGGAGGATATTGTCTGAAACCGGCAGCCTCCATGCTGGGGATCAAGGGAGATATGGCCGGGGCAGCAGCTGCGGCGGGGGCGCTGTACGCCATGGCAAAAAACCAGGTGAAAGCCAATGTGACAGTGGTGATCCCATCCTGTGAAAACCGGATTTCCAGGGAGAGTTTTCTTCCGGGGGATGTGATTGGCAGTCTGTCGGGGAAAAACATAGAGATTGGCAATACGGATGCGGAGGGGCGTCTGATTCTGGCAGATGCCATCACCTATGCCATACAGAACGAACGGGTGACGAAAATCCTGGATATCGCCACATTGACCGGGGCTGTGGTGGCAATGTTTGGTTTTACGACAGCGGGCGTGATGTGTGATGATGATGCGTGGTATGAAACCTTTGAAGCCGCCGCCGGGCATTCCGCGGAGCAGTATTGGAGACTTCCGATTTTTAAGGAATATAAAAAGATGGTGGAGAGTAAGATTGCAGATGTGAGGAATCTGTCAAATGGCGGATGCGCATCCATCACAGCGGGAATGTTTCTGAAAACCTTCGCCAGTCCGCTTCCCTGGATTCATGTGGATATCGCCGGGACCGCCTGGGTGGATTCCCCCATTTGGGAGTTTCAAAGCGCCGGGGCCACGGGAGCGGGGGTGACGACGCTGTATTATCTCGGAAAGGAGCAGGAGAATAGAAGATGAAGGAAACGTATATTTTGGAAGCATGTGTGGATTCCGTGGAATCGGCGGTGGCAGCAGACCGGGGCGGCGCAGACCGGCTGGAGCTGTGCGCCAATCTGGTGATCGGCGGGACAACACCAAGCATGGAACTGTACCGGAGAGTACGGGAAAAGGTAGATATCCCCGTGCATGTATTGATCCGCCCCCGATTCGGTGATTTTTTATATTCGGAAGAAGAGTATGAAATCATGCGGCGGGAAATCCGTTCATTTATCCGGGAGGGTGCAGACGCGGTGGTATTCGGCAGTCTGAATGCCGACGGAACCATCCATGTAGAACAGATGAAGGGGATGATGGAGGCAGCCGGAGGAAAACCGGTCACACTGCATCGGGCTTTTGATGTCTGCCGGGATCCCTGGGAGGCATTGGATACAGCGAAAAAACTGGGCATTCACACCATCCTGACATCGGGACAGGAGGCCAGCTGTTATGATGGAAGGGAATTGTTAAAGGAACTGGAAGAAACATCCAGAGGAAGCGTCGAAATCATGGCAGGCGGAGGCGTCTGCGCGGAAATCATCGAAACCCTTCGGGATATGTCGGAGATCTGTTGTTTCCATATGTCCGGAAAAGAAACCCTGGAGAGCGGGATGATTTACCGCAACCCCAAGGTCAACATGGGACTTCCCGGAATCAGTGAATTTGAGGTGTGGAGAACCAGTGAAGAGGCCATTCGCAGAGCTGTACGGGTTTTAAAAAATCAGTAATGGCTGGGGAAAATGAATCCGGACCGTGTAAAAAAGAGTCTCCCATGGGGAGGAACATCTGCCGCTTTTTGTTGAAAAAGGTGGAAAAGATGTGAAAAAACAGAGGGATTAGGTGGATTGTCTGTGGATAATGTGGATAACTTTGTGGAAAACGTGTGAGTAAAATGTTTCTTTTAAACATATTGTTTGAAATGTTACAAAAATACAGAATATTAAGACAGCTATGTTAAAAGCAAATGGTTAAGCGGCACGATCCGCAGGCATCGGTTTCAGCAAAAACAGGAGAAGAAAAGAGGGCGTTTATGTATCAGTTTAACAAAGAAGAATATTTGAAACGAATGGAGTGGTTTACGAAGGCCAGATTCGGGATGTTTATCCATTGGGGATTGTATTCCATTCCGGCCAGGGGCGAGTGGGTCCGCAGTACAGAGGAAATCCCGAAGGAAGACTATATGAAGTATTTTGAAGAATTTGATCCCAAGGATTATGATCCGAGACGATGGGCGCGGGCGGCAAAAGAAGCAGGAATGCAGTATGTGGTTTTGACCGCCAAGCACCACGATGGGTTCTGTCTGTTTGACAGCAAGCTGACGGAGTTCAAGTCCACGAATACCAAGTGCGGTCGTGATCTGGTGGCGGAATATGTGGAAGCCGTGCGGGCAGAGGGATTGAAGGTGGGATTGTATTTTTCCCTTTTGGACTGGTATCATGAGGATTATCCCCATTATCAGGATAAGAATCACCCCATGCGAAACCATCCCGAATGCAGCAACGAAAACAGGGATTGGAACCGCTATCTGGAATATATGCACGGACAGATCCGGGAAATCTGCACCAATTACGGACAGCTGGATCTTTTATGGTTTGATTTTTCCTATGATGACATGCGGGGAGAAAAATGGGGAGCCACGAAGCTGATCCAAATGGTGCGTTCCCTTCAGCCCCATGTGATCATCGACAATCGTCTGGAGGCCAGCGGCGAGGGATACGGTTCCATGGCCACCGGCCATCCCACCCCGTATCACGGGGATTTTGTGACGCCGGAACAGATCATTCCGCCCCATGGAATCCGGGATGTCAATGGGGATCCTCTGATTTGGGAAGCCTGCGTCACCATGAACAATAACTGGGGGTATCACGCAGCGGATCATTATTTTAAACCGGCGCCCATGATGATCAAAAAACTGGTGGAATGCGTTTCCAAGGGAGGAAATATGATTTTGAATGTGGGTCCGGACGCTTACGGCAATATCCCGGAGGAATCCATGAAGATTCTGCGGGAGATCGGCGCCTGGATGAAGAAAAACGGAGAAAGCATTTATCACTGCGGATACGCCGGGATTGAAAAGCCGGATTATGGCCGTGTGACGCGAAACGGGAATACCATTTATTATCATATGTTTGAAAATACCATCGGTCCGGTACCGCTGACCGGCATCCGCATGGAACAGGTGAAGAAGATCCGCATGCTGTATGACGGCCATGAGGTGCCCATCTCCCACAGCTGGGTGCACAGCGACTATCCCGACATCGTCTTCGCGGATCTGGGCCCGGATCCTGTTTTGCCGGATCCGGTGGATACGGTGCTGGCGGTAGAACTGAAGGAGTGAACATGTTTTCAGAACAGGTAAAGAGGAAAGTCAGGGAGGCCTATGAAAAAAATATGGCCTCCTATCCGAAAAAGAAAGAGGAAGTGGAAGCGTTTATCCGCACGGTATCGTCGGAGGAACAGCTTTGCATGCAATTTTTATATGGATTTATGACGGTCAATGATATCGTCAGCTATGAAGCGGAGTATTTGGCGCAGTATGTGCAGGCCTCGCTGGAGATGAGGCGCCATGTGCCCTATGCAGAAGGCGTGCCGGAGGAATTGTTTTTGACGTATGTACTGCAGTATCGGGTGAATAATGAATCCATTGACGGCAGCCGTCGGATGCTGTATGAAACCTTGCTGCCGCGGGTGGAAGGAAAAGGTATGGCGCAGGCAGCTTTGGAAGTGAATTACTGGTGTTATGAGAACGCTACCTATATGCCATCCGATGACCGGACACTCTCCCCATCCGCCATGATGAAAAAAGCCAAGGGCAGATGCGGGGAGGAATCCACCTTTACGGTTTGCGCCATGAGAAGTGTGGGGATCCCTGCCCGGCAGTGTTATGCGCCCCGGTGGGCCCACTGCGACGATAACCATGCCTGGGTGGAAGTCTGGGTGGATGGGGACTGGCATTATCTGGGGGCCTGCGAACCGGAGCCAGTGCTGGATAAGGGATGGTTTACGGCGGCGGCGTCCAAAGCTATGCTGGTTCATTCCAAGGCCTATTCCAATCTGATCACAGGGGACGAGGCCGCATATGAGACGCCGGTGTATACCCTGATCAACAGCACGGCCACCTATGGAAGGGCAAAACGGCTATGGGTTCAGGTATTGGAACATGGCATCCCCCAAAAGGATGTGATGGTGCAGTTTCAGCTGGTAAACTACAGCGAGCTGTATACCATTTATGAAGCGCACACCGATGCCGAAGGAAAGGTTTCTTTTCTCACGGGTATGGGCGATATCTGTATTTATGTGGAAAAAGACGGAAGGAGCCTGTTTCGAAAAGCAGATGTGCGACTGGAGCGTGAAGTGGTGCTGGATCTGAAGGATGCTTTGCACGCCTGGCAGAGGGATGGATGGATCGAAGACTTTGATATGGCGCCGCCTGCGGAACAGGTGGCGGCCGTGCCAAGAAAGGCAGACTGGAAGCTCCATGAAAAACGGCTGGCTGTCTGTGATGCGCGCAGAGAAGCCGTGGAGGCAGGATTTCCGGAAGAAAGCCAGGAAGATCCATTCTCCCATTATCGCATGCTGGCTAAGGGCAATCAGAAAGAGGTGGAGGCCTTTCTTTCCTGGGAGGGAGCGCAGGATGAGGAAAAACGGGAAATTCTCTCTACTCTGCGGGAAAAAGATCTGGTGGATATCACCTGCGAAGCTCTGAAGGATGCAGTACTTTGTGCCAGACCCTACCGGGACAGCTATCCCAGAGACTGTTTTATCGCTTATGTTTTGGCGCCCCGGATTCACAACGAGATGATCCGACCGGTGAGACGAGACATCGCGGAAGTTTTCAGACAGCGCGGCATTACTTTTTCTGATGGAAGGCAGGTATGGGAATATCTGAAACAGCAGGTGCGTATTATGCCGGATTACGGGGCTGCCATCGAGACGGCGGACAGTTTTGGGGCGCTGTTTTACGGCATGTGTGACGCGGCTTCCTTCCCCGTGGTCTATGTGGCTGTATGCAGAAGCCTTGGGATCGCCGCCCGCCTTCATCCGGTGACAAAAAAGCCGGAGTATGGCGTCATAAAAAAGAAAGCAGTGACATTTTTATCGCCTGTCACGCAGGAAGAGAATCCGCTGAATGACAGAGAAAAATCCGGCCAAACCAAAAGGGTGAGTCTGACACGGAAGGGGGAGGCATCGGCGGTCTATTCCCTTTCGTTTACATTGGGCGTGTGGAAACCGGGGGGTTATCAGACCCTGGATCTTTCCGGGCTTGCGGTGCGCGGGGAGATCACCCTTGATCTGGAACCCGGTCAATACCGTCTGCTGACTTCGGTGCGGCAGATAGACGGGTCGGTGTCCGCGCGGCTTCACTGTTTTACCCTGGATCGGGACAGAAGGATGCCGCTTGTTATGCGGGAAGACAGGACCAAGGAAAAGTTAAAAAGCATTCCCCTCCATGCGATCACGGTAAAGGGAGAAAAAACAGCCCGGCCGCTGTCCGAAGTATGGAAGGACTATCCCGGCCTTTTGATCGTGGCCGATCCCGGAAAGGAACCGACGGAGCATCTGTTTCAGGAAATCCTGGAATGTCGGGAAGCCTACCGGGACAAAGGCATCGGAATGGCCATCCTGCTGAAGGAGCCCAGCCGGAATGAAACCCTGAGAAAGGTACGGGAAGCGCTTCCGAAGGCAAAGGTATTGGAGTGGCAGGACGCGGAGGAGATCTACCAGCTCCATGTGGATATGCAGGTGGGGGATGAACGGCTTCCCTTTGCCGTAGCTCTCAACCGGGAAGGGCGGGGCCTGTTTGCTTTTGCCAATTACAATATCCGTACGGCTCAGACGATGCTGCATATTTTGGAGGTATCGGAGTAAGAAAAGGAGAAAGAAATGACCGCTTTGTTATCATAAGCGGCCGTTTCTTTCTCTTTTTTTGCCAGTGAGGCGTGTCATTCCCACAGACTGTTTTTATAATTGGCCGGAGTCACCCCGGTATGGTTTTTAAAAGCCTTGATAGCCCTGTGGTCCTATAAGATCCTGGGAATGGGAAACACACAGAGTACCTTTGCCAGAGAACGTCTCTGCGGATGGGCGGAGGATGAACTGGACGACGGCTACCCGGATATCACAGATTTGGAAGATCCGTCCACGCTGCGCACCAGCTTAACGGATTCGGATATGTTCTTCCGCACCGCATTGGATGATACCATGGTGCCCTATGTGGAAAATGGGTATCCAGGAAATGTCTACCTGGATCAGGATACTGCCACCCAGGCAGCCAACCTTCTGACTGTCATCAGTGAGTACGCAGAACAGGAATCCGCAAAATTTGTGACCGGTGCGAGATCGTTAAGCGAACTGGATGCGTACTTTGATGAAATCGAACGTTTGGGTGCCACGGAATATGTACAGATTTATCAGGATTACTACGACAGCATCCAGTAATGGGAAAGATTGGAAAGATTGTCGATTCCAACAGGATCGGAAAATCAATATAATAATAAAAGAAATCAAGGGGATACTGTAACATTCGTATTGTGAAGAAAGTCGAATCGACAGCTTGTCCGCTGACCTGCAAATTTGGCTGAATGTACGCTGAAACCGGACATCCAGCCAGATTTGCATTAAAAAACAGCCAGACGGATTTGTCCGCAGCCAGGCGGCGGGGAAGGATCCAGCCGGTACAGGGGCGAAGGAGGAACGATGGAAAAGAAAAAACCGAAAGAAATGACAGGGGCCGAACTGGCCTCCATGTTAAAAAGCAACATTCAGTTTAAGAGTCTGGGCGGGATGCGGTCGGATGATCTGACGCTTCCCCCTGAGGATAAGGACTGGTGGAGGGATGCGAAGATTGGCATGTTCATCCACTGGGGGGTATACTCCATCCTCGGAAGGGGAGAGTGGGCCCGGTTTAATGAGAAGATTCCAAAAGAGATCTACGAGGCATTGGCCGATGAACTGATACCGGAACATTTTCAGGTCAGAGAATGGATTGACCTGGCAAAAGATTTTGGAGCCAAGTATACGGTGATGGTTGCGCGCCACCACGACGGATTCGCCCTTTGGAACAGTGAGGGCAGCTATGAACATTTTACCTCCTGGCACAGGGCCGCCCACCGGGATTTTGTCAGGGAGTATGTGGATGCCTGCCGGGAAGCGGGGATGAAGATCGGCATCTATTATTCCACCATGGATTGGAGATTCCCGGGATATTTTGATCCGAAAGGCTTGCCGGAAAACGCAGCGTTGATGAAGAAACAATGTTATGATCAGGTCAGGGAGCTGTGCAGCCAGTATGGGCCCATCGATATCCTGTGGTATGACGGAAGTTGGCTGGCCCATCAAGGAAGCGATACGTCCAGCGCCTGGTTCTGGGAACCGGTGAAGCTGAACCGGATGGCGCGAAGTTTTAACCCCAAGATGCTGATCAATCCCAGATCCGGATGGGAAGGCGATTTTTACTGCGATGAAGGATCCCATGAGATTAAGGGAAAGATCATCCCGGTTCCGTGGGAAAAAAATATGTGTGTCTGCTCCGGGTGCTCCTGGGGATGGATGCCGGATGATCCTGTGTCGGATTTTGACTGGCTCATCCGCATGATGGTCAATGTGGTATGCCGGGGCGGAAACTGGCTTTTGAATATCGCACCGGACAAAAATGGGAAACTGTCGGAGGAAGTGACAGGACGGATGCGCCAGATCGGCGTCTGGCTGAAAACGTATGGGGACAGCATTTATGGCACCCGGGGAGGCCCGTGGCAGCCGGTGGACGATGTGTATGGAAGCACCTGGAAGGGAAACACCATCTACCTTCATATCCTGGATCCAAAGGCGTTTCAGAGGGAGATTCTGCCGAAATTGGAGAATGAAATCGAAGAGGCAGCTTTGTTTGATGGGACTGCTGTGGCGGTGGAAGAGAGGCCCGAAGGGATTCGGATCACGCTGCCGGAGCGTCTGACAGGGAAACCGGAGATGGAGGAACCGGATGTTATCGTGAGGCTGAAGATGAAACAAGAGGTGAAGGGGGTAGAGGATAGGGAGATTTATTTTACGGGGAAGGAGTAGAGGTGAAAAAATATATAGGAGGAAAGGAAAGTGGAACAAAGATACCATGCATTTACAAACGGTGAGATTACGGAATATGTATCCTGGAAGGATACGGAGGGGAATGAGATCAATGCCAGCGACGGGGGCATGATTTATGTGGATGGGGTGTATCATTGGTATGGGCAGAAGCTGCGGGCGCTTCCGTTTGCGCCCAAGGGGAAAGGCGGACAGGTGACCACGGAGGGAGTGGTGATGTATCGGTCGGAGGATCTGTATAATTGGACGTATGAGGGAGTGATACTGCCCTGTTCCAAGGATCCTAACAGTCCGCTGTATGGTCCCATGCGGTTTGAGAGACCAAAGATTATTTACAATGAAAGGACAAAAAAATATGTCCTTTGGTGTCACTATGTGGCGTATCCGGGCGATCATGGGGATGAACCGGGGACGGGGGAAGCGGGGATTGCCAGCTGTGATACGGTCAATGGAACGTATGAATGGCATGGAACCACCAGGCCCATTGATGATTTGGGATCGGTTAAGGACAGTACGCTTTATAAGGACAGGGACGGAAAGGCATATTTTATCTATGACAGGAAGGTGGGAGATGACCGCTGTACGCATATTGTGGAATTGAGTGAGGATTATCTGTCCTGTACGGATCATTACAGAAGGGTTCAGGAGGCCTACTGGAGGGAGGCGGCGACGCCCATGTATCATGATGGATGGTATTTTATCTTCACCTCCGGTCTGACATCCTGGAAGGCCAATCCGGCCAAGTATTACCGCGCCAAAAGCCTCATGGGACCGTGGACGGAGATGGGAGATCCCTATGAGGGGGATGTGACAGGGACTTCCTTTGAATCCCAGAGTACCTATGTATTTCCGGTGGAGGGAAAACCGGGGCTGTTTATCCATATGGCGGAGCGGCATAATACGGAAAATTTTGAACGCTGTTCCTATATCTGGACACCGGTGGAATTTCCGACCAAAGACTCCGTGGTGCTGCGGTATCGGAAGACGTGGCAGTGGGAGACATTTGGAGAGCAGCATGTATAATTGGCTCCGGTGGTGTGCAGGGCTTCAAAGCAGGAATACACATAGTCCCACACACGGTAACGGGTAAAGAGTTCCGCCACCTGCCTGCCAGTTAAGCTCTTGGCGTTTTTGTAGGTTTCCACACAATAAATGAGAAAATCTCCCTGCCTGTGTATATCAAAAAAACAGTAGTAAAGTGCAGGTTTTTAGGATTGAAGAAGGCAAACTACGTGGTAGGATAAAAGTATAGTCACAGGGAACAAATGCGAATTCCAAAGAGAGAGGAGAGTCATTATTATGGGAGAAGTGAAATGGATGCAGGAGAAGAAATATGGGGTGATGGTTCATTATCTCAGCAATATCCAGCCAAGGCGGGAAAAAGAGCGGTTTTCTGATTGGAATGCCATGGTGGATGCGTTTGATGGGAACCGATTTGCGGATGACGTGGAGCGGATGGGCGCCGGATGGGTGATTTTTCCGTTTGGGCAGAATTCCGGCCATTATTGTTCTCCGAATTCCATACTGGATGGGATGGTGCCGGGAAGCTGTTCCAGGAGGGATTTGATGTTGGAGCTGGGAACGGAGCTGAAACGCAGAGGGATTCGCCTCATCGCCTATCTCCCATCGGAGATGGACAGCAATACCGAAGAATTCCGAACAAAAATGGGATGGGATCTGGATCCGAAGGATAAATCGGTATTCCAGAAAAGATACGAGGAAGTCATCCGGGAATGGGCGCAAAAGATGGGGACGCTGCTGGATGGCTGGTGGTTTGATGGATGTTACAATGCGGCGGAGAAAGATTTTTTAAGAACCCATGGATGGTCCAATGAGCGGTTTGACTATGGGGAGTGGAAAGCGGCTGCCTGTGCCGGAAATCCGGATGCCGTGATTGCCATGTGTCCCGGGGCGGAGGCCATGGGGTACGCGTTTCGGGAACAGGACTATCTGGCCGGGGAAGCCAATACGCTGAATCACAAACCGGATGGTCCGCTGATCGACGGGATGCAGTGGCACTGTCTGATCTGGCTGGACTGCAGATGGGGACATTGGAAACAGGCCGGAGAGATCGAAGCGCCGCGATTTACGGATGAGGAACTGATGAATTTTTATCAGGGCTGTAAGGAAAACGGGGGAGCGGTTACCTGGAACATCGGCATCTATCAGGATGGACAGATGGCGGAGAAGACCGTGGAGCAGATTATCCGTTTGAAGCCGCAGTTTGATATTGTTTAAAAAGAGACCGTCTCATAGGGATTCCGGACCTTGAAAATCCGGAGCCCCCTCACAGCCGCGATCGGACAGCTTATTGGGATCACAAATCACGGAAATATCAGGCTCTACATAGTTTGTGTTATCGTTATTCAGGAAAACAGCAAAGGGAGCGATATAGGGAATACAGCTGCCATTTTTCCGTTTCAAGTAGTTATGAATGGATGTAAATCGTTCACCGGCAATAGCCTGGTGTCTTCTGCTGGGCGGAGCCATCCTATACATGTTCCCGTCAATCAGTTCCGCTCGTTCTCCATCTGGCAGGTTATAAATATCTTCTATGGTATCGATCCGCTCTTTTGGCAATGGCATAAAAACGCCTTCCTTCCCATGGCGTTGCCGTAAACGTTTGCTTATGTCATCATAACCACATAATAGTATAAAACGTAAATAGAGTCAGATACGGTGAGAAAATACTTTTATTCTGGCTGAGAAAGGGATAAAATGGGGATAAGCAGGCAGTATGCCTATATTATTATGGTGTATGCATTTTATTAGTGAGAATGGAGGGATGTTGATATGAAACTGACAAATTTAAGAACCAATCAGCTGCGCAGCCCGCTTGGATTTCCGGTTTCTTCGGTGAGTCTGTCTTTTCAGGTGGAAGAGAGCACGGGAACGGCGTTGAAAGAGGCACAGATCCGCATCTCGGATCGGGCAGATATGTCCCATATCGTATATGACAGCGGGGTATCAGAAGAAATTTCCAGCCTGGGGTTTGTGCCGGACTGCCAGCTGGAAGGCGGAAAGCGGTATTACTGGACCGTATGGGCCAGGGCAGATGACGGGGACTGCGGCGTCAGTGAACCGGCCTGGTTTGAAGGCGGCCGAAAGGAAGACATATGGGACGTGGCGTGGATCACATCTCCCTTTGGTCCGGATACCCATCCGGTGATGGTGAAAGAATTTTCCATTTCTGTGCCGTCCAAGGGTCCGTCCCTGGCGGGCGCCCGTCTTTATATTTCCGGTTTCGGCGTGTACGAGGCCTATCTGAATGGAAAAAAGGTGGGAGAAGAATATCTGGCGCCGTTTTTTAATGATTATCGCTATTGGGTGCAGTATGAGACGTATGACATCACAGAGCTGCTCCGAGATGGAACCAATACCATCGCTGTCATGCTTGGAAACGGATGGTATAAAGGACGGTTTGGCTATCTGGGAGGAGGAAAGGAAAAGGGAATCTACGGGGATGAATTTCTGCTGTCGGCCGAACTCAAAATCTGCTATTCGGACGGCAGGGAGGAAAGCATCCGCACGGATGATAGCTGGATGTGTGTAAAATCGCCGGTTCTTTCCAGCGGCATTTACGACGGAGAGGTATATGACGGCAGAATTGGCCTATGGAACAAAGACGGGAAGATCGCCGAAGAATGGAGGAAAACCGCGCAGCCTGCCGCGGCGGCAAAGAAGGAGTCGCTGCCTGCGGGGAGGGTGGAGGAGCGTCTGAGCCTGCCGCTTGTCATCCATGAGCGCATCGGTTCTCCCAAATTGATTCTTACGCCGAAAAAGGAGCAGGTGCTGGATTTCGGACAGGAAATCAGCGGATGGGTGGAATTTGACTGTCCGGCCGACTGTGGGGGAGAGCTTCTGCTTCAGTATGGGGAAATCCTGCAGGATGATTGCTTTTATCGGGATAACCTGCGCACGGCCAAGGCCGAATTTACCTATCTTTGCCCGGAAAGCGGAGATGGGCGCCGGGACGGAGGGACGGCCGGAAAGAAAACGAACCATGTCCGGCCCCATTTTACCTTCTATGGGTTCCGTTTTGTGAAAGTCAGCGGTGTGACACTGACAGAAGAAACGCTGAAAGACTGGAATTTTGAGGCGTGCGCCATGTATTCCGATCTGGAGCAGACCGGTTTTCTCACCACATCCAATGAAAAACTGAATCGTCTGATTCAAAATACCCTTTGGGGACAAAAGGGAAATTTCCTGGATGTGCCGACGGACTGCCCCCAGAGAGATGAACGTCTGGGATGGACGGGGGATGCCCAGGTATTCTGCGCCACGGCTTCCTATCATATGTATACGCCGGGATTTTACCGGAAGTATCTGAAGGATATGCTGTTTGAGCAGAGGGAGCACGAAGGAGGCGTCCCCTATGTGGTGCCGGATGTGCTTTCCATCGTCAGACGCCGTCACGGCGAGCCGGAACCCGATATCCGAAAGAACCGCTGGGGCGAATACGGTTCCTGTGCCTGGGGAGATGCCGCCACGGTGATTCCGTGGACCATGTATGAATTTTATGGAGATAAGAAACGGCTGGAAGAGGCGTATCCCAACATGAAAGAGTGGACAGATTTCATCATCCGTGTGGATAACGATCTCTGCGGCGGGGCACGTCTGTGGAAAATCGGTTTCCATTTTGCGGACTGGCTGGCCCTGGATAATCCGGATCCGGAAAGCTGCTTTGGAAAGACCGATGCCTACTATGTGGCTTCCGTCTACTACATGTATTCCGCAGAGATGACCGCGAAGGCGGCGAAGGTATTGGGATATGAGGAAGACGGCCGGTATTATGAAACCATTGCCAAAGAAGTGAAGGAAGCGATTCAAAGGGAGTATATCACTTCCGACGGCCAGATTCACACAGAGACCCAGACCGCTCTGGTGCTGGCGCTGTATTTTGACCTTTTGAAAGAGGAGTGGCGCGCACCGGCTGCCGCCCGTCTGAAACAGAAACTGGAAGAGAGGGGAATGCACCTGGATACGGGATTCGTGGGAACGGCCTATCTGTGCAAGGCCCTGACCAAGGCGGGGATGACAAGGGAAGCCTATTCCCTTTTGCTCCAGGAGGAGTATCCCAGCTGGCTGTATGAGGTCAATATGGGAGCTACGACGGTATGGGAGCGCTGGAATTCGGTGCTGCCGGACGGGAAGATCAGCGGTACCGGCATGAATAGTCTGAACCACTATGCCTATGGGGCGGTGGCAGAATGGATGTATGGCACCATGTGCGGAATCGCGCCGGATGCATCCGGCGCCGGATTTAAGAAAGCGGTCATGGCGCCGAAGCCGGATGAGAGGCTTTCCTTTGTCAAAGGCGAATACCGCTCCGCGTCCGGTATCTATCGGGCGGCATGGCGGCAGGAGGGAAATCAGGTGCTCTTTGACCTTACTGTCCCCTTTGACTGCCAGGCGGAATTTGTCGTGCCGGAGGGCATGATTGTGAAAGAGATCAATGGCGTGTCCGGGGATCATCCGGATTCCATTCTCCTTAAAAAGGGAACGTATACCATAACGGCAGAACGATCACAGGCGATACAGTAAGAAAGGGGCTGTGGAAAAGCATAGCCTAAAAACCAAGAAGGATCCTGGAGCAAAAATAAATCCAAGATCCTTCTTTTGTGTGTGTCCGGCGGGCGCATGTTTTAAGGGGGAAAGGAATTATGTATATTTTGCGTTTCTATTTTTGCTCGATTGTAATATTGTATTTGTAATTATTTATCTGTATAATATTTATATATTATATA
>DVJD01000073.1 GCA_018710785.1 Candidatus Fimimorpha excrementavium
CATAAAAAATCCATTCTTTTCCAGCGCATCCGTATGAAATCTCTTTTTTTCTTCTCCCAGTTTCTTGACACCGGGGACGAACAGCGGCGCCACCATTCCATCCTTAGCCGCGGTCAGAAGAAATTTGTAGACATGAAAGCGAATCGTTTCGTAGCTTTCTTTATCATAAATATCCTTGTAAAAGCCGTTATAGTATTCAAATACATTGATTTTCATGCGCATCGTGCTGATAATGTTCATGCCCTGGCTGGCGAGGCTTCCCTTTCGCTTCCTATAATAATAAATCGGAATCGGAAGCGCGTAAAAGGAATGGGCATGGCGGATATATTCCAGATTAAATAAAAAATCTTCACACCAATTCAAAGACTCATCCATCCGGATCTGATGGTCTTCAATGATATCCCGCCGATACATCTTATTCCAAAGCACCCCATAATAAAAATCAGCCGGATTCTCCATCATGTGTTCAGAAAATTCCTGCCTGGAGAGGACTTTATTTTCATTGATATCCCCTTTTTGAGCCATATATTCTCCCGATACCCGATAAAAATCAGCAATCACCATGTCACAGGAATGCGTTTCCATGGAACGGACCAAAAGCCGCGTTGCTTCCGGCGCGATCCAATCATCGCTGTCCAGGAATTGGATATACGTTCCTCTGGCCTGTTTCAGCGCCAGATTTCGGCTGGCCGAAACACCGGTATTTTCTTTTTGTATCACATGGACGCGGGAATCTCTCCCGGCATACTCCCGGCAGATTTTTCCGGACCGGTCGGTGCTTCCGTCATCGACCAGGAGCAGCTCAAAGTTTTGGTATTCCTGTTTCAATATGCTGTCGATACAGCGATGGATGTATTCTTCCGCATTGAAAACAGGGACAATAATGCTTACCAATGATTCCATACTCTCCTCTTTCTTACCATTTTCCCATGAATGGCGAAAAAATGGTATATTCTGTTTCTGGCAGTTCTTTAGAAGTATACCACAATTTTTCTGACATTCCAAACGGAATCTCATTTTTCACAGATGAGCCTGTTTTACAGGGGTCTGTTTTGACGGAAAATCAGACGAGGCTATGCAAAAAAAGAGCCGCGAAAGGCTCTTATGGACGCCTTTCTGCAGCTCCTGATTTCATATCCATCAATAACCATGCGCTTCTACACCTTTTCGTGCAGCAGATGGAAATGGATTCCTTTTATGAATGTTGCGGACTTATTCTTACACTTTAATTCGGTCGGCAATCTCTCTTCCGATGGCCACTCTCTTATTCTCAGCAGCAATAATCACACAGTCCTTATATTTTTTAATGATCCGAACCACGCTTCCTTCCCGGATCTGAAGATTCTGAAGCATTTCCAGCGCTTCCGGTATCCCAAACATCCATTTGATTGTGTAACGTTTTCCTGGAATGGTATCCGACAATGCCAGCATAACGATCCCTCCCATCCTGCGGTGAATTATTATCCCTATCATAAATACTTCCCTGCTTTTATTATAAAATTCACACATTAAGTTAGTCAATCGCAATACCGTCAAAAAACGTCCCACTCTGCGGCTGCTGGCAATTGTATACTTCCTGGCAAGCCATCTCTCCATTCCTGCATATCCGGATCACTGCGCTTTCATCCTCTGTCCAAATCCTTTGCGCCTTTTTTTGAAAAGCAGTTTCCAACCAAAGATTAAACCCGCAAGCACCATGACCACAAGCAAAAACGGTCTCCCTGCATCCGTGCCGCTTCGTTCTCCTGCTTCCCGGTTTCCCTGCGCCTGCCAGGCGTTTCCTTCCTTCTGCGGGGGCGCAAGAGTCGACGCCGCCGCATTCCACATCAATAAACTTCTCATGTTCTTATCCCATTCTCCCCCTGATTAACCCGCACTGACGATCCGGTAGTAGGACCGGGAAGTGATCCGGTAGACGACGATATAAAACAGGGCAAATATCAGATAACAGCCCGCCGTCACCCCGATCAAAAGCGGCCGGTTCGTCAGATTAAACATGAAAAGCATCTTATAAATCATCGGAAATGCAAAACCGACATGGACGCCTGCCGTCAGCAGGGGAAGAAAGAATACCGTCAGTATCTGTGAGTTGATGCTTTTTCGGATTTCCCGTTTTGTCATCCCCACCTTCTGAAGAATCTCAAACCGCTTCTGATCTTCATACCCTTCCGTCACCTGTTTATAATACATGATCAGCACCGCACCCACGAGAAAGACAATGCCCAGCAGGACACCCAGGAAAAACAGGCCGCCGTACAGCGCATAAAATCCGGCTCGCTGTGCCGCCACGCTTTCCACGATCACCCGCGGGAATCCGCCTTCCTCTGCCTGAAACCCAGCCGCATCGGCCTGTATGATATCCGCTATCTCAGCCTGGCGCTCTTCGTCACAGGACAAATCAAATCCATGGTAATCATGCTCAAAATACTGAATCTTGCTGTTTAGCGCCGCCATGGACGATACCGTTTCCCGGATCATCTGGATATCCGGAACGAATAGAAAAACCGAGGAAGTAATCTGCATGGAATCGGTTCCATTGTCCACATAATCGGATACATGCTCCTTTACCTTCCAGGTGCCGACTCCTTCCAGGGAAACAGAATCCTCGGTATAATCGGATTTGGTACTGTATACCAACACCTCATCGGGGTTAAGCACTTTTTCCGTTCCCATCAGCTGGTTGTAATCCGCCAGCGAGACGACGAATATCTGCCGGAAATTTCCGACATCCGAAAGCGTATAGGAGATTTGATCCGGGTCCAGAAGGATCTGACCGCCGTATACAAATCCGGTAAACGAAAGATACTGATAATGCAAAACATTGGTTTCCGCCTCCCCGTACTCTTCCAAAACATTCCCGATCGCCTCCTGCATTCTGGAGGTATTGGCTTCATCCATGGAATACGTATCCACCACAATATTTCTCGGATAGCGGCTTCGAAGGCTGTCTTCCGTACCGATATACAGACATACTGTGGAGGAAATCATCACCAGCACCATGGTGGACAAAATACAGATGGATGCCAGCCCGGCGCCATTGCGCTTCATCCGGTAAACCATGGAGGAAACCGAGATAAAATGATTGGTTTTATAATAGTATCGCTTATTTTTCTGCAGGATCCGGCAAAGCACCACCGAACCGGCGATAAATAACAAATACGTTCCGATGATAACCAAGATCACAGCTACAAAAAATAGCATAAGCGCTGTGATCGGATCCTCGATGGTGACGGCCATATAGTAGCCGCCAAATAAAAAGACAGCTCCCAAAATCGCCAGGATCCAGTTGGCTTTGGGCGGCTTTTCCCCCACATTTTCACTCCGAAGCAGTTCCACCGGATTGGAGAGACGGATCTGTCCGAGCCCATGAATCAGCAGAATGAGAAAAATCACGCCGAACAGGAACACGGTATTTCCAACGGATTTCCAGCTGATGGAGAAAGAAAATCCACTCTCCCCTCCTAGAATGCGAATCATCAACAGTTCACTCAGCTTGGAAAAAAGGATCCCGACGCCAAGCCCTGCTGCCAGAGAGATGCCTGCGATGATCAGACACTCCCATACCAAAATCCGTCCCAGATTCCATTTTCCCATACCAAGGATATTGTAAAGGCCAAATTCCTTTTTTCTTCTCCGCATCAAAAAAGAATTGGTGTAGAATAAAAAAATCAGAGAAAATGTGCCGATGAT
>DVJD01000074.1 GCA_018710785.1 Candidatus Fimimorpha excrementavium
TTATATCCTTTATCTTGGAACTCTTTCTGCATTTTTCTCTGTGCAACAAACGACGGGTGATATTTCATAATGCCAGTTTTTATTTTAGCACCTTTCAATACCATTTCTTTTAATCTTTCATATTCGCTTTCACTCATATCACGATAATAGGCAATCATTTCCTCTGCGGTTCTTGTTTCTTGAACAATCCCGTACGCCATCTTCACACCTAATCCCATAATAAAAGGAACTTTCAATGTTGTATTATCACAATACTCCAAGATATTCCGTAAGGCTTGCTTCTGCTCCGGAGTCTTTAACCTTACATTAAGAAATGGTTTGAAATGATCTTTTAAATATTCTCCCCATTCTTTTCCCGGTAACAAAGACTCAATCGCATTTTCAACTGTTTGATAATCAAGTAACTCATTTGCTTTGTCCGCATTACCATCATCTATAAATTGCTTCAAAGCTTCGAGTTCTGAGTCTTGTAAAACTTTTTCCTGCAATTTTTCTTGATAAATACGAAGAAGAATGCTTTTATCGCCAGTTTTCAAAAGGCTCTGTATGTCTTTAATCCCAATACCGAGTTTTCTATATACTGAAATCTTTTTTAAAGTTTCAACATCTTGTGCAGAGTAGTTACGATAACCATTGCTATCTTTATCTACTGACAACAATCCTTTTTCTTCATAATACTTAACTGCACGCTTAGTCATTCCGACTTCATTTATAATCTCATTCAATAACATCGGATACACCTCCTTGTGATGATAGTATAAGCGTGTACGCTGCGTACAGGTCAAGAGTTTTTTCGTATTTCTTCTAAAAATGGGCAATCCCCATTTAAGGGATTGCCCATTTATTCCGTTAATTATGCGATTTTTTAGGCTCTGCACACTTTCCTGCACCAAATGATGTAAATTTGATGTAAAAGTGTACTTTTGAGGCTTTTTCCGACTATGAAGTACATACCGTTTTACAATCCAAAACGGTACATCTTAATAGAGCTTTGCGCCTGCCGGAATATGATTGTCCACCATCAAAAGATGGAGCTTTTCTTCGCCTTCCTCAGTATGAATTGCACTGAGCAGCATACCACAGGACTCGATACCCATCATCGGTCTTGGAGGAAGATTAGTAATAGCGATACAGGTCTTTCCAACCAGTTCTTCCGGCTCATAATATGCGTGGATGCCGCTTAAAATCGTCCTGTTTTCGCCTGTGCCGTCGTCCAGTGTGAATTTTAAAAGCTTTTTGGACTTGGGTACTGCTTCGCAGGCAAGCACCTTGACGGCTCTGAAATCAGACTTAGAGAAAGTCTCAAAATCCACGAAATCCTTGAACAAAGGCTCAATTTCCACTTTGGAAAAGTCGATCTTTTCAGGCTCTGCCTTTACATCATTTGAGACGGTTTCAGGAGTATTATTTACTACATCATTTCCCGCATTTACATCTTTCAAGGGTTTCATTGTCGGGAACAGCAATACATCCCGGATGGCAGAAGAATCGGTCAGCAGCATACACATGCGGTCGATTCCAAAACCGATGCCGCCTGTGGGAGGCATACCGATTTCCAGTGCATTCAGGAAATCTTCATCCGTATGATTGGCTTCTTCATCCCCCTGGGCAAACAGTTCTTCCTGAGCCGCAAAACGTTCTCTCTGGTCGATGGGATCATTCAGCTCGGAGTATGCGTTTGCCATCTCCCATCCGTTCATAAAGAACTCAAAGCGTTCCACATATTCCGGGTTATCCGGCTTTTTCTTGGTCAGAGGAGAAATCTCAATGGGGTGATCCATAATAAACGTCGGCTGTACCAGATGTTCTTCCACAAACTCTTCAAAGAACAGGTTCAGAATATCGCCCTTCTTATGTCTCTCCTCATACTCCACATGATGTTCCTCTGCAGCTTTTCTGGCTTCTTCCAATGTATGGATCTCACTGAAATCCACACCGGAATACTTCTTAACCGCGTCCACCATGGTCAGACGCTCAAACGGCTTGCCCAAATCCATCTCGATACCATTGTATACAATCTTGGTGGTTCCCAGCACATCCTGAGCCACATGACGGTACAGATTTTCTGTCAGATCCATCATGCCGTGATAATCGGTGTATGCCTGGTACAATTCCATCAGAGTAAATTCCGGGTTATGTCTGGTATCCAGACCTTCATTTCGGAAAACACGGCCGATCTCATAGACACGTTCCAGGCCGCCCACGATCAGCCTCTTTAAGTACAGTTCCAGGGAAATGCGCAGCTTCAGATCTTCATCCAGCGCATTGAAATGGGTTTCAAACGGTCTCGCCGCCGCACCGCCTGCATTGGATACCAGCATGGGGGTTTCCACTTCCATAAAGCCCTGTCCGTCCAGATATTTGCGGATGCTGCTGATGATCTTGGAACGCTTGATAAAAGTATCCTTCACGTCCTCATTCATGATCAGATCCACGTATCTTTGACGGTAACGGATGTCTGTATTCGTCAGCCCATGGAACTTTTCAGGAAGAATCTGAAGGCTTTTGGATAAAAGAGTCACCTTTTCTGCGTGGACAGAGATTTCTCCTGTCTTCGTCTTAAAGACAGTACCTTCGATGCCTACGATATCACCGATATCGAACTTTTTAAATTCCTTATAGGAGTCTTCTCCAATGCTGTCTCTTGCCACGTAGGACTGAATGCTTCCTTTCAAATCCTGAACGTTACAGAACGATGCTTTTCCCATGACACGTTTGGACATCATGCGGCCTGCGATGGAAACGTTTTTGCCTTCCAGTTCCTCGTAGTTTTCTTTTATATCGGCCGTATGTGCCGTCACATCATATTTTGTGATCTGAAATGGGTCTCTGCCTTCTGCCTGCAGCTGTGCAAGCTTCTCACGGCGCACCTTCAATAACTGATTTAAATCCTGTTCCTGATTCTGTCCTGCCATGTTTTCACTCCTTTTATTTTCTTCTTTTATCTGCTGATGGAAAGAATCTTATACTCCATCTCTCCTGCCTGGGTCTCCACTTTTACCGTGTCACCCACTTTATGGCCGATCAAGGCGGCTCCCACCGGAGATTCATTGGAAATCTTATACTGCAGACTGTTTGCTTCTGTGGAGCCTACGATGGAGAATTCCAGTTCCTCTTCGAATTCCAAATCGTATACCTTCACCTTGCATCCGATGCTGATTTTGTCCAAATCCACATCATCTTCCACTACGACTTCCGCATTTTTAAGAATCTTTTCCACTTCTTCAATTCTGGATTCGATGTCTCTCTGCTCATCCTTTGCCGCATCGTATTCGGCATTTTCAGACAAGTCACCCTGTTCGCGCGCTTCTTTGATTTTCTGCGCCACTTCCTGACGTTTTACCACTTTCAATTCATGCAATTCATCTTCCAGCTGTTTTAAACCCGCATACGTTAAAATGTTTTTCTTGGTGTCAGCCATTGTACTGCCTCCTTCAATTCGTCACCGTTTTGCTGTCCTTCCCAGTTTAAGGAACGGTTGCTTCTCCCTTCTGTTTCCAGAATTCAATTAACATATTATAGACGAAAGGGTATCGCTTGTCAACAACCTTTTTAGGTCGTCCAGCGTCTCCGCTTCGTTTACTTTTCTGCGCATGGCTGCGGAGTGGGGAAGTCCTGCCGTATACCATGCCACATGCTTGCGCATCCGCAATACGCCCATGTATTCTCCAAATGCTTCTGCCTCCATGGCGGCATGGCGAAGGATCATATCTGCGATTTCCCGGTAATCCGGTCCTTTTTCTTCTGTTTGATGTTCCAGATAGGAATTGATCTGCCGAAAGATCCACGGATTTCCCCTTGCCCGGCGCGCCACCATGACCGCATCGCATCCGGTTTCCGTCATCATCCGCCTGGCATCCGTCCCGCTTTCGATGTCGCCGTTTCCGATGACAGGAATATGGACGGCTGCTTTTACTTTGGCTATGATATCCCAGTCCGCCTTTCCGCTGTAATACTGCACGCGGGTTCTCCCATGGACCGCGACGGCGGATACCCCGCATCCTTCTGCAATCCTGGCAATCTCCACCGCATTGACGCTGGAATCATCGATGCCTTTACGAATCTTTATGGTCACCGGTTTTTTTACTGCCTTCACCAGCTTGGTCAGGATCTCTTCCACCAGCTTGGGATTTCCCATCAGCGCCGAGCCCTCTCCATTGTTAAACACCTTCGGAACCGGACAGCCCATATTGAGATCAAAGATATCATAGGGACCATCCTCCAGCATCTTTGCCATATCAGCGATGAGATCCGGCTCGGATCCGAACAGCTGCAGAGCCAGCGGATATTCTTCTTTTCTCGTTTCCAGCAGAGGTTCCGTATTTTTATTTTTATAATAAAGCGCCTTTGCGCTGATCATTTCCGTATACAGCAGTCCGCATCCCATTTCTTTGCACAGCAAACGAAAGGGCAGGTCTGTCACGCCTGCCATCGGTCCCAATGCTGTATTATGTTCGATTGTTATATTTCCTATTTTAAACATCCGCTTTTTCTCCAAGAAAAAATACCCGGTAATAGAGTTCCAGTGATTCCAGCAGCTCTCTCTTTTCTCTCTGCATCTGGCGTATCTTCAAACCGGCACTGATTTCATCATAATAATAGTCCATATCATCGGCGATGGAGCGGAACATCAATGTGCCGTCTTCCTCATACTCCAAGGTCAGAATCCCTCCCACCTCTTCCGTATAAAGTACGCACATAATCTGAAGTTCTTCCTTAATGCTCTGCGGCAGCTTTGCAAACGCCTCATTGAGATAATATTTCTGTTCATAGGAATTTGCTCCGCATAATACCAAATTTTCTGTCTTTTCAGACATAACCATATATCCCCCTTACTGATACTTCACCGGATACCACAGTCTGTACAGCACCCGATTCCCCGCGGACAAGCAGCTCTCCGTCCTTTGTAATGCCGAGACATGTGCCTGTATATTCATTTCCGGGAGCCAAAACCCTCACCTGGTTATTTTTGTTTGCCAGTCTTTCCTCATAGGCATCCCGCAGCAAAGACAAATCTTTGGTCCTGCAGAACTGCTCATAATAATACTCCAGGCGTTTCATCACTTCCGCAATCAAAATCCGGCGCGGGATAAACTCCTCTGTAATCCGGAAAAGAGAATCTGCTTTTTCTTCCAATTCTTTCCCGAATGCAATCGTTCCCGTATTAATGCCGATTCCCACAATCACGTAGTGAATCGTATCCATGTCGGCGCTCATCTCTGTCAGAATGCCGCAGATTTTTTTCCCTTGATATACGATGTCGTTGGGCCATTTAATCTCTGTACGAATACCTGTCTTTTCGTCAATGGCACGGCTGACAGCCAAAGCTGCCACCAGCGTCAGCATGGATGCATACTGGGGTTCCACCTGCGGCCGAAGGATAAGGGACATGGCGATGGCCTGTCCCTTTGGAATATACCAGCTTCTTCCAAGGCGGCCTTTTCCCCTGGTCTGCATATCAGCCACCACCAGAGTCCCATGGGGCGCCCCTTCTTCTCCCAGCTTTTTAGCAAGTGTGTTGGTCGAATCCACTTCTTCCCTGTAAATGATATTCTGCCCGGCCCACTCGGTATCCATTTCCTTCAGGCACGCCTCTCTTGTAATCACATCCGGGATGTGTTTCAGGCAATATCCTTTATTGGGAACTGCCTCAATCTCGTATCCTTCTTCCCGAAGGCGATTGATCATCTTCCAGACTGCAGTTCTGGAAACATTCAGGCGATTGCAGATCGCCTGGCCGGACACATACGTCTCTTCCTGCAGCATTGCTAAAATTTCTGTCTTCATGCTTCTTCTCACCTTTACACGCGTTTTGCCCTCTGTCATCTTCCGATGGCCCCGATGCTGGCAACTGTCATAAAAATCAGGAGCACCTCCACAATCCCAAGGAAAATGATCATCCCGACCTTCTTATGCACATTCCGGCACCGAATCCACTCAGCCAGATATACCAGGCAGAGAAGAAAAGCCAAGCCGAAAATAATGGGAAAACAAAGCTCATATGTCTGGGTGCTGCAAAACAAAATGACTGCTGTTATGATGATTGCCACAGACAGCAGCACTTCTGCCATCGGCAGCCAGTGATTCCTTCTTTTTCGTCCCATACGATACTGTTCGCCTTTCATTCCTACTGCTCTTTCCATCCAAGGGTTGCAGCCATTACAGCCTTGATGGTATGCATCCGGTTTTCTGCCTCATCGAAGACCACGGACTGGGGACTTTCAAATACTTCATCCGTCACTTCCATCTCGCTGATTCCGAATTGTTCTTCAATCTTCTTTCCGATCTTTGTTTTCAGGTCATGGAATGCCGGAAGACAATGCATGAAAATCGCCTTTTCACCAGCGTTTTCCATTACCTTTTTGTTTACCTGATACGGGCTCAATTCGCGGATTCTCTGTTCCCATACCTCATCCGGCTCTCCCATGGAAACCCATACATCGGTGTAAATCACATCCGCATCCTTTGTTCCCTTCTCCACATCATCCGTCAGAGTGATGGTAGCCCCTGTCTTCTCAGCGATTGCCCTGCATTCTTCCACCAGACCTTCCGCCGGAAAATAAGCTTTCGGAGCGCAGGCCGTGAAGTGCATCCCCATCTTTGCGCAGGCCACCATCCAGGAATTCCCCATATTGTAGCGCGCATCTCCCATATATACCAGACGGATCCCCTTCAGATATCCGAATTTTTCACGGATGGTCAGAAGGTCTGCCAGCATCTGGGTGGGATGAAATTCATTGGTCAGGCCGTTCCATACCGGAACCTTCGCATGTTCTGCCAATTCTTCCACAATTTCCTGGCCATAGCCTCTGTATTCAATCCCCTCAAACATTCTTCCGAGAACTCTGGCCGTGTCAGCAATGCTTTCCTTTTTTCCGATCTGGGAGCTGTCCGGATCCAGATAGGTCGTCCCCATACCAAGATCATGGGCAGCGACTTCAAAGGAACAGCGCGTCCGTGTGGAAGTTTTTTCGAAGATAAGGGCCACATTTTTCCCCCTCAGAAAATCCACCGGCTCTCCCTTTTTCTTTTTTTCCTTCAATACGGCAGCCAAATCCAACAGATATTCGATTTCTTCTGTGGTAAAATCCAGCAGTTTCAAAAAATTGCGTCCTTTTAAATCCATATTTTACCCTCTCATTCTGCCGCATCTGCGGCTGTAAATTACTTACTAATATAATCCAAACTGTTCATAATTGTCAAGAAAAACGGATATATTATACTAAAATGCCGGGGAATGAAAGAAAGGATTTACCATGAAACTGCATACTCTTAAAAAGAATCCCCTTATCACCGGAACCATCATTCTGACCGCAACAGGCCTGTTCAGCAAATCCATCGGGTTTTTTTACCGAATTTTTCTGTCCAACACCATCGGAGAAGAGGGCATGGGGCTGTACCAATTGGTTTTTCCCGCCATCGGGGTCTGTATGGCCGTCTGCGCCATGAGCTTTCAGACTGCCATCTCACGCTTTGTGGCTGCCGAACAGGCTGCCGGAACCGGAAACAGAGGACAGCTCACCCTGAGGGCCGGTATGATTCTGTCAGTCCTGCTTTCTCTTGGTTTCACGTTTCTTCTGTATATGCTTGCCGCTCCGATCTGTACCTATATTCTTCTGGAGGAGCGCTGTGAACCGCTGCTGAAAGTGGCCTGTCTGTCTCTGCCTTTCGCCACCATCCACTCTTGTCTGTCCGGCTATTACTACGGCCGAAAAAAGGCCTCCATACCGGCTCTCGCACAAGTGGTCGAACAATTGGTTCGTGTCACCACGGTCTTTATCATTTGGAACATCGGAATGGAAAAAGGAATTCCCCTGACGCCGCTTGGCGTCATGGCCGGAATGACCATCGGGGAAGCCGTATCCGCCCTGTTCATCGGCATCATGTATCTCATGAAAGAATCGGTCAGAAAGGCAGAACCTTCTCCTCTGCTGCCCATCATGAAAAATCTGACTTCCATGGCCGTTCCCCTCTCTGCCAATCGCTTTATCCTGTCTGTTCTTCAAAGCGCCGAAGCGGTTCTGATCCCCAGCCGTCTCCAGCTGTTTGGGATGACAAACAGTCAGGCGCTCAGCGTTTACGGTGTTTTGACAGGCATGGCTATGCCCTTCATCCTGTTTCCCTCCACGCTGACAAATTCCGTCTCTGTCATGCTGCTTCCCATCGTTGCGGAAGCGCAGTCCGCGGACAACAGCGGACAGATCAGCCGGGCTTCCAGTTTGAATATCCGATTCTGTCTCTGGCTCGGCATATTATTTACTGCCATCTTCATTCTTTTCGGCAATGATATGGGGATGGCCATATTTCAAAGTGAGATGGCCGGACGGTATCTGACCATCCTCTCCTGGCTCTGTCCTTTTTTATACCTGTCATCCACCACATCCAGCATTCTGAACGGGCTTGGAAAGACAAAGGCTGTTTTTTTTCATAACGTGATCAGCATGGGCGTGCGCCTGCTGTTTATCATATTCCTGGTACCCATTTTCGGAATTACAGCATATCTATGGGGAACCCTGTTCAGCCAGCTTTTGCTGACCCTCTTACATATGATCAGCCTTTTTATGATCTCTCCCTTTTCTTTTTCGGCATTCCGGGACCTCCTGTACCCGTCCCTTTTCGCCGTTCTTGCCGGAGCCGCAGCCAAAGGGCTGAAGTATCTGGCAGATACATACCTGCCGGGCTTCTCTCTCATCACCCTGGTTCTGGCTCTGGTATTCATGGCCGTAACCTTTTACCTTATGACCGCCTTCCGCCTCCGCGAAGATTTCTCACCCATAAAATAAGCGAAACGCTAAAGAGGAGGCGCGAATTTTGCATCCTCCTCTTCCACGCTTCCGAATTTCTTGTCAATCCGCCAAAATTTCATACCCGTCTTCCGTGACCAGCACGGTCACTTCCCACTGGGCCGACGGCTGCCCATCCTCGGTATAGATTCCCCAGCCGTCTGCTTCATCCATGAAGATCTCATCACTGCCCATATTAATCATCGGCTCTATGGTAAATACCATACCTGGCACCATGAGCATTTCTTCCCCTCTTCTGGATACATAACTGACAAAAGGCTCTTCGTGGAACTCCAGCCCAACCCCATGGCCGCCGATCTCCCGCACCACCGAATAGCCGTGGGCCATGGCAAATTCATGAATGGCAGCTCCCATATCTCCCAGGCAGCGCCATGGTTTCACTTCCCTGAGTCCCACCGCGATGCTTTCTTTTGTGACCTGCACCAGCTTTTTCTTTTCTTCACTGACATTGCCTATGCAGAACATGCGGGAAGAGTCGGAAAAATACCCATTCAGTATGGTGGAACAGTCTACATTGATGATGTCTCCGTCTTTCAGAACAATGTCAGGGGACGGAATGCCGTGGCAAACCTGATCATTGATGGATGTGCAGACAGACTTTGGGTAACCTTCAAAATTCAGCGGGGCCGGGATTCCTCCCATTTCCGTGGTTTTTTCATAAACCATCCGGTCAATTTCCTCCGTCGTCATCCCCACATGGATATGCTCTGCCACATAATCCAAAACAGCCTTATTCACCGCGCCGCTTCTTCGAATGCCTTCAATCTGTTCCTGATTCTTAATAAGGCTGTGATCCGGCACCAAAAAGCCTTTATTTTTGTATTCATTCAGTTTTTCATCAAAGGCTTCATGGCATTTCTTATATTTCAGTCCGCTGCGGCACCAGCACGGATCGTTTCTTCCAATTTTCATCACAAAATCACCTAATTTTATCTGCCTTTCTTTCATACACCGAAAAAGAGAGTACACGTGATATACGCATACTCTCTCCCAACTGCAATTAGTTGTATTTACGCTTTCTAGCCGCTTCAGACTTTTTCTTACGTCTTACGCTTGGCTTCTCATAATGCTCTCTCTTACGGATCTCCTGCTGGATCCCAGCCTTTGCGCAGTTTCTCTTGAATCTGCGTAAAGCGCTATCTAAACTCTCGTTATCTTTTACGATTACATTTGACATAAGCTCACACCTAACCTCCCTCCAGTTGTGTATTGTGCATAATACGTTACTTAAAACAACTGTTTGGGTATTTCCATAGCACGATTTATATTATAGCATATTATAAAAATTCGTCAATCACTATTTTACAGATTTTTCACCATTTTTTCAAATTTTATGCCTGAATCTGTCCTTCCAGAATCTCTGCCGCCTTTTTCAAAGCCTCTTCGATTCCGTCCGGATTCTTTCCGCCGGCCTGCGCCATGTTCGGACGGCCGCCGCCGCCGCCACCTACGCAGGAAGCGATTCCCTTGATCAGATTTCCGGCATGGGCACCTGCCTTGATGGCGCCATCGGTGGCCATGGTAAGGAGACTCACCTTACCGCCGACTGCGGATGCCAGGACGATCACACCTTCTCCCAGTTTCTCCTTCAGCTGGTCTCCCAGGTTTCTAAGTCCGTTCATATCCACATCTTTCAGGCCGACCGCAAGCAGCTTGACTCCCTTCACATCCTGAACCTGATCCATGACATCCCCCAGGGATTCATTGGCCAGCTTATCCTTTAACTTTTCGTTTTCCGAATGGAGCGCCTTGATTTCTTCCTGCATGGCTGCGATCTTTGCGGTCAGACTTTCCGGCGTCGCCTTGGCAGCCGCCGCGGCTTCGTGAAGCGTCTCTTCCAGATTTCTGTAATATGCGATCAGAGCATCTCCCGTCAGAGCTTCAATACGGCGCACCCCTGCCGCGATACCCGTCTCAGAGATGATGCGGAAGGAATTGATCACGCCCGTATTCGGCACATGGGTACCTCCGCAGAATTCAATGGAGAAATCTCCCATGGAAACCACGCGGACCGTCTCTCCGTATTTCTCGCCAAACAGAGCCATGGCGCCCCGCTTTCTGGCATCTTCTATGTTCATTACTTCCGTAACTACCGGAAGATTTTCCGCAATCTTTTCATTGACCAGCTCTTCCACTTTGCGGATTTCCTCCGGCGTCATGGCCTGGAAATGGGTAAAGTCAAAGCGAAGTCTGTCCTTGGTCACAAGGGAACCGGCCTGCTCCACATGGTCTCCCAGTACAGTACGGAGCGCTTTTTGAAGCAGATGGGTGGCGCTGTGGTTTTTGCAGGTGGAAACTCGGTTGTTTTCTTCCACGGTCATGGTTACCGTATCGCCCACTGCCAGCATTCCGCTGGTCATATGGCCCACATGGCCCACTTTTCCACCCTGCAGTTTGATGGTCTCTATCACTTCAAATCTGCCGTTTGGCGTTTCGATGACACCGATGTCGCCCTGCTGGCCGCCCATGGTTGCATAAAACGGAGTGCGGTCTGTGACGATGGTGCCGTTCTGGCCGTCGGTCAGAGCCTGAACCAGCTCGTCTTCCGTCGTCAAAGCCGTGATGCGTGCCTCCTCTTTCAGCGTGGTGTAACCGTCGAATTCTGTGGTCAGACTTGGATCGATGGACTGATAAACGGTCACATCCGCTCCCATGTAATTCGTCTTCTTTCTGGCTCCTCTGGCTGTCGTTCTCTGATGCTCCATGGCCTTGGCAAATCCCTCTTCATCGATGGTGAAGTTTTTCTCTTCCAGGATTTCTTTTGTCAGATCCATGGGGAATCCGTATGTGTCATATAATTTAAACGCGTTTTCTCCGGTAAGTACAGTCTGGCCTTTGGCAGTCATCTCTTCTTCCATTTCATTCAGGATTACCAATCCCTGATCGATGGTTTTGTTAAATTTATTTTCTTCCTGGGTGATGACCTGCAGAATCATATTCTGTTTTTCCCCCAATTCCGGATAACCGTCTTTGGATGTGGCGATAACCGTCTTTCCCAGCTCTGCCAGGAATACGCCCTTGATGCCAAGCAGTCTTCCATGACGGGCAGCGCGCCGCAGCAGTCGGCGCAGAACATAACCTCGTCCCTCATTGGATGGCATGATCCCATCGGAAATCATAAATGTCACCGAACGGATATGATCGGTGATCAGACGGATGGAGACATCCTTGGCGGCGTCGGTCTGATAGGTGACACCGGCGATCTCACAGATCCTGTCGCGCAGAGCCTTCATGGTATCCACATCGTAAACGGAATCCACGTCCTGAACCACCACGCCCAGACGCTCCAGTCCCATACCGGTATCAATATTTTTCTGGATCAAATCGGTGTAATGGCCTTTTCCATCGTTATTAAACTGGGAGAACACGTTATTCCATACTTCGATGTAGCGGTCGCAGTCGCAGCCCACCGTGCAGGTCTCTTTTCCGCAGCCGTACTTTTCACCGCGGTCATAGTAGATTTCGGAACACGGACCGCAGGGGCCTGCGCCATGCTCCCAGAAATTATCTTCCTTTCCAAAGCGGAAAATGCGCTCTGCCGGAATATGCTGCTGCTTATTCCAGATTTCAAACGCTTCATCGTCATCTTCATAGACGGACGGATACAGGCGATCCGGATCCAATCCAACGACTTCGGTTAAAAATTCCCAGGACCAGGCGATGGCTTCCTTTTTGAAATAATCACCAAAGGAAAAGTTGCCCAGCATTTCAAAAAAAGTCAGATGACGACCGTCTTTTCCCACATTTTCAATATCGCCTGTGCGGACACATTTCTGACAGGTCGTCACACGTCTGCAGGGCGGAATCTCCTGGCCGGTAAAGTATGGCTTCAGAGGCGCCATACCGGAATTGATAATCAGAAGACTATTATCATTGTGCGGCACCAAAGAAAAACTTTTCATGGAAAGATGTCCCTTCCCCTCAAAAAATTCCAGGAACATCTTTCTCAACTCATTAATTCCATATTTCTTGCTCACAGCTTATGCCTCCGTATCTTTCTTTGCATCTTTAAAATCCCTGACCTTCCTGCCCGAGATCACCGCGGCTGCGGCGACTGCGGCCAAAAAGACCAGACGGACTGCTTCTATACCAAGTTCAGCTAAAAATGGCATATGCCACCTCCTATAGCAACATTGCAGTCATTATTTGAACTGATGGTACACTTTCTTACCTTTGCGGATGACCACAGAACCATCCTGCTTATCTGCATTTGTCACGATTCTGTCCACCGCTGTTTCACGGACATCGTTGATGGATACGCCGCCCTGCTGAATCTGGCGTCTTGCCTCAGAACGTGTCGCACACATCTTTCCCTCCACCAATAATGAAATCAGGTCGATTCCGGCTTCCCAGCGGGAGGCCTCCAGTGTGGTAGTCGGCATATCATCATGCTTTGCACCGCCGGCGAAAATCGCACGGGCTGCTTCCTGGGCCTTCTTCGCCTCTTCTTCTCCATGGACGATTTTGGTGATCTCATAGGCCAGCACTTCTTTCGCCTTATTGATCTCGGCTCCTTCCAAAGCACCCAGACGGCGCACTTCATCCATGGGCAGGAATGTCAAGAGTCCCAGACACTCTTCCACTTTAACATCTTCAATATTTCTCCAGTACTGATAAAACTCGTACGGAGACGTCTTTTCCGGATCCAGCCATACCGCTCCCTTCATGGTCTTGCCCATTTTAATGCCTTCACTTGTGGTCAAAAGCTTAAAGGTGAGACCATAGGCCGGTTTCTGTTCCTTCTTTCGAATCAGTTCCACACCGCCGATGATGTTGGACCACTGATCGTTTCCGCCCATCTCCAGGCAGCAGTTATGCTTTCTGTTTAATACCAGGAAATCATAGGACTGCATAATCATATAGTTAAACTCAAAGAATGTGAGTCCCCTCTCCATTCTCTGTTTATAGCATTCTGCTGTCAGCATGCGGTTGACCGAAAACTCGGCTCCGACTTCCCTTAAGAAATCCACATAATTCAAATTCAAAAGCCAGTCCGCATTGTTTTCGATGATCGCCTTATCATTATCAAATGTAATGAAACGGGATAACTGTTCATAGAAACGCTTGGCATTGTGCTCAATCGTTTCCCTGGTCATGATTTTGCGCATATCGGACTTTCCGCTGGGATCGCCGATCATGGTTGTCCCGCCGCCCAGCAAAGCGATGGGTCTGTGTCCGGCACGCTGCATATGCATCATTGCCATGATGGTGAGAAAATGGCCTGCTGTCAGGCTGTCCGCCGTCGCGTCAAAACCGATATAAAATGTCACGCTTTCCTTTCCCAATAATTCGCGTACTTCTTCCGGATGGGTACACTGTTCAATAAATCCTCTTTCCACTAACACATCATATACATTCTGTGACATGGATGCTTCCTCCTTATCCTGTCTGTTCATCTATCATAAAATCGGCAAGCCCTCCCAGTGACCTGCCAGATGGTATCTGTTAGATTTTATCATAGCTGACAGCATTTTTCAAGCAGAATGCCAGACAGGCTGCGCTGTTTTGTGATCCCATCCGTATCGTTCAGTCTCCATCACCCCTATTCGTTCCCATACTTGCCGTAATACCTGCCATAATACTTGTTATAGTATCCTTTTCCTCCATTTTCCGCTTTGGTGAGAACGACTCCCAGTAGTTTGCTTCCCGCCGCCGTCACCTGGCGCACAATGTCCTGGGCAAATTTTCGCCTGACTTCTCCGGCGGCGCAGACAAAGACCACTCCATCACAGAGCCGGGAAACCACCGCCGCATCGGTGACGCTTCCAAGGGGAGGTGTATCAATGATGATATAATCATACGCGTCCTTCATGGCCTTTACCATTTTTTCAAAAACGGCTCCATTTAGTAGTTCAGCCGGATTCGGAGGAACCGCGCCTGCAAAAATCATGTGCAGATTGGGGATACTCGTTTCATACAGAACTTCCTCTATGGAGTTTTGTCCGGAAAGAAACTGACTCAGTCCTTTTACCCGCACCTCCACCATGTAGCGCTTCACCAAATTGGATTTTCGCATATCCGCATCGATCAGCACCACTTTTTTTCCGATTTCCGCCAGGGATGCCGCCAGGTTAAAGGAAGTGGACGTTTTTCCCTCCCCAGGCGTACTGCTTGTGAGCATGATGACTTTATTCTCCACACCGCAGAACTGAATATTGGTACGAAGCGCTTTGTATGCCTCAGCCACCCGATAATCCGCTTCTCTCTTGGGTCTCGTAAGTTTCACATGCAGCATGGCTGTCACCTCCTTTTTGCCCTCTTTTCTGTCCTGGCCCTTTTCTCTTTTTCATCCCCCACATTTGGAATCACACCTATGGTCGTAGCGCCCAGATAATCGGAAATGTCGTCACTGGTTTTGATGGTGTCATCCGCGATGAACAAGAGAGCCACAGCCGCCGTCGACGCAAATAGCCCCAGCGCGGCCGCCAAAGCAGTATTCATCATCCAATTCGGACTGGATGGTGTCAGAGGATAATCTCCTTCATCGATAATATTGACTTCCTCGACCCCCATGATCTCTTTAATTTTTCCCCTTGTGATCTCGGAAATCGTATCCGCCATTTCCTTTGCCCGTCCCGGATCTTCATCCGTTGCGGAAAATGTCAGAACGCGGGTGTCATTTTGGATGGAAACAGCGATTTTTTCTTTCATCTGTCCATAATCCAGACCCAGTCCCAGCCTTTCGGATACCTCATCCAGCACATTTCGGCTCAGAGCCAGCTTCTGACAGTCTTTGGTCAGCATATCGGCACTGCTTAAATCACTGGCGGAAATTTGGCTTTCATTTTGCCGATTCATAATATATACACTAGATGTGGACGTATATTTTGGGGAAATCAGCCATTTGGTCCCGAAAAAAGCGGCTACCGCGCACAGTGCCGTGATGATGAGAATCAGAAGAGATTTACTGAGCAGCGCACCGCCCAGTTCTCCCCAATCAATCTCGATTTCATCCCGTCTTTTCTCTTCCATGGTTCTTCACTACTCCTGAATAAACTTATTTTCTATTACCTTACAGGGATTTTCCCATAAAAGTAACTGAGTATAGTCTTCCCCATATTTCTTCATAAGATACCTGGCGCATTCACTTAATTTCGGCGCTCTCCCATCTTCATTATGGGCATCCGTGGCAATCAAATGCACCAAATCTTTTTTCAGAAGTATTTTTGACCAGCGCGCGGTCTTATGTCCGAATATTCCCTTGATGCTCCCCGCGTTCACCTGGACGTAAGCGCCCTGGTCAATCAGATTTTCCACCTTTTTTATCTCTCCCATCAAGCTCTGATACCGCTCGATATGGGCAATGACGGGGCGCAGTCCCACATTGGCCAGTTCATGGATGCTGGATTCGATCTGCGCAGCCGACTCCCGCACATTGTATTCCACCAGCACATAGCGGCTGTCCGCCAGGGTCAATGCTTTCCCGTTTAAAATATGCTCCATGACGGACTGTCTGTAATAAATTTCATTTCCCAAATACAGACGAATACCGATCCCTTTCTGAATCAGCGCTTTCTGCAGCAGTTCCTTCGATCGTTTCAAATCCTCTGCCGGGACTTCATATCTTGGCGGCATATAATGCGGTGTCAGGCAGATGGCCCGTATTCCTTCCTGATAAGCGATTTTCAGCATCCGTATGGACTGTTCCAGGCTTTGTGAGCCATCGTCCACACAGGGCAATATGTGGTTATGAATATCTGCAAAATGCATGCGAGTTCCTCCAGTCTGTTCTATCTTTTCCCATTTTGCTGCCGCCATTACAGCAATCACATACTCCCCATATTATTCGTTCAGCAGATCTGCCAGCTGCCTTACCGAATCAAATGCCCATGTGGGCGGATATTCTGTGCTTTTGATATCATCCTTTTTGGCCTCCCCTGTAAAAACCACCGCAGTATCCACTTCGGCCGCAATTCCCACGGCGATATCGGTATAGAGACGGTCCCCCACCACAATGGTCTCATCCTTCGAAAACCCGGTCTGTATCAGAGAATATTCCACGATAACCGGATTTGGCTTTCCAAGATAGAGCGGCATTCGCCCCGCTGCGCACGCAATCATCCCGCAGATGGCACCGCAGTCCGGAACACTTCCAAACCCCGTAGGACAGCACAGATCCGGATTGGTGGCCAGATAGACGCAGCTTGGATTGGTCATCAGATAACGGCAGACATCCACCAATTTGCCATACGTCAGCTCACTGTCATATCCCACCAAAACCACCTGCACCGGATCCGTTCCGTCCGTCGTCACATGCAGTCCTTCTCTCTTTAACTCTTCGACCAGCGATCTGGTCCCGGCCACGTAGATCCTGTCTTCGCTGTGATGTTCCTTTAAATAGCGGCAGGCGGCGTAGGAAGCTGTGATAAAATCTTCTTCTGCTGCCTGAATTCCCATTCTTTGAAATTTCTCTGCATAGTCTGCCCGGCTTTTTGTAGAATTATTTGTAATATAAATGGATTTTCCGCCGATCTTGCGAATATGGGAAAGCAAATCCATGGTACCGTCAAAAACCGTCTCATCCACCGCGATTGTCCCGTCAATATCAAATAAAAATAACTTTTTCTTTTTCAGTCTGCTGTCAACCATGTCTCTCATCCTCCGGTCGGGGGTGCTGCAAAATTCGCGTAGTCACAGAAAATTTCTCCTGAATCAGGGAAACGGCTTCCCGGATCGTTTCTGCGGGAAGAACCAGGGCAAATCGAACATAGCCCTCTCCCAGGGAGCCAAAAGCATTTCCCGGTGTACAGAGGACCCCTGTTTTTTCCATCAGTTCCATACAAAATGCCGTGGAGGTGTAACCGTCAGGAACCTTCATCCAGGCAAACATGGTCCCTGCGCTGAGGGGAGCCTCAAAGCCTGCTTTCTGCAGTCCCTCACATAAAACATTTCTCCGTCTCTCATACTCCCTGCAGTGTTCCTTTACCCGTTCCTGCGGTCCGGTCAGAGCTGCAATGGCCGCCTCCTGAATCGGCAAAAACAATCCATAATCAATCTGTGAGCGAAGCTTTTTAAAATTTTGAATAATTTCCCTGTTGCCTGACACAAAGGACACACGGCATCCCGTCATATTAAAGGATTTGGAGAGAGAATACAGTTCCACCCCCACCTCCTTCGCCCCTTCATAGGAGAGAAAGGAACGGCATATTTTTCCATCGTAGACAATATCCGCATACGCGCTGTCATGGACGAGAATTACCTCATTCTCTTCTGCCCATGTGATCAATTCTTCGTAAAAGGAATCCGGTGCCACGGCACACACCGGATTCAGCGGATACGATACGATCATCATTTTGGCACGCTTTGCCGTTTCTTTGGAGATTGCTTTCAGGTCCGGCAAATATTGATTCTCTGGTTTCAGCTCATAAAATCCGATTTCAGCACCGGCCAGATACGGTCCGATCTCAAAAATCGGATATCCCGGATTCGGCACTAAGACCAGATCCCCCGGATCGCAGAGCGCCAGGCCAATATGCGCGATCCCTTCCTGGGATCCATATAGAGCCATGGTCTCACCGGCATCCAGCTTCACGCCAAATCTGGTTTTGTAGTACCGGATCACGGCATCCGTCAGCTCTTCCTTATCCCGAAGAGAATATTTATAGTTTTCCGGTTTTTTTGCCGCCTCTGTCAACGCATGCATCACATGGCTGTCCGGTTCAAAATCCGGTGTTCCAACCGACAGATTATATACCTTTTTTCCCGCCTTCAGCAGCTGCTCTTTTTTCTGATCCAACTCAGTAAAAATCCCGGTCTGAAATGCATTCAGACGTTCTGCGCATCTTATGTTCATCATTCTTCACCCTGTTCTTCCTTACAAAATCCCTTTACCGCAGCATAATATCATAATTCACCGGCCGGTAGAACAGTCGGCGCACCTCATCTGGCTCCTTTGTCTGGGCCAGAATCCACATCAGCTTCGTCACCACGGCTTCCAGCGTCATATCATACGATTCAATCAGCTCATATGCTTCCTTGATTTTAAACCCAACCCGGTATGTGGCCATATCACTTCCCTCATGGGGAACTTGCGTGGTCATAACCACGATTTTACCGCAGTCCATCCAGTCTTTCAAAATGTCAGAAAAATCTTCCTTCTCATATTTCGGAAGTCCTCCCACCCCGAAACTTTCTATGATAATCGCATCGTATGTTTGCTTCAGATACGGAAAGATACCGCTGTCCAATCCCGGAATCAATTTCAGTACGCACACTTTGGAATCCACACGATGATAAAAAACCGGTTCCTTCTCTGCCTCTTCGCCGGTGATGTAATGGAACACCTTTCCGTCCCGTATTACCGCTTTGTTTGGAAAATCAATACTGGAAAAAGCGTTGTAGCTCTTCGTGCGCACTTTGCTGGCCCTCGTCCCGGCAATGGCCTGTCCTCCAAATACCACATTCACTCCATGGGAACGCGTATCCGTGGCATACAGAAAACTGTCCAGGAGATTGGACTTGGCATCCGTGATATCCTGATCGATGGGCTTCTGCGCTCCCGTCAGAACAATGGGTTTGCGGGAATCCTGGATCAGATAAGACAAAGCAGAGGCCGTATACGCCATCGTATCTGTCCCGTGCAGGATCACAAATCCATCATAGTTGTCATACTGTTCTTCCACGGTCTCTGCAATCTTTACCCAATGCTTCGGTTCCATATTCGTGCTGTCCATGTTAAAAAGCTGAATCGCCTCCACACAGCAGATGGCAGCCGCCTGCGGGACGTATTCCAAAATATCCTCGGACAAAAGCTGCGGTGCCAGCCCGGTCTCCGTCCTCCTGGAGGCAATCGTCCCTCCCGTGGCGATCATTAGTACTTTTTTCATTCCATCCTCGTTTCCTGCCCTTTCCTCCTGCAAAATCCATTTCCATCTGCAGTACCAAGGGCAACTTATATTTCCCTGTCATCCTACCATGATACGCCATGAACCATCAAATTGCAAGACTGCTTTTTCAGCACCCGCAGCGAACGTATGAATCATTTGTAAACCGGAGCTTCCCTTACTCTATCTCCACAATCGCCGTAAACAGCTCCAAATACCGGATCCCACCGGTGTTATAGATGGCAAGCGGCGTCACCCGGCACTCCATGGCCGTCTCCAACGCTCCTCCATCCAGGGAATAGGCCGTCACGTTATGAAGGATCTGGGGTACTCCGTCGGTTTCTCCCACATACATTACCACATGGCCGGGAAGCAAAATCATACTTCCGCTTCCTGCTTCTCTTATGGCCGCTTCTTTTTCCTCAGCGCTCATGGCCGACAGATCCGTCACTTTCGCGGAGAATAACGTAAGCTGCGATGTATTTCTGGGCATTTGAATGCCGAAGGTCTTAAAAATGCTGTTCATGGTGGAAGAACAGTCCATCTTTTCATCCGTGTCTCCCCATCCGTACGGCTGGCCGATCAACTGATACGCTTGATTCAGCAGGGCATCCTTCGTATATGCCAGATATCCAAGGGACGCCGCTGTTTTTGGAATCTCTTCTGTGACAGACGTCAGACTGCCATCCTCCCTGCGCATCGGAAATCTGACCTGATATCCGCTTTCCGTTTCCTCCTGGGCAGGCAGCGCCGTCCCCATTCTCAGATTAACATCATGAACTGTTACAGCCGCATCTGTGATCACCACCGGCGGGTCCATGCGAAGCCAGCCCATCATTTCTTCCTTACTGCAAAATCCGATGGCATCCGTCGGAATCCACCCCTTGTACTGATATCCCTGAACAAAGGAGTAGGACTGATCGGCCGTCTGGTGGCACACCGTCACCCCCTCGCCGATGGAGAACATACTTTCCTGAAGATAATCAAAGTCATCTGGTTTTCCCTCTTTTGTCATGGTTTTTTCCGTAGGAAAAGAACGAACCGCAGCATTCTTTGTCAGTATTCCATACCGCAGATGAACCGGATCGGTGATCTGTTCCAGATTTCTGGATGCCAGCAGCTGCGCATCATCCTCTCCGATCCGCGGCCGACCGTCGTAATACGGATAATTTGGAATGGAATATTCCTCCACCATGGCCCGGATTTCCTCTGCCGTCTGCGGTGAAAACGTCTCCAAATCCACCATGCCGTTTCCCGGCATCTCAAAACTGATCCGATTTCTTTCTTTTATTTCCTCCGGGGTCAGCAAAATATCGGCCTCTGTGCCCTGTTCTTCCGTTATGTTCGCTGGTTCTGTCTCCTGGTTTTGCTGATTCTCCATATCATACTCCGTTTCTCTGTTTTCCTTCCACTCAGTATATGCTTCCGAGCCTGTCTCTGTTTCCTCATCGTTTGCATTTTTACCGCAGCCAATAAAAAAACAGAGAGACAGACACAGAAAAAAACTGAGTAACCGTTTTCTTCTGTTCATCTCTCTGCCCCTCCTTATTTGTTCTGTCACACAGCCGATACCGATGCCTGCAGCTTCTTTTTCTTTTTTCTCTTATCCCATTTGCTCATAACAAGCAGATACAGATGGGAGATTCCCTCAATCATCATTGGTGAGAATGTGGTCACTGCCAGCAGCAGAATCACTGCATTGAAGTCCAAAGCCACCAGCTCCAAAATTTTCTGTCCGATGATCATACAGAGCAGATAAATAATCTGCATGGAATAGATAATGAATTTACGGTATTTTGTCATCGGTGAATATACTTTCTGAAGCGTCAGCATATAACTCCACCCCGTCGTCAGAACACAGACGGTCGTCAGCATTTCCTGGCTGCATCCCAGCAGCAGGCCGATGTTTGTGATGCAGAATACCGTCACAGCAATCGTAATGGCCGTCGGCGCCGCGTTATAGATCACCTTTCGGAAGAAGTGGCGATCCACCGGCTTGAAGTTGGATTCCAGCTGAAGCAGAAAACCCGGGATTCCAACCGCACATCCGCTGATGATGGAAAGCTGAACCGGTTCAAACGGATAGGCCTGGCCAAAGAATATGGTCATAAATGCCAAGAGCACAGAAAAGATGGTCTTAATCAGGAACATGGAGGCTGCACACGTAATATTGTTGATCACCCGGCGCCCTTCATTGACGATATGGGGCATGGAAGCAAAATTGGAATCCAGAAGCACCAGATTCGCCGTATGTTTGGCCGCCTCACTTCCGGATGCCATGGCGATACTGCAGTCTGCCTCTTTTAAGGCCAGTACGTCATTGACGCCATCTCCTGTCATCGCCACCGTATGACCGTCTTCTTTCAGATAGGTCACCATGGCTTTTTTCTGTTTCGGCGTAACACGTCCAAATACACTGCACTCTCTGACCGCCTGCCGCAGCTGTTCTTCTGTCTCCAGAGTCGTGGCATCCACATACTTATCCGCGTCCGGCAGACCGCATCTCTTTGCTATGGAAGCCACAGTCACCGGATCATCACCGGATATCACCTTCAGGGAAACCCCTTGTTCGCCAAAATAAGCCAACGTGTGCGGCGCTTCTTCACGAATCACATCACTCATCCGAATCAGCCCGCATGGTTTTAATCCTTCCGGAATCTCATCGGCGATGGATGCCTGTCTGCTGTATCCCACCACCAGAACCCGGCTTCCATCCTCTGCATAAGTACGGCATTTTTCCTTTAATTCTTCATATCCTTCCGGGAACAAAAACTGGACCGCTCCCATCAGGTAAGTACCTTCATTTTTAAACACAGCGCCGCTGTATTTTCTGTCGGAGGAGAACTGCACCACATGGTCCACCGCATAATCATTGGATCTCTCATAATACTCTGCCAGCGCATCGAACGTGGCATTTCCTTCTCCAATGGCAGAAACCATATTGCCCATCACGCTGGAAAGGGGCACGTTCTCATCCAAAATCTCCACATCCTCCACGCGGATCCGTCCCTCCGTCAGGGTGCCTGTCTTGTCCAGACACAGCGTATCCACTCTGGCCAATGTTTCAATACAGTACAGCTCCTGAACCAGTGTTTTACGGTTCGCAAGGCGGATAACGCCCAGCGCCAGTGCCACACTGGTCAAAAGCACCAAACCTTCCGGGATCATGCCGAGCACGGCTGCCACCGTACTCAAAATGGCGCTGTTGAAACCGACATCGGTGAGGAAAAACTGCTTTGCAAACAGCAATCCGCCCACCGGTATAATAATGATGCTGATCACTTTCAGGATTTTGTTGATGCTGTTTCTAAGTTCTGAGTTATGCTTCGTAAATTTCTTTGCCTCAGCAGTGATTTTTTCCATGTAATTGTCTTTTCCCACATGGCAGACACGACACAGCGCACGGCCGCTGGTGACAAAACTTCCCGAAAAAATCTCCGCATCCTGCTCTTTCACCACCGCATCGGATTCTCCTGTCAGCAGGGATTCATTGACCTCCATCTTTCCCTTAATCACCACAGCATCCGCCGGGATCTGATCCCCGGCTCTTAAATGAAGCAAATCATCCAGTACGATTTCTTCCACGGCGATTTCCACTTCCCTGCCGTTTCGAATCGCATGGGTCTTGCTGGCCGTCATAATCGTCAGTTCGTCCAATGTCTTCTTCGCACGAAGCTCCTGGATAATACCTATGACGGTATTGATGGCGACGATTACAATAAAAAACATATTTTTGAAGGAAAATGTCAGGAGCACCATCACCAGCAAAACCACGTTAATCAAGTTAAAAAACGTCAGCGTGTTCGTCATGATGATTTCTTTCACGGATCTTCCGTGACTGTCTTCTGTCACATTCACCTGCCCCAGCTCTATCCTGTCAGACACCTCAGCGTCACTTAATCCAAAAAAAACTTCCTTGCCCCCTTTTCTCACAGGAGTATGCATTTCCCCTGTATGTTCCTCCATAAAACCACTCCTTTTCCTGTCTTCTCTGTCAACCGCCATTTATCTTGTGTAGCTGTTTTCCAATTACATGACTATTTTCATTCTACACTAGATTTTCGGAAAAAGAAATAGCTAAAAGATGTAAAATTTCTTAAAAAACAAGTATATTTCTCTGTCCTATTCTATTATTTCCTCAATCTGTCTGATCAAATCAGGCAGATCCGATATTTTCCCAATCTGCCATCCGCCGGGCCGGACATGGCCGAATCCATAGGAGGCGAACACAAAGGGAGTCCCTGACTTTTCGCAGGCCTCCTGATCCCCTGCTGTATCGCCAAGATAAATCACTTTTTCCAGATGATGTTTCTGCCGTATCCGTTTTATGTTATCCGCCTTTTCCAGCCCCGTCGTCCCCGCTGCCAGAAAATCGCTGAAAAATCGTCCCATCCGGTGAAATTCCAGAAATGCTTCAATATATCCCTCCAGACAGTTGCTGACGATAAAAAGCGGATACTGCTCCGCCAGTGTTTCTATGGTCTCTCTCATACCTGCAAACAGGTCGCCTCCTGTTTTCCTGAGGTGGCCGCATTCTTCCAGGCAGCATGCCGTAACAATCTCAACTCTCTTTTCCTCCTCCAGATCCGGGAACAGCTTTTGAGCAATGCCCGGCACTTGAAGCCCCATGATTCCCCTGATGTCCTTCTGTGTCAGCGTCCGTTTGACTTCTTCATACCGTTTTATCGTCTCATTCCAGGATAAGGCCACTTCCTTTGAGGAATCCCACAGCGTGCCATCCAGATCAAACATAATTCCATCTAATTTTTTCATCGTTCCTCCAATCGAAAAATGCGGAAAAGACCGGCGTTCTTTCCGGTTCTGCCAGCCGTTTTCCGCATATTCTTATTGCCTGCTGAACTATTTATACCTGTCTGTAGCCGGAAAGGAAATCTTTCATCCTTCCCATGGCATCTTCCAATTCCGGAATATTGGGGAGATATACAATCCGGAAATGATCCGGCTCTCTCCAGTTGCATCCCTTACCCGGCAGCAGCAGTACTTTCTTTTCCCTTAAAAAGTCCAGGCAGAATTTTTCATCGTCCACAATGTGATACATCTTCGTATCAATCTTGGGGAAGATGTAAAATGCGGCCTTGGGCTTCACTGCCGAAAGTCCGGGAATATCATTGATGGCATTGTAAATATATTCCCTCTGCTCATAAATTCTGCCGCCCGGCAGCAAAAGCTCATCTGCACTCTGGTATCCCCCAAGGGCAGTCTGCACAATCATCTGCGCGGGCACATTGGAGCAGAGACGCATGGAAGAAAGCATCTTGATTCCCTCAATATATCCCTTGGCTCTGGACTTATCTCCGCACAGGCACATCCAGCCCACACGGAAGCCTGCCACACGGTGGGATTTGGACAATCCATTCATGGTCACCGTGAACAAATCAGGAGCCAGGGAGGCGATGGAAATATGCTGAATCCCATCCATGACCAGACGGTCATAAATTTCATCGGCAAAGATGATCAGCTCATGCTGTCTTGCCACTTCCACGATTTCCTCCAAAACTTCCTTCGGATAAACGGCACCTGTCGGATTATTGGGATTGATGATGACGATCCCCTTTGTCCTGTCTGTGATTTTTTTCTTGATATCTTCAATATCCGGATACCAGTCTGCCTGCTCATCACAGATATAGTGAACGGGATGACCGCCCGCCAGATTGGCTGCGGCAGTCCAAAGCGGATAATCCGGAGACGGAACCAAAATCTCATCCCCATTATTCAGCAGTCCCTGCATGGACATCACGATCATCTCACTGACCCCATTGCCGGTATAGATATCATCGATGCCCACATTGGGGATATTCTTCATCTGGCAATACTGCATGATGGCCTTTCTGGCAGAAAAGATTCCTTTGGAATCCGAATACCCCTGGGCGTCCCGCAGATTATAAATCATATCCAAGATAATTTCTTCCGGCGCATTGAATCCAAACGGGGCAGGATTTCCAATATTTAACTTTAAGATGTGGGCGCCGTTTTCAATCATACGGTTGGCTTCATCGACCACTGGCCCTCTGACATCATAACTTACATTATTCAGTTTGGTTGATTTTTCAAATGTTCTCATGCGTTTCCCTCATTTCTGCGTTAATTTTGTTCATTAAAAAAAGCCCCAAGCTGTATGAACAGCTTAGGGCGAATCATATCCGTGTTACCACCTAAATTCAGAGGAGATCTCCTCCGCACTCACGCCGCATCCCAAATGCGGTCTCACGATAACGGGTGAACCCGATGAAGCCTACTGACCTTTCGGTGTTCGGTTCATAGCTCAAGGACTGCTTCCATGCCATCATCACGGAGACTTACACCAGCCGTCTTCTCTCTTTGCTTCTGATACCATGTACTCCTTCCTGTCACAGCCATCACTTATTCTGCCGAAACATTATCCTTATTATAATCAGTTTCCCCTGTTTCGTCAACGCTTTTTATAAACTTTTTGCAATCCGTATCAGCCGGTCCAGGCAGTGCGCAAAGAAAATCTGATACGATTCGCAAAAATAATCGGTTCCTCCCGGTATCTCTGCCATGATCCTGTGACGGTAACAGCCACCCCGGCACAGACTCAGATACGGACAGGTCTGACAGCGCTCCGGTTTCTTTAAGGAACGCTCGATGAACCTGCGCGCCGTCTCACAGGTGCGGATTTCTTCCAGGGTATCCGTGTTCAGATTGCCCAACCGGTATTCATCCAGCACAAAAAAATCACAGGGATACACATCCCCATTGGCCTCCACCACATTTTGGATACTGCAGAATCCATTCATATCACAGGATTCTGCCCGCCCCGTCAAAAGAATGGACAAATAATTTTCAAACTGCCGGATATGAACGATGCGCCCCTTTGTATAGTCGTCATACCAAAGATCAAACAGGCGGCACAGAAATTCTCCATAGGCCTTCGGTGACAGCGAATACTCACTCTCCCCCGAGGGCTTTCCCAGAGGATCCAGACAAGGAATATACTGCTGATATTCAAATCCCATCTTTCGGTAATAGCGGTAGATCTTATCCAGGGCATCTGCTGTCTTTTTGTGCACCACAGTCAGTATGTTGTATTCCACCTGGCATTGGTCAAACAGATCCACCGTTTTCATGACATCCAGAAAGGTATCCTTTCCAGCAGCATTCTTTCTGTAGCAATTATGCGTATGGATCGTGCCGTCCACAGAGATTCCCACCAGAAAATGATTCTCATGGAAAAATTCTGCCCATTCCCTGGAAAGGCCGTATCCATTGGTCTGAATCGCATTGTAAACAGGTATCTTTTTTTGATTGTATTTTTTCTGCATCTCCATGACTTTACGGTAAAACGGCAGTCCGATCAGGGTAGGTTCTCCCCCCTGGAAGGCAATGGTGCAGCTGCCCTCCGCCGCATCCAATGCTTTTTTCACCACCTGTTCCATGGTTTCTTCCGACATAAATCCATATGACGCTTCCTGCCTGTTCTGGGTCACATCATGATAAAAGCAATACCGGCAGCGCAGATTGCACATCCCCGATGACGGTTTGATCAACAAATATACTGGCGGCATGGTTTCCTCCTTTGCTTTTTTCTCCTGTTTATTGGCTGAATCCTTCGGTTTGGCGTTTTTTTCGGCTTTCCCTTCTGGCCAATGCGTATTCCCATTCCGCTTTTTCTGTTTCTGATTCTATCTTCAGCTTCGGAACCGGCACCGGTTTATCCCGTTCATCCAACGCCACCATTGTAAGATAAGCGCGGTTGATGGGATAGCGCATGCCGCTCAATTCTTCCCGGTACGTATCGATGCGAACTTCCATGGACGTTCGCCCTGTGTACACTACTCTTCCGATCAGAACAATGATCTCACCGATATAAGCCCCTTCTTTAAACTGAAGATTCTCTATGGCTGCGGTCGTCACATTATGTCCTGAATGGCGCAGCCCCACAATCCCCGCCACCTCATCAATCCATTCCACCAAACGGCCGCCGAACAACCGGCCCGCGCCGTTGATGTCTTCACTCATAACAATATGAACCTGTTCCGTCAATGAACATTCTGCTCTTTTTTCCACGTTAAACCTCTCATTTTTCATATTAACATTTCAGGCAACTACAAAACTCTGTAAGTTTTCCGTTCCAACCATAAGTCTATCATAGACATCCCGATGATGCAATTGCTTCCTCAGGTTTTGCACATGGAACGCATGCCTTTTTCTCCCCGTCGGCATATACTAATATGATAATAGTTTTAGGAATGATGCTATGAAGGCAGCCATCTATTGCCGACTGTCCGTGGAAGATGAAGACAAGGACATCACCAAAAGCACCAGTGAAAGTATCCTGAACCAGCAGATGCTGCTTACCGATTATATGAACGCCCACCATTATGAGCTCTATGCCATCTATGTGGATGAAGATTACTCCGGCCTGGATCGGGACCGTCCGGCCTTCAAACGGATGATCGAAGATGCCAAATGCGGCCGTTTTCAGGTGATTCTCTGCAAAACCCAGTCCCGCTTTACAAGGGATATGGAACTGGTGGAGCGGTATCTTCACAATCTGTTTCCGCTCTGGGGGATCCGCTTCATCGGTGTGGTAGATGGGGTGGATACCGATGAAAGGCGCAATAAAAAAGCCCGTCAGATCAATGGACTGATCAATGAATGGTACTGCGAAGACCTGTCCGACAACATCCGCGCCGTCCTCCATAAAAAGATGGAGAACGGACAGTTCATCGGCTCCTTCGCCTGTTATGGGTATAAAAAAAATCCCCATGACCGCCATCAGCTCATCGTGGATGACGATGCCGCCGCCATCGTCCGGCGCATTTACTCTCTCTATCTGAGCGGATACGGCATCAGCGCCATCGCCAGACACCTGACCGAATGCCGCATCCCCACTCCCACAGCGTATAAACGGTCCCAGGGTCTTCTCTTCCGGGCGCCCTATACCGATAAACCCCAGGAAAAAAAGCATGTCTGGAGCCTGAATACCATCAAACGAATCCTGAAAAATCCCACCTATACCGGATGCCTGGTTCAGGGAAAAGAACAGAAAATCAGCTATAAAAGCAAAAAAATGATCCACATGCCCAAAGAACGCTGGATTGTCATACCGGATACCCATGAGGCGATCATCTCCAAAGAAGACTTCGCCGCCGTCCAGGAAAAAATGAAAAACAGAAGAAAATCAATGCACCGATCCGACGGCGCCTCATAATATACAATGTAAACAAAAACAAAACCAATGGAGGTAACAACATGAGTGATTTAGCTGCTACAAACTGTGGAGGATGCGGATGTGAAAGAAGCGGCGGAAGCAACTGTATTTTCCTGTTATTGATTCTCTTCTGCTGCGGCGGATTCGGATCCAGCCGTGAAGGCTGCGGAGACGGCTGCGGCAATAATGGCTGCTGTGATCTGCTGATTTGGATCCTCTTACTGTCCTGCTTCTGCGGCGGCAATGGATTTGGCTCTTTCGGCAGCTTCAGCAATGGATGTGGCTGCGGCTGCTAATCGTTCCTTCGCAACGGGGCGCTGCATAACTGCAGCGCCCCGTTTTCTATTTGATCGCCTTTCCGGAAGCGATCCATCCTACTGAATCACATCCTGCATGGTATAAAGGCCATTTGCTTTTCCCTTCAAAAACTTTGCCGCCTGTACCGCACCTTTGGCAAATACGGCCTTTGAGAACGCTTCATGTTTCAATTCGATCACCTCGTCCGTCCCCGCAAAAATCACTTCGTGTTCTCCCACAATCGTTCCGCCTCTTATGGAGCTGATCCCGATTTCCTGACTTTCCCTCTTCTTTCGCACATTGGTGCGGTCATAGGTATAGTGGTAGCGGTTTTGGCATGCTTCATTGACCGTGTCAGCCAGAAGGATGGCCGTGCCGCTGGGCGCATCTATTTTTTGATTGTGATGCTTTTCCACCAGCTCGATATCAAATCCCGCCTCACTCAAAGCAGGAGCGGCGGCCTTAAGAATCTTTACCAGGGTATTGATCCCCAGGGACATATTGTAAGACTGAACAATGGGAATCTGAGAGGCAGCCTCTCTCACATGATTTAACTGCCCCTCGGTCAGTCCGGTTGTACAGAGAACCAGCGGAAATTTCTTTGCAACACATGCGTCAATCACCTGATCAGTGATCTTGGAGATGGTAAAGTCAATCACCGCATCCGCCTCACACGTACATTCCTTAATGGATGGATAGACCGGATAGGAATAATATCCCTTATCTTCCAAATCGACGCCAGCCACAATGGTGACATCTTCCAATGGAGCGATCACCTCATCCAGCATCCTTCCCATATGCCCATTGCATCCATTTATAATTACCCGTATCATTTCGTCACTCCTCCTCATTTGTTTCCGGTATGCTTTACAGAATACCGGCTTTTTCCATGGAATTTTTCAGCAGTTCCAGATGGGCTGGTGTAATTTCAGACAGCGGAGAACGAAGACCTCCTGCATTCCATCCCTGCAGTTTCATGGCAGCCTTAACCGGAATCGGATTTACCTCACAGAACAATGCATTGCAAAGGTCTATGGCGTCCAACTGCAGTCTTCTGCTCTTTTCCACATCGCCTTCCAAATAGGACATTACCATATCATGGGTCATCCTCGGAGCCACATTGGAGAGTACCGAGATCACTCCGATTCCGCCCAGCGCCAAAAGAGGCACGATCTGATCATCATTGCCGGAATAAATATCCAGACATCCGTCCGCCAGGGCCGCCAATTTTGCCACCTGAGAAATATTACCGCTGGCTTCCTTGATTCCCACGATGTTTTTCACATGTTTTGCCAGGTAGACCGCCGTCTCCGGTTCGATATTCACCCCTGTCCTGGACGGAACATTGTACATAATAATCGGAATGCTCACCTTACCTGCGATCTCTGTATAGTGGGAAATCAGGCCGTTCTGGGTCGCTTTGTTATAATACGGCGTCACCAAAAGCAGCGCGTCTGCCCCTGCTTCCTCTGCGTGTACAGAAAGGCGGATCGCCTCCGCGGTACTATTGGAACCGGTTCCGGCAATCACCGGCACACGTCCGGCCGTATGCTGAATGGCAAACCGAATGCATGCATCATGTTCGTCATGGGACAGCGTGGCAGATTCCCCTGTGGTTCCGCAGATTATGATGGCATCTGTACCATTCTCAATCTGATTATCGATGATTTTTCCCAGTTCTTCATAGTTTACCTGATTGTCTTCTGTGAATGGTGTAATAATCGCCACTCCTGCGCCTTTAAATATAGCCATATGAATCCCTCCCAATTTACGTGAAAAAGAGCCAACAAATGTCGGCTCTTAAAGATTCCTTATTTCTTCTTTAAGTAGCCCTCCATCTATTTCAGATGACAGTCATATGATTCTTCACCATATGCCCAGACAAAAACCTTAACGGCTGGCTCTGTCTTCGGCGTTTCGCCTTTCATCTGTCTTCTCCTATGCCGATTCATATCCAACAGATTACTCATCAACCACGCGACCTCTACCTTCTTGCATAACTTGCTCTTTTCACTTTTTCTTCCAGTATACACCACCCCGTATCCGGTGTCAACGCGAAATTCAGCCGCCGTCGGCCGCGTTACCCTTCCTCCGGGATCATATCTTCCAGTTTGCTGACAGAAACCTCATAAGCAACCCGCTTTTCCGTCTCCGTATCACTGATTCTTTTTGTATATTCCCTGCTCTGAACCCTTCCCCATATCCTTAACCGGCTTCCGACCAGGAACTGAGACGCATATCTGGCATTTCTTCCCCAGGCAATGCACGGAATATAATCCGATTTTCCATATGGACGATTGACGGCGATCAGCAGGTCGGCGATTTCTCTTCCCAGCGGCGTCTTTCTGTAAATCGGTTCTTTGCAGATAAATCCATCCAGAAAAATCTGATTCGTTTTTGTGTAATCGGTAAAGGATTCCATGAAAGAAAATTCTCTCACAAAAATGGAAAGCACCAGACGATTCTTCAGGCCCTCATGCCGATTATAGGAGCGGAACTGACCGATGGCCTCCATCGTCTGACCCCTGTAATCCGCATGCACATCAATCAGGCGTTCTGATATCATAAGCGGTATTACATCCACCTGGTCACTCAGGCGGTTGACGGCCAGCTCCAATATGTAAAATCCTTCTCCAAATACTTCATGGCTGAACGTAAATTCAGAAATGACCTCTCCGATGACACTCACCCTGTTGTTTTCAATCATTTTTTCTGACATAGTATTTCTCCTTCCAATGGCTTACTTATATGAATCCACCCGCTCTTATCAGGTGTTCAATCCAATATACGTATAGATTAGCGTGAATATGAAAAAATTTCATTAGTATTCAATCGCAATTTTCTTGCCATTGTGTCGGGTTTTGTCAGATTTTCATGAAAAAACGCGTAAATTAAGCCTCCAGAAGGAATGCCACGTATCCCTTTTTCGCTTCATAGATATCTGCCTTACTGCAGATCTCCCACGGCGCGTGCATGGAAAGCACCGGTACGCCGCTGTCGATCACCTGCATTCCGTATCTTGCGGAAATATAAGCGATGGTTCCGCCGCCGCCCTGGTCTACCTTGCCCAGCTCCGCTGTCTGGAACGCCACATGGTGCTTTTCCATGATGGCACGGATTTCAGCGATATATTCCGGGTTGGCGTCGTTGGAGCCGCTCTTTCCGCCCCTTCCGGTAAACTTATTAAACGTCAGTCCCTTGCCGAAATAGGCCGCATTCTTCTTTTCCATCACAGACGGATAATTGGGATCAAAGGCGGCGCTGACATCAGAAGAAAGCATCTTCGAATTTTTCAGGGCTCTGCGCACATTGAGACCGCTGTACATTCCCAAACGATCCAGCACTTCTGCCACAACATTTTCAAAGAAGTTGGAATCCATGCCGGTGGCTCCGACACTTCCGATTTCCTCCTTATCCACCAGCAGGCACACGCCGGTGCGTTCCAGTTCACCCACTTCCAGAAGTGCCTTCATGGAAGTATACGCGCATACACGGTCGTCCTGTCCGTAACCGATTACCATACTTCTGTCGAAGCCGAAATCCCTTGCTTTTCCGGCCGGAACCACTTCCAGTTCCGCGGAAAGGAAATCTTCTTCTTCCACATCATAGGTTTCTTTTAAGAATTTCAGAATCTGCGCCTTTACCGCATCCTTTTCCTCGCCCTGAAGCGGCTGGCTTCCCACCAGCACGTTCAAATCTTCCCCTTCAATCACGGTGCGGGCTTTTTTCTCCATCTGGTCTGCGGACAGATGGATCAGAAGATCCGTGATTCCAACCACAGGATCCTCTTCCTTTTCACCGATTTCCACATCCACCACGGTTCCATCCTTTTTTACGATGACGCCGTGGATGGCCAGCGGAAGGGTTACCCACTGATATTTCTTGATTCCTCCGTAGTAATGGGTGTCCAAAAGAGCCATATCCGTATCTTCATACAATGGATTTTGCTTAATGTCGATTCTCGGCGAATCAATATGAGCTCCCAGGATATTCATTCCTTCCGTAAGAGGACGTTTTCCGATTTTAAACAATGCGATGGCTTTTCCCATGATCTGCGCATAGACACAATCCCCGGCTTTCAATGTCTCCCCATTTTTGATCACTTCATCCAGATCCCGGTATCCGGCTTCTTTTGCCTGACGGATGGTTTCCTTTACGCATTTTCTTTCTGTCTTTCCTTCTGTGATAAATGCCTTATATCCTTCATTTAAACCATTCAATTCCTTGAGAGCCGCTTCATCATAGCTCTTCCAAACATTTTCTCTTTCCATTTCTGCCTCCACTTATTTCGTTTTTTATTCTGGTTAAGCGAATGTTTGCAATCCGCTTCGCGATTTTCTCATAACCGAAAAACCTCTTCCCAGCTTCATTCGATTAAATTTCTCTGGTATATTTCTTCAGCCACTCTTTTTCTTCCGGTTCCAGATAGGGTGATACTTTCTCATATACCATTTTATGATAGTCATTCAGAAGTTTCCGTTCCCGTTTCGTCATGGCCTCCGGATCCACTGCATCCAGATCAATGGGGGCATACGTCACGGTCTCAAAGCGCATGAACTGACCGTACTCATTCTTCTCATCTTCTACACAGATCAATTCATTCTCGGTACGGATTCCAAATTCCCCCTCCAGATAAACACCGGGTTCATCCGTGGTCACCATACCCGCTTCCAGGATGGCGCCGTCATTTCTCTCAGGCACATGTTTCCAGCGGAATCCATTGGGGGCTTCATGGACATTCAAGAGATAGCCGATTCCGTGACCGGTACCGCAACGGTAATCCATACCCAGATCCCAGAGAGGGCCGCGGCTTAAAATATCCAGATTCAATCCGCTGCATCCGTAAAGAAACTTCGCCGCAGCCAGATTCAGATTACTCCGCAGCACAATGGTAAAATATTCTTTCTGTTTTTCCGTAATGGGTCCCAACGCCATGGTTCTGGTGATATCCGTGGAGCCCTCCAGATAGTGGGCGCCGGAATCCACCAAAAGAAATCCCTCCGGCTTTAACTGCGCGCAGCTTTCTTCTGTGGCGCTGTAATGCATCATGGCTCCATTGGCCTGGTAGGCACTGATGGTATCAAAGCTTAAATCCACAAAATTTTCCTGTTCTTTTCTTCGGTCAGCCAGATAATCGGCTGTCGTAATTTCCGTCATCGGAATCTTTCCAATATTGGTTTTGAGCCAGTACATATATTTTGTGAACGCCACGCCATCCTTCACATGGGCTTTCCGGATATTCTCAATCTCCGTGGGATTTTTGACCGCTTTCATCAAAAGGGTGGGATTGGGGCGGTTGATGATCTCCACGCCCTTGGGAAGACTGTTTGTAATCCGATAATTTACTTTACTGCAGTCCATCCATACATGGCTTGTCTCCGGAATCGCCTTCACTGCGTCATAAATTTCTTCATACCCGCGGATGGTCACGCCGTATTCGCGAAACGCGGCGCGGATCGTATCGTTTAACACCTCTTCATTGACGAAAAACTCTGCCCTATCCTGTGTCAGGATCACAAAGGATAACACAATGGGAAAATGCGTGGCATCATTTCCGCGGATATTGAACAGCCAGGCAATGTCATCCAGGGAGGTCAGGATATGCGTATCGGCTCCGGCCTTCTCCATTTCTTCTCTGACACGCGCCATTTTGCTCTGGGCAGACTCTCCTGCGTATGTTTCATCCAAAAGCCAGGCCGGTTCTTTGGAAAGGGCCGGGCGGTCTTCCCAGATGAGGCCGATCAGATCTTCCTCCACCTTCAGCGAACCGTGCTTTTCTCCGACGATGGCTTCCAGATTCTGTCCCTCTGCCGTGTTGACCACTCTACCGTCAAATCCAAGGCATCCGCCCTCCGGCAGTTTCTCTTTTATGAATTCTTCCACCGTCGGTACGCCCTCTACTCCCATTTTGTAGAGTTCCACTTCGCTGCCTTTTAACTGATTGGCCGCCTGGATAAAATAACGTCCATCCGTCCAGAGCCCGGATTCCTTCTTTGTAATCACTGCCACACCGGCGGAACCGGTAAACCCTGTGATAAATCTTCTCGCCTTAAAATATTCTCCCACATATTCTGATTCATGGAAATCAGCTGTGGGAACCATGTAAATATCCATGCCGCGCTTCTCCATTTCTCCTCGAAGCGCCTGGATTCTTTCATTCACCATGTCAAATCCCTCCATCATCTTAAACTTAAATATATATTTTCCGCCCCGGTCTCATGGGTGAAACTGAGACGGGAAATTTCATTCAATCCGAAATGGGTCTTCCTCCCCTTCCAGCTCCTGCCTGCAGCTTCGGATGGAATACTCTACCATGTCGCTGACCGCCTGATCAGTGAAGAATGCCGTATGGGGCGTCAGAATCACTCCAGGGGTATTGGCCAGCACCGCCATCTGCCGATGGCAGATATTCTGATCCTTAAAATCCTGATAGTAAATACGCTGTTCGTCCTCCAGAACATCGAGAGCAGCTCCGCCGATTTTTCCGGACTCCAGGCCTTCGATCAGGGCTTCTGTATCAATCAGAGATCCACGGGCCGTATTCACAAGGATCACTCCGTCCTTCATCCCGGCGATGGTTTCCCGATTAACCATATGGTGGGATTCTTTCGTGGACGGAGCGTGGAAGGTGATCACATCCGCTTCCTGAAACAGCCTGTCCAGAGGAACGTATTCCGCCATCTTATTTACCGCTTCCTTTTCGTATAAATCATAGGCCAGGATACGGCATCCAAATCCCTGCAGATGTCCGATGACGGTCTCGCCGATCCGCCCTGTCCCCACGACACCCACGGTCAGATTGCGCAGCTCCCTGCCCTGGACTCCTCTCAGAGTAAAGTCCTGTCCGAAGTACCGCCTCGCAATGATTCCCACTTTTCTCACTGCCATCAGAATGAGCATCACCGCATAATCGGCCACACTGTATGGAGAGTAGGACACATTGCTGACTGTGATCCCCATCTCAGCCGCCGCCAGACGGTCAATGTGGTCATATCCCACGGTCCGTGTGGAGATATGGCGCACGCCTGCGTCCTTCCATCTGCAAATCAGCTCCCGGTCCACCGGCGTAGTGATAATACTGACGCAGTCACATCCCTCCATCTGTCCGGCATTCTCCAAACTGGGCGCATCCTCCCTTATGATCACTTCCATCCCATACTTTTTTCCGTAGGATTCAAAATAAATTTTTTCATCTTCCCGCACACTATATGCCAGCAGCTTCATCCTTCATCGCTCCTCATTCTATTAATCTTCATTAGGTAATTGCGAAACTCTCAAAGCCGCGTAACCTCTCATCTCTCGATTCCCTCTATCCCAATCGCTCCTCACCAATTCTTCTGTTTCTGGAAAACATTCACAGGCCGGAGAGAGCGAACCGTTTTCCTGACGGGCTTTGAAAAACATCGGTACTTGATTTTTCCAGCCGGACACGGCGCCGAAAAATCTTAGTACCGCTACGTTTTTCACGAGCGAGAGCGCCCCGACAGGGAAACGGTTCGCTCTCTCCGGCCGTTCGGGATTTCACTTTGAACTCTCTATTCCTGCCTATGAGTTTCACAATCGCCCATCAATCTTCCTGCAAATCCTGATATGATTATAGCAATTTCCCATTATTTTTCAACTGTAAATCCCGTCATTTTATAGTCGAAACGGATTAATGCGTTGATCATGGGCGTTCTTCCTCCGTTTCTCCCAGCGTCTTGATGAAATCCAGATATTCTGAGATCTTCTTTTCATAACCATTTTCCGTCGGGCGGTAAAATTCGGCATCCTCCATTCCAAAGGGCAGATATTGCTGCTTCACGTAGTGGTACGGGTAGTCATGGGCATACCGGTATCCCAGCCCATGCCCCAGCTTGGCAGCCCCTTTGTAATGGGCATCCTGCAGATACGGCGGAATCACTGCGGTACGGTCCGCTCCCACCCGCTCCATGGCCTCATCCACGGCTACGTAGGCCGCGTTGCTCTTTGGCGCGGATGCCACATAAGTGACTGCCTGGGATAAAACGATCCTTGCTTCCGGCATTCCAAGGCGCTCTACGGCCTGGGCTGCCGCCACCGCGACTACTAAAGCCTGCGGATCTGCATTTCCCACATCTTCCGCCGCGCAGATCATGATCCTGCGCGCGATAAATTTAATATCCTCTCCCGCATACAGCATCCTGGCCAGATAATAAACCGCTGCATTGGGATCCGAACCGCGCATGCTTTTGATGAATGCGCTTACGGTATCATAGTGGTTATCCCCACTTTTATCATAGCGGACCACCCTCTTCTGAATACATTCCTGGGCCACTTCCAGAGTGATATGAATCATTCCGTCACCGGATCGCTCTGTCGTCAAAATCCCAAGTTCCAGGGCATTCAGCGCTGCCCTGGCATCCCCGTTTGCCACATCGCTCAGAAACTCCAGCGCATCTTCCTCCAGCACAGCATCATAACTGCCCATTCCTTTTACCCGATCGGAGACTGCCCGAAGCAGAAGTTCCCAGATGTCCTGCTTTTCCAGGGCTTTCAGTTCAAAAATCACAGAGCGGGACAGCAGCGCCCCATTCACTTCAAAATATGGATTTTCTGTCGTCGCACCGATTAAAATCAGAGTTCCGTCCTCCACAAACGGTAGCAAATAATCCTGCTGTCCTTTGTTAAACCGGTGGATTTCATCCACAAACAGAATCGTCTTTCTCTGATACATGCCCAGATTGTTTTTTGCCTTCTCCACCACTTCTTCCATATCTTTTTTTCCGGCCACAGTGGCATTGATCTGTAAAAACGCCGCACTGGTGGTATGGGCGATCACCTTGGCCAGCGTCGTCTTTCCGGTCCCCGGAGGCCCATAAAAAATGACGGAGCTGAGCTTGTCCGCCTGAATCGCCCGGTATAACAGTTTGTCCTTTCCGATGATATGACGCTGTCCCACCACTTCATCGAGGGTAGTCGGACGCATGCGGGATGCCAGCGGCGCTTCTTTCTCCATGGTATTTTGTCTCATATAATCAAATAAATCCACAGTTTCCTCCAAACACGAAACCGCTGTCTCTTGATGAGAGCATCAGAATCTCTGAGGCACGTTTCAAGATAAACAGCGGCTTTCTTCATCATTTATTGCTGACCAGACAAGAACTGCTCCATTTTTTTGACTGCATTGTCCTCATCGTTTCCTTCTGCGCAGATTTTAATCTGTTCTCCCTTGTTGAATCCCAACGTCATCATACCCATGATACTTTTTGCGTTTACTCTTTTAGAACCACTTTCCAGATAGATGGAGCTGTCATACTGGCTGGCAACCTGTACCAACATCGCCACTGGACTGTGTTCAATTCCAGACGGAATAGCTACGGTGACTGTCTTAGAAATCATAAATCTTCCTCCTTCTTTTCCCTGCTTTTGTCAGCAATCATCTTCAGTTTCCTCAAGCGGTGATTTACACCGGATTTTCCGACAGGGGGTGTCAGGGAATCCCCCAGTTCTTTCAGAGTTGCCTCTGGTTTTTCCAACCGTGCCAACGCGATTTCCCGCAGATTTTCCGGCAGGTTATCAAAGCCGACATACTCACGGATGTATTTTATATCATTGATCTGCTCAATGGCAGCTGATACCGTCTTATGAATATTGGCTGTTTCGCAGTTCACCTGGCGATTGATGGAATTTCTCATTTCCTTCACGATGCGGATATTTTCCAAATTCATGACCGCCATGGATGCTTCCATGATCCGGAGCATCTCTCCGATCTGCTCCCCTTCTTTAATATATACGACATGATACTTCTTACGCCTGACAATTTTTGCCTCCACCGGAAACGAATTGATGATCTGGCGCATCTGCTCCGCCTTTTCCTGGGAGGTACATACAATCTCCAGATGATAAAATTTCTCCGGATCACTGATGGACCCCGAAGCCAGAAACGCTCCCCGGATAAATGCCCGTCTGCAGCAGGAACTTTGCAGAATCCTCTGATCGGTGATCTTTTTATTCTCTGTCAGATTTCCTGTTTCGTCTTCTATTTTAAGCGCCTCCAAAAACCTCTGCACTTCATCCTGATTGGTGATTACGATTATGTATGTTCTGCTTTTTTTCAAATATGCATTTCGGCGCACACACATATCAGCTTTTATATTAAATGTTTTCTGCAATAATGTAAAGTATTTTCTTGCCACGGCAATATTTTCCGTATGGATTCGGACCCACAGTCCGCTTTTTTCCCGCTGTATCTGTCCGCACATTCCAAATATGGCGGCAAGCTCAGCAATCTGGCAATGCCTCGCTGCAGGCAGATATCCGGAAAGTTCTTCTTTTACTTCACCAGAAAATGACATGGCATCCTCCTAATTTTACTGACGTTTGGAATCTTTATCAATATCCCGGTGTTCAATTTTTATTCCGTATTCGCTGCTGTCCTTCAGGCACTCATACAGTGCATTGGCGATGGTGACAGAACGATGTTTTCCCCCTGTGCATCCGATGCTGATGACAAGCTGATTTTTTCCCTCAGCCATATAATTGGGAATCAAAAATTTCACCATATCTTCCAGCTTTTTCAAAAACTCCCTGCTTGTTTCAAATCCCATGACATAATCCTGCACCACCGCTTCATTTCCCGTGTGATAGCGCATATTCTCATAATAATAGGGATTCGGCAAAAAACGCACATCAAAAACCAGGTCGGAGTCTGACGGAATTCCATATTTGAATCCAAAGGAAAGAATCGTCACATAAAGGCTTTTGAAATTATCACCCGCCACAAAGATCTTTTCCAGCTGTATCCTCAGCTCCCTCGTCAGAAGCTTGCTGGTGTCAATGACATAATCGGCTTCTTCCCTGAGAAAGCGAAGCCGCTCCCTTTCCTTGCGGATTCCCGTATCCACCCTTCCTCCTTCCGAAAGCGGATGATTCCTGCGTGTCTCTTTATAGCGCTTCAGCAGGCATTCATCGGAGGCATCCAAAAAAAGAATCTTATAGGAAAAATGATTATCCCACAGATGCTCCAGCATCATCTCCAACAGCTCCAAACGCTGTCCGCTGCGGATATCGATTCCAAGTGCGACTTTATTTATATCAGAATTTGCGTTGCATGTCAATTCCGCAAATTTATCCAAAAGCGGAATCGGCAGATTATCCACGCAATAAAATCCCATATCTTCCAGCATTTTCAGAGCTGTCGATTTTCCTGCTCCGCTCATTCCCGTCACAATTATAAATTTCATCTGTTTTCCCTCTTGGCAATCCGTTCTGACGTGTTACCCTTCTGAAATTTTATCAAATGAACCAACTGTCTTTACTTCCATTTCCAAATCTACACCGAATTTTTCTTTCACCGTTTTTTTCACATGGCAGCACACGCGCCAGATCTCAGACGCAGTGGCATTGGCACGGTTGATTACAAAACCGGCATGTTTTTCTGAAACCTGGGCATCCCCGATCCGATATCCTTTCAGACCGGCATCCTCGATCAGTTTACCGGCGAAATATCCTTCCGGCCGCTTAAATGTACTCCCGGCGCTTCCATATTCCAATGGCTGCTTCTCTCTTCTTCTCCCATTATAATCATCCATCCGCGCCTTTATGTCATCCGGATCCTTTTTTTGAAGAGAAAATGTCACCTGAAGCACGATCCAATGCTCGGACTGCACGGCGCTGTGACGATACGTCAGCTGAAGTTCTTCGTTTGTGACTGTCCGAAGTGTTCCCTCCTTTGTCAGTACCAGCGCTTCTTTTACCACCTGACGCATCTCACCGCCATAGGCGCCGGCATTCATGGCAAGACCTCCGCCCACGGTACCGGGAATCCCTGATGCAAATTCCAAACCGCCAAGGCCGTTCTTCCACGCCTCTCTGGCCACAGTCGGCATCATGGCACCAGCCTGGGCAATCACTTCATTCCCCACAGTCCGACATCCATTCATGTACTTTTTCAGCCAAATCACCACTCCATCATATCCGGCATCACTGACCAGCAGGTTGCTTCCATGTCCCAAAATCATCCAGTCAACATGGCTTTCCCGGCAGATCGAAATTACCTTTGCCGTCTCTTCTTCATTCCTCGGCATCACAAAGAGGCGGGCATCTCCTCCCGCCTGGAATGTGGTATGGGATTTCATAGATTCGTTTTCCAATACATTTTCTTTTGTCACAATCTGCTCAAAGCGTTCTATTACATTCATGTCCATGTTCCTGTCTGCGCTCCACTATTTATGGAAGCTGCTGCAGGTGTCTGGGATATGGAAAAGTCTCCCTTATCCGGCCCTTGCAGCAGCCAGTCCTTTTTAGTCTTCGTCATTTCTTCTTGCCAGATTCTGCTGTACGCGGTTATACAGCTCTCTCGCCGCGTTGTAGCCCATCTTCTTCTGCCTGTGATTTACAGCCGCGGATTCCACGATAATCGCCAGGTTACGGCCCGGACGGATCGGAATCTGATGGCAGACCACTTTATTGCCCAAAAACTCTGTGTACTGTTCTTCCAGCCCCAAACGGTCGTATTCCTTATCTTTGCTCCAATCCTCCAGCTTAATCACCATATCGATGGATTGGGTATCCTTTACACTTTCCACACCAAACAGTGTCTTGACATCGATGATTCCGATGCCTCGAAGTTCAATGAAATGTCTCGTAATGCCCGGGGCAGAACCCACCAGGGTATCATCGCTGACACGCCGAATCTCCACGACATCATCGGATACCAGACGATGTCCTCTCTTAATCAGTTCCAGGGCTGCTTCGCTCTTTCCGATTCCGCTCTCACCCATGATGAGAACACCCTCGCCATATACATCCACCAAAACGCCATGGATGGAAATGGTGGGTGCCAACTCCACATTCAGCCAGCGGATAATCTCTGCCATGAGAACTGAAGTCGCTTTTTCCGATACCATCACCGGAACGCCGTATTCACTGGCGATTTTCAAAAATGCATCATCCGGTTCCATACTGCTGCTGTATACAATACAGGGAATCTTGCTGCTTAAAAGCTTTTCATACATATCCAGGCGCCGCTTTGCATCCATCTGATTGATGTAGGCATATTCGACATGACCGATGATCTGAACACGCTCATTATCAAAATGATCATAAAAACCGGACAACTGAAGTGCCGGACGATTGATGTCCGGGTGTATCAGTTTGATTTTATCTGTATTAATCTGATTGTTCAAAAGACGCAGATGCATCTTATTAATCAGTGCTGTAATGGATACGCCACTCATAGTTATTCCTCCCGTTCTTTTTCTTCTGAACTGTCACGTCCACCCAAGGACAGCGAATGACTCTGCTCATCTTTATCTGTTATTTTAGCAAGAGATACCTGTTCTGTAAAGAGGGGATTGGAAAATTGCTGCGGATGAAAAAATTCATATACCGACCTGGCACTGGCCTCTGTCATCCCTTCCACCTGACACAGTGTTTCCGTTGAGGCCTCTTTGATCTCTTCCAGACTGGAAAATGCTTTCATCAAGGCTTTTCTTCTCTTCGGCCCGATGCCGGGAATATCATCCAGCACCGAATGAACGCTTCCTTTCCCTCTCAGACTGCGGTGATATTCGATGGCAAACCGGTGCGCTTCGTCCTGTATGCGGGTGATCAGATGGAATCCTTCGCTGCGTCTGTCGATGGGAATCTCCACATTGTTAAAATAAATCCCCCTCGTCCTATGATGGTCATCCTTCACCATCCCGCAGACGGGAATGGCGATGCCCAGCCGGTTCAGAACGTCCAAAGCCACATTTACCTGTCCCCGGCCTCCGTCCATCATGATCAAATCGGGAAACCTGGTGAAACTTCCCATATCGTGATTCCCCTCTTCCAATTCTTTCTTCTCTTCCAATCCGTGGACAAACCGCCTGGTCAGCACTTCATCCATGGATGCATAATCATTGGCCCCCTGCACCCACTTAATCCGGAATTTCCGGTAATCGTTTCTCTTTGGCTTTCCATTTTCAAACACAATCATGGATCCCACCGACTGAAATCCGCTGATATTGGAAATATCAAAGGCCTCAATTCGATTTAAATCAGGCAGAGAGAGCCAACCGGCGATTTGTTTCAATGCCCCCACGGTACGCAGCTCTTCCCTTTTAATCTTTTCCCGATCCTGATCCAGCACCATTTGGGCATTCTTGGCAGCCAGTTCCACCAGTCGTTCCTTTTCCCCTTTTTTCGGAACGCGGATCTGTACCCGTTTCCCCCTCTTTGCACTGAGCCATTCCCCTATGACTTCCATGTCCTCCATCTCTTCCTGGAGGAATAACTCTCTTGGGAGAAACGGCGTCCCGGAATAAAACTGTTTGACAAAGCTGGACAGAATGCTCGCCTTCGTATCCCCCTCTGCCACAGTGAGATGAAAATGGTCTCTTCCGATTAATTTCCCCTCCCGCACAAAAAACACCTGCACAATGGCATCTTTGCCCTCCTGTGCCATGGCAATGATGTCTCTGTCCTCCTGGGAAGACGTATCCGTAATTTTCTGTTTCTGCGCCACATGCTTTACGCTCTGAATCAATTCCCGGTAACGGATTGCCTCTTCAAATTCCAGTTCCTCTGCGGCACGGTTCATTTTGGCTTCCAATTCTTTTAAGAGCGGTTCATATTTTCCATTGAGAAACTCGATCACCTGCTGAACCCCCTTCTGATAGTCCTCTTTGGAGACATATCCCTGGCAGGGAGCGCCGCACTGTTTCATGTGATAGTTCAGACAGGGCCTTCCTTTTCCGATATTCCTGGGCAGATTCCGGCTGCACGTCCGTATCTGATACAGTTTGTGCACCAAATCCAGGGTATCCTTCACCGCCCCCGAGCTGGTGTATGGTCCGAAATAACGGGACTTATCCTTTTTCATCGTCCTGGCCAGCATCACCCTGGGATAATCCTCCTCCACAGTGATACGGATATAGGGGTATCCCTTGTCATCCATCAGCATGGTGTTATAGCGCGGGCGGTGCTCCTTAATCAAATTGCACTCCAGCACCAGAGCTTCCATCTCGGAATCTGTGATAATATATTCAAAATATGCGATATGGGATACCATCTTCTGTATTTTGGCCGTTTTTCCTCTGCTGCTCTGAAAATACTGGCGCACCCGGTTTTTCAGGCTGACGGCCTTCCCCACATAGATAATCTCATCACTTTTATCGTGCATCAGATATACGCCCGGTTTTCCGGGCAGTTTTTTCAGTTCTTCTTCAATATCAAAACCTTCTTTGTACACGTCACTCACTCCAAATCATTTTCCATGACTCTATCCAATTTTACTCATCTGCTATTATACACAAAAACGGAGATGCTGCACAATACCTTTGATTACAGAAAATAATCAAATGGCTGCACAGCATCTCCATTATTCCTGCAACTATGTCACAGTCACATTTTTCCATCTTCCCAAAAGTTAAATTCAGATGTTTCCGCAGATTTCATGTCTCCTGATGCCGCGTCTTCCTCCGACTTTTCAGGTCCTTTCGCTTCTGCTTTTTCCCTCTCTTGATAATCATGAAGAATCTTCATGAATTCCTTACCCGTGATGGTTTCTTTTTCAATTAAGAATTCTGCCAATTCGTCCATGACACCGCGGTTTGCCCTCAGAAGCTCTTTTGCCTCTTCATAGGCTTCCTTCAAGGTATTCATGACCTCCCGGTCAATTTCTGCCGCAGTTACATCGGAACAATTAAGGACGCGTCTTCCATCCAGATACTGATTCTCCACCGATTCCAAAGCCATCAAACCAAAGTGCTCAGACATACCATACATGGTAATCATGGTTCTCGCATAATTGGTGGCTTTCTCGATATCATTGGCGGCTCCGGTTGTCACATTGCCGAATACGATTTCTTCTGCCGCGCGGCCTCCCAAAGCGGAAACCAGCATGGCGTGGATTTCACTCTTGGTATTCAGATATTTTTCTTCTTCCGGCGTCTGCATCACATATCCCAATGCCCCCATGGTACGGGGGACGATGGTGATCTTCTGCACCGGTTCCGCATCCTTTTGCAGGGCGCTGATCAGCGCATGGCCGACTTCATGGTATGATACAATCCTTCGCTCTTCCGGACTCATGATGCGGTCTTTTTTCTCTTTACCCACCAGCACCACTTCCACAGCTTCCAGAAGATCCGCCTGTGTCACCACTTCCCGTCCCTTCTTGACTGCATTGATGGCCGCCTCATTGATCATATTGGCCAGATCCGATCCCACGGCTCCGCTGGTTGCCAGAGCGATCGCTTCCAGATCCACACTGTCATCCATCTTCACATCCTTGGAATGGACTTTCAGAGTATTGATTCTTCCTCTCAAATCCGGTTTATCCACGATAATCCGACGGTCAAAACGTCCCGGACGAAGAAGGGCTTTGTCCAAAATCTCCGGCCGGTTTGTGGCTGCCAAAATCAAAATACCCTTTGATGTATCAAAACCATCCATTTCCGCAAGAAGCTGATTTAATGTCTGTTCCCGCTCATCGTTGCCTCCGCCGTAACGGCTGTCACGGCTTTTACCAATGGCATCAATCTCATCAATGAAAATGATACACGGCGCATTCTGCTGGGCTTGTTTGAACAAATCACGCACCCTGGACGCGCCGACGCCGACAAACATTTCCACAAAATCAGAACCGGAAAGAGAGAAAAACGGTACCTTGGCTTCTCCGGCCACCGCCTTTGCAAGAAGTGTCTTACCGGTTCCCGGAGGGCCCACCAAAAGGGCACCCTTGGGCAGTTTGGCGCCGATGGTAACATAGCGCTGCGGATTATGCAGGAAATCTACGATCTCTGTCAAAGACTCTTTTGCCTCATCCTGCCCGGCCACATCTTTGAAGGTTACCCCTGTCTCTTTCTGGACGTACACTTTGGCGTTGCTCTTTCCCACGCCCATCACGCCACCGCCGCCTGACATTTTCCTCAGGACAATCCCCATGACGATCCAGATCAGGACAAACGGTAAAATATACACTACCAGGAAATTCAGAATTGCGGATCCGCCGGAATCCGTCGCACCGTAGTAAGTAACCCCCGCATCTTCCAAACGATCCACCAGCTGAGTGTCCGGCAAATAAGCCGTATAATATGTCATAAGCGGCTCATCGTTCAGCGCAATCTCCAGTCGGTCTCCTCCTATCATTACCGCTTCTACCCGTCCATTATCCAACATATCCAGAAATTCATCATAGGAAATCTGTCTTGTCGTTCTGCTGGTAATAAACCGATCCATCCCGGTCATGATTAACAATGTCAGAACACCGACAATCACCAACGCAATGATAATCTGAGAATTTTTGGGACCATTCCCATTTGTGGGTTTCTTTTTATCATTATTTTGATTCAGTTCCACCCTATCCTCCATTCTGTCTGCAATGGCCGCTTTCCACAGCCTTCTTTGCAGACCGCTGCCATTTTGCTGCCATCACGTATTTTACAATATACCTGTTTTATTATAAATAGTGTTTGTTTGAAAATCAAGCCAATTCACAGGATTTTTTGAATTGGGGAAAAAAATTTATAATTTTCTTATATTTTTAAAAATTCAGCAAGATTTTCTTCCTTCTTGGGATTAACCTCTTTTCCAAAAAGGAGATGCCGCAAAATCAGCCGTTTACGCAGATTTTGCAGCATCTCCTGCCTATCCTATAGGGAAGTAAATTTTATTACATTATAAATGTTAATCAGAATAATGACCATCATCAATCCAATGAACAGTTTATCTACTGTGCCGGAATCAATCTTTTTATTAATTTTCCTTCCGCAGAATCCTCCCATAATTCCTCCGGCTATCATCAGCACCAATAGCCACAGGCTCACATCGGGCACAGACTTTGTCACCACAGTGGAACACAGACTGGCCAGCTGGGAAAACAGAATGATATAAAGGGAATTTTGCGCTGCAGTTTTGGTCGGCATCGAAAAGAAGAAAAACAAGACTACCAGGTTAATGGGACCTCCGCCGATTCCCAAAAAGGATGACGCGATTCCCAAAATCAAGCCCACAACCACACAAACTGCAATGTTGGTCAGCTGATGTGTCTTTATCTTGTCCTTTTTTATGGTATAAATCAGCGTGCCCACGGTCATTATAATCAGACACACAGCCTGAACAGCCCCTGCCTTTTCTCCCATGGACCGGCTTACCGTCTGAAAAATTTCCTTCCCCAGCAAACCGCCGACTGCTGCCCCGATGGCCAGGGGTGTCGCTGTTTTCCACTCCACCAGAGATTCTTTTGCTGCTTTTGCCATGACAATGGAGTATGTGCTCATGGCCAGCACCGTACATCCGGACAGAAAATTAATCGTTTTCACATCCAGAATCCCCACCATATCCAAAACGGGCTTGATGATGACGCCTCCGCCGATTCCGCAGATCGCTCCGATGATGGAGGCAAAGAATGCAACTGCCACAAATATAATATAAATCATTTCTTATCCCCCTCCAATCCCAGCTCCTGAATGACTTGCTTTACAAATTCTGTGTCACTGTGGGGATATTTGATTCCATTCTCTTCCTGGTAACTTTCGTGGCCAAGTCCGATGATGGTGATGACATCTCCCTCCCTGGCATGCTCGATGGCATACCGGATGGCCTGCTTTCGATCCGGTATGACGATATAGGATCCCATGGTTTTGTCCAGCCCCACATGGATATCCTTTAGAATATCCTCAAACCGTTCATAACGGTTGTGGCCCGCTGTGACAATACTTAAATCAGCCAGTTTCCCGCTGGCCTCTCCCATCTCATAGCGGCGGGATTTGGAACGGTTGCCGTCTGCCCCAAACACACACACCAAACGTTTTGGCTGATACTCTCTCAACGCCTCCAAAAGGTTTCTGGTACTGTATCCATTATGGGCAAAATCCACGCATACCGAAAAAGCGCCCCGATATACCATGTCGATTCTGCCTTTGATGTTCATATGATTCAGCGCCTGGTTCATCGCCTTCTCTGAAATCCCCATGACATCGGCCACACTCACGGCTGCCAGCGCATTCATCACATTGAATTCCCCCGGCATGTTCACATGGATATCAGCAGTCAGCTTTCCCTCCACATGGAATGACAGTCCGGGTTCTTTTGTCTCCTGACAGTATGTTTTCTGCACATGACAGGCACGATAGTCTGCTTTGGCATCATATCCGTAAAACAGCACCGGAACCGTGACGTATTTCATCAGCGCATCCACATGGACATCATCCACATGGACGAATCCCAGTTTGCTGTGTTCCAGCAGCATGGCCTTGCAGTAGAGATATTCTTCAAAATCCTTATGTTCATTGGGCCCGATATGATCGCCCTCTGAGATGTTTGTCCAGATTCCATAATCAAACGTAAAGCCATCCACCCTGTGCTGCTTCATCCCCTGGGAAGAAACCTCCACCACGGCATGGGTACACCCGGCGTCCGCCATCATCCGCAGATACATCTGAACTTCCTGTGCATCCGGTGTCGTGTTGTTCAATTCATAGATATGATCGCCGATGATGGCTCCATTCGTTCCGATGGTTCCCACTTTTTTCCCGGATGCCCGCAAAATATCTGCCAGCATGTGGGTCACGGTTGTCTTTCCCTTGGATCCGGTGACCCCCACGGTGACCAGACGCTCGGCCGGATGACCATAAAAAGCGGCCGCCAACAGAGGACTCGCTTTTCTTGTATCCTCCACCAGAATCACCGTGACACCCTCCGGCGCCTGAACCGCTCTCTCTGCCACAATCATTCTGGCTCCTTTTGCAGCCACTTCCTCCACACACTGATGCGTATCAAATCGGGCTCCTTTGATGCAGATAAACATATCTCCCTCTTCCACCTGGCGGTTGTCATGGGAATACCCGGTAATCTCCTGATCCAGACTTCCCTGAAGGCACCGATAGGATACTCGTTCTAAAAGCTCTCTGATTTTCATGTATTCTCCCATTCCAAACAGGACATGCTGCGCCTTGTTATCCTGTTTCTTCTGTTATCTTCATTCTTCTCAATACTATCATGCACAGTATCGTCTTTTATTATAAGGCGCAAAAAGCTTCACTGTCAAGAATGGATCCGTCTCCCCGGCAAAAAAGCCGCAGCAATTCCGCATATATACTATGCCTGACTGCCGCGGCCTTTCACTGCTTCCTATTGCTTCCTATTTTACTCCACTTCACCGGCACATTTGATGCTGGCATTCAGTGTTCCGTCTATCACATCCATCAAAATGACATCCTCCGCTCTGACTTCTCCTTCCAGGATCAGTTTCGCGGCCAGCGTCTCCACATTCTTCTGCAGATACCGCTTCAGCGGACGCGCGCCGTAGACAGGATCATATCCATGTTCCACAATGTAGTCCTTTGCGGCCTGAGTCAGTTCTATGGAGATCTCCCGGTCTTCCAGACGCTTATTTACATCAGCGATCATCAGGTCAATGATTCCGCTGATATTCTGCTTGGTCAGAGGCTTGAAGAGAATGATCTCATCCAAACGGTTCAAAAACTCCGGTCTGAAATGGGAACGCAGGTCGGTCATAACCAGGTTCTCCGCCTCCGATTTGATATTGCCGTTTTCATCGATTCCATCCAGAAGGTAGGCGGATCCGATGTTGGAAGTCATGATCAAAATGGTATTTTTAAAGTCCACCGTACGCCCCTGTGAATCCGTGATACGGCCGTCATCCAATACCTGCAGCAAAACATTGAATACATCCGGATGGGCTTTTTCCACTTCATCGAACAGTACCACACTGTACGGTTTTCTTCTGACGGCTTCTGTCAGCTGCCCGCCTTCATCGTATCCCACATATCCCGGAGGCGCTCCGATCAGTCTGGACACGGAATGCTTCTCCATGTATTCACTCATATCAATGCGGACCATGTTGGCCTCATCGTCAAACAGACACTCTGCCAGTGCCTTGGCCAGTTCCGTTTTTCCGACACCGGTCGGCCCCAGAAACAGGAAGGAACCGATGGGTTTGGTCGGATCTTTGATTCCGGCCTTGGAACGGATGATCGCCTCCGTTACCTTGGTCACACCTTCATCCTGTCCGATGACACGCTTATGCAGCTCCCGGTCTAGGTGAAGGGTTTTGTTTCGTTCACTTTCCGTCAGCTTGGCCACCGGAATTCCCGTCCATCTGGAGATAATGCGGCAGATCTCTTCTTCTGTCACACTCTCATGCACCAGAGACAGATCTTCTCCCTTCACCTTCTCCTCTTCCAGCTGCAGCTGTTTCTGCAGAGCCGGAAGTTTGCCGTACTGAAGCTCGGCCGCCTTATTCAGATCGTAATTCTGTTTGGCTGTCTGAATCTGCTGGTTCAGCGATTCAATCTCTTCCCTCAGCTTGCTCAGTTTCTCCACCGAATGTTTTTCATTGTCCCACTGGGCCTTCTTGCCGCTGAATTCTTCCCTGTACTGTGCCAGCTCCGCCTGAAGGGTTTCCAGACGGTCCATACTCAGACGGTCCGTTTCTTTTTTAAGAGCGGCCTCCTCGATCTCCAGCTGCATAATCTTACGCTGAAGCTCATCCAGCTCAGCCGGCATGCTGTCCATCTCCGTCTTAATCATCGCACAGGCTTCATCCACCAGGTCGATGGCCTTATCCGGAAGAAAACGGTCGGAAATATAACGGTTGGACAGAGTAGCCGCCGCGACCAGCGCAGAGTCGGTAATTTTTACTCCATGGTAGACTTCGTACCGTTCTTTCAGCCCACGCAGGATGGAAATGGTGTCCTCCACATTGGGTTCTTCCACCATGACAGGCTGGAAACGACGCTCCAAAGCCGCATCCTTTTCGATGTATTTCCGGTATTCATCCAGCGTTGTGGCGCCGATGCAGTGCAGTTCCCCGCGGGCCAGCATGGGCTTTAACATGTTTCCGGCATCCATGGCGCCTTCGGTCTTTCCTGCGCCGACGATCAGATGAAGTTCATCGATGAACAGAATGATCTGTCCTTCGCTCTTTCTCACTTCCTCCAGAACCGCTTTCAGACGTTCCTCAAATTCACCTCTGTATTTGGCTCCGGCCACCAGCGCCCCCATGTCCAGGGCAAAGATCTTTTTATCTTTCAGTCCTTCCGGCACATCCCCGCGGACAATTCGCTGCGCCAGTCCTTCGACGACTGCCGTTTTACCGACACCGGGTTCTCCGATCAGAACCGGATTATTTTTCGTCTTTCTGGACAAAATACGAATCACATTCCGGATCTCTCCGTCACGTCCGATGACCGGATCCAGCTTCTGATCCCTTGCCTTTTCCACCAGATCCTGTCCGTATTTTTCCAGGGTGTCATAGGTGGCTTCCGGATTATCGCTGGTCACCCGCTGGTTTCCCCTGACGGTGGACAATGCCTGCAGAAAACGCTCCCTGGTGATTCCATACTCACGAAACAGAGCTTTCACTGCCTGATTCGGATTTTTAATCATGGACAAAACCAAATGCTCCACAGAGACATATTCATCTCCCATGGCCTTTGCCTCATCCTCGGCATTGATCAGCACCTTATTCAGGGCATTGCTGATATAAAGCTGTCCGCCTCCGGATACCTTTGTTTTCTTTTCCAGCGCCTGCTTTGCACTTTCTGTAAAATAGGAAAGCTGAATCTCCATCTTGGTAACCAGCTTTGCAAACAGGCTGTCTTCCTGCGTCAAAAGCGCATATAATAAATGTTCCTGATCAATTTCCTGATTTCCATACTCGTATGCCAACTTTTCACAGTCCTGCACCGCCTGCATGGACTTCTGCGTAAATTTATTAATGTTCATAGCAGTACCTCCCATATTTCTGGATTACTATGTTACTTGTTCTATTTGTTGTATAACAATAAAATAACATACTTTAAACCCTTTGTAAAGAGGAAATTTTCAAAAAATTGTGAATACTTTGTGAATATTTTTCAGCGGTTAATTCCCGACTGAAGCTCTTCCGCCCGCTTCTGCGCCGCATGGGTTTTATGGATCTGCGGCGGCACAAACACAGATCCTATACGCAAAGATCCAGTGGCAAATCAGAGATATCTTTCAGCCGTTTTCCCCGTATCAGAATCTGCATCATTTCCATGGCGCTTTCATCCTGAAGCTGTCGGATGGATTCCACCAGCTCATACAGGGCAAAATGGTAAACACAGTCAATATCTCCCGTTCCAAGAGCCAGCGAAGACAGCCTGGAAGGCATGGGCTCCCCTGTCACCACGACAATATGGGGCAAATGCCCTTTCCGGTTGCGGATCAGATTGAGGGCTTCGGTTCGGCTGTTCTGCGCCCGGTCACTTCTTATGGTCCATTTGGCGGACACACTGGCATGCAGGACCGGCTTTCCGCCATTTTTCTTTCTCAGATCCGCACCGAGGCAGACGGTGTCATCCACCAGGATTCCATCCCGGTTGATTTCCTCGTCGGAGCAAAGCATCCGATATATGATCACATCCGGAGCCACCATGTAGTCATTTCCCAGGGAAGCGGCCAGTTCACTGTTTGCCTTTGTCAGCTCCTGGAGATACGCCAAATGTTCATACTGGGCAAAATCCGATGTCTTGAGACGATTATTATTCCCCAGCTTTAAAATTTCCCATTTTCCCGGCCGAAGGGCCTGCATTTTTGGAAACGTTTCCCTTAAAAATTCCATATTCAGCTCTTCAAACTTCGCTCCGCTTGTCTGTCCCAGACTTTTATCCTGCTCAGAAGCCAAAAGCTGATTCGTGATCCCCTTTGCCAAAGCTATGGACAGACGGCTCGCCTTATCGGCATTGGAAGGAATCCCGTTTTTATCCACGGTCAGAATCGTCCCCAGAAGAGCGTTATGATACCGTTTTCTTGCCGCCGCAATCAATGCTTCCATCTGATATACTCCTTTATCGCTTCACCAATCGCCTTTGCCACAGGAGGCGGAAAGGCATTTCCAATCTGCCTGTACTGGGCCGTCTTGCTTCCCGTAAATATCCAATCATCCGGGAATCCCTGTATCCTGGCCACCATCCGGCAGGTCAGCCGCGGCATCCCCACGAAGTCCTCTTTTGGAGCCTCGTTTGCTATGCCTTTTCCATCTATGCCCATCTCAGCCCAGGCCCGCTTTGCCCGCGTGGGACCCAGATCCGGTCCCCCGTGTTTTTTGCTCCCGCCGACGATCGTAGGGGCGATCCGGTCCGCCTGCTCCTTCCAGCGCGCGACCCCCTTCCACCCCTTCTCTCCCAGCAGATCCCAAAGCGTCTCCCCCACACTGGGAGCCTGGCCGCTGCCCGTCGGAAAAAGGAAGTCTTTGTGATACAGGTCTTTCCGAATTCCCACTAAAATCATCCGCGGGCGCAGCTGAGGGACTCCGAAATCGGAAGAATGAATCAATTTCCAAATCATGTGATAGCCCATGGTTTCGAAGGATTCCGTAATATAGACTCTGTAGTCATCAAACTTGGGATCCTGCAGTCCCCTCACATTCTCCAGCATAATCGCTTTCGGGCGGATTTCCTTCGTCAAACGGATGGCCTCGGGAAACAGGTCTCTTTCATCCTGCTGTCCCAGCTGCTTTCCCGCCACAGAAAATGGCGGACATGGAACCCCGCCCGCCAGCAGATCTACTTTATTTCTATAAGGCCTTCCCTTAAATTCCTGCACATCCTGGCAGATCACCTTCCACTGGGGCCTGTTTCGCTTCAATGTCTCACAGTACTGTTTTTCAATTTCCACCAAAGCAACATGGTGAAACCCGGCCTGTTCCAGCCCCAGGGCCTGGCCTCCCGCTCCTGCACATATTTCCAGAGTTGTAACCATTTTATCCGCCTTTCATTCCCACATTTAACCTTTCCTAATCATAACAGAGTACCCGTTCCTTTTCAACTGTTATTTCGTTTTTCCCTCCATCCGAATTTCCCATTTTTTCATGTTTTTTCCCATTGACAATACCCGTTTTCCTAAGTATAACTACAGTAACTTTCGTCAAAACAACTATTATGTTCTCAGTTTAAAAAGGAGATGCTTATGAAGGACAATCCGACTCTGACCCTTATGCCGGTCAGCTCTCTGGAAAAAATATTTCCGGATGAGCGGCCTGCCTGTAACCCGTTCATTGTTTCCTCCATGCTTCTGAATGAACGTTTTTCCTTTCAGATTGCTTACCATTGGGACGGCCCGCGTATGGCGGATGTGACCATAAACGCAGACGGTCCTCTGGCAAAATGGGCAAAACTTTCCTCTGTGGGTCTTGTCCCATCGGAATATCCCTGCCATCCGGACACGGAAGGCTTTCTTCTGCGCCGGGCACCCGGACTGTTTCCGGATCCCCTCTATCCGATTCCGGATCCGGATGTCTCCGATCCGACACACCCATCCTTTGGGACCTCCTATGGAGATTCGCTTTCCTTTTCTCTGGTTTCCGGTCAGTGGAGAAGTGTATGGGTCTCCATCCCGGCAGACTGCTCTCTTCCGGCCGGTACCTATGAGATTCCCATCACCTTTGCGGGATCGGACGGCAGGGTTTTGGCCGAAACTTCTTTCCGCCTGACGCGGATATCTGCCCGGCTCCCCAAACAAAACCTAATCCATACGGAATGGCTGCATACGGACTGCATTGCCAATTGGTATGAGACGGAGGTCTTTAGTCCAAGATACTGGCAGCTGGTGGAATCCTATCTGTCTGCTGCCGCAACATATGGGATCAATATGATACTGACTCCCATTTTCACCCCTCCCCTGGACACGGCCGTCCATGGAGAACGAAAGACGGTCCAGCTTGTCCGGGTAACGGTCACCGACAGCGGATACTCCTTTGATTTCGAACATCTGGATCACTGGATCTCCCTCTGCGATAAGACCGGCATCCAATATCTTGAATTCTCCCATCTGTTTACCCAGTGGGGCGCCTGCCACGCGCCAAAGATCATGGCTGAAAAGGACGGCAAATTGACACAGATTTTCGGATGGGATACGGATGCGGCCTCGCCAGAATACTGCTGCTTTCTGCAGGCCTTTTTAAAGGTCCTCATCTCCCATATCAAAGAACGCCATTTGGAGCAGCGCTGCTACTTCCACATCTCCGATGAACCATCCAGGGAGCATCTGGCGTCTTATCAAAAAGCCCGAAGCCTCGTCGTATCCTGTCTGGAAGGTCTTCCCATCATGGATGCGCTGTCCGACTATGAATTTTATAAAAGCGGCCTTGTGACCATGCCGATCTGCGCCAACAATCATATCCGGCCATTTTTGGATCATGGAGTACCGGGATTGTGGACCTATTACTGCACTGCGCAGCATCAGAGGGTTTCCAACCGTTTCTTTTCCATGCCTTCCTCCCGGACCCGGATCATCGGGGCGCAAATGTATTATTACGGAATCGCCGGATTTCTCCACTGGGGATTTAATTTCTGGAATACACAGCTATCCAGATATGCCATAAATCCCTATTGTGTTACAGATGCAGGCGCCGCGTTTCCTTCCGGAGATCCATTCCTTGTCTATCCCGGAACCGATGCCCCCATTCCTTCCATCCGCGCGGAAGTCTTTCTGGAAGGGCTTCAGGATATGCGCCTGTTTACCCTCCTGGAACAAAAAATCGGAAAAGATGCGGTAAAAGATATGATGGAACAATATCTGGGGCCCATTTCCTTTGACCGGTGTTTGGATACTCCCGACGGTCTTTTGGCGCTTCGCGCTGCCTGCCATGAAAAACTGGAGGGAATGACTCCGTATTGATTTCGAATCACTTCCTGCCCTTTTGAAGCCTGCGAATCTGCTCCTTTTGCTCTGCGTCCACCGCTCTGGATTCCATAATCTTTTGCAGGCTTTTTCTGTAAATCCACGGATCCATTCCGGATGGCTGTTCCAGATACGGCATCACAAGGGCAGGATGTTCCCGAAAATAAATGGAAACCGCCCAGGCCGCTGCCATTTTCGCATAGTACCCATCGGGTTTCATATGACAGATTCCTTCCCATACATGCGGAAATTCTTCCTCCCCGGTGAGATGCATCAGATACATCACCAAAGCGAAGCGTACTTCGTATTCTTTTTCACTTTCCATGTACGGTGCCAGGAATGTTCTCAGCTTCTCCTTATCCACACCTTTCAGACTGCTGCAAAAGCTGTCGCACACCGACCAGTTCTCCACTTTCGGCAGGAACCATTCCATCCACTTCTTTTTTCCCTCCCAATCGGTTTTCACCGTTCCGATTACCATGCCCTGCAGCATGGTTTCCTCAAAAAACTCATCTCCCGCCTGACGCAGATAGTCTTCCCATGCCCCTTTGGCCAGCCGCCCCGCCATCTTTCTCAGAATCGGAAGGCGCACGCCGAGAACGCGTTCTCCGGGCGGCAAAAGCTTTGAGGAAAACATTCGGTATGATTCTTCCGCCTGACTTTTCAGTTCCTTTAAAATCATTTCCCGGCTTACGGACTCTGGGCAGTCATACGATTTCTCTCTATTTGTCTTCATCCGATTTCTCCTCATTCTCCTTCAATTTCTTCGCCGCTTCTTCTTTTTTCTTTTCCATTCTGCGTTTCAGTCTCCACATCCTGCTCTGGTTCTCTTCCTCCTCTTTCTCTTCCGGAATGCTTATATTTTTCTTCTGAATCTCATGTCTCACATGTTCGGAAAACAGCGCATAAAAGACGGATACGGCAGGAATGAAGACCAGCATGCCGACGATTCCCATCAAACTTCCTCCCACAGAAACGGCAACCAGTACCCATATGGAAGGCAATTTCACCGATCCTCCCACAACGCGGGGATAGATCAGATTTCCTTCGATCTGCTGCAATATCAAGAACAAAATGACAAAAACGAATGCCTGCATGGGACTTTCCATTAAGATCAGAAACGCCCCCAGGATACAGCCGATAAATGCGCCGAAAATCGGAATCAATGCCGTAAACGCAATCAAGACGCCGATCAGAAGCGCATACGGCATTCTCAGTATGGACATGATTACAAAAAACATGCTGCCGAGAATCACCGCTTCGAGACACTGACCCGCCAAAAAACTGGCAAAGGTGCGGTGGGTCAGAGAGCAGACACGTATGATTTGTTTCGCCTGCTTTTCCTTAAAAAAGGCATAAACCACCATCTTTCCCTGGCGCTCCAGAGTCTCCTTCTGAAACAGCAGATAGATGGAAAACACAAATGCGATAATAACCGTGGTGACTCCCGACACGATTCCGGTGGCCAGCGAAACGGTGGTGTTCAGCAGATTCCCTGCTCCGTTTCTGACGAAGGTCAGAAGATTCCTCCAAATTTCCGCCCAATTGAACTCCAGTCCATTGATCCATTCCACCACATCGGGATATTTCTTCAGCGTTTCTTCTGCCCATGTCTGGGTTTCCAGTACAAAGCCTGGTATCTCATATCCGATCTTCACAAATGTGTTCCACAGATCCGGCGCCACCACAAAGATGACAACCAACAGAATCCCGGCCACGAGAACCAGGGTCAGAAGCAGGCTGACGGGCCGTTTCCACCTTTGCAGATGACGGGATTCGGGTTTTACCCGGCCAAAAATTCCTTTTTCAATGACGCGCATGGGCACATTTAGAATAAACGCAATACCGCCGCCCAAAATGAATGGGAACATCAGGGAAAGCACTGTCCCCACCGCGGATATTACGACATCAAAATGTTCAATTCCCAAATACAGCAATATGGCAAATGCCGCCAGGAAGCGCAGCTGTTTAAACGTTTCTTTGTTCCATTCCATCTATGCCATCTCTCCTTTTCTCTTTTGCTGATTCAAATATTCCACTTCATCTTCGAATCCTTTGGAATAAATGCCCGTGATCAGTTCTTCCGTCACAGTGATATCCGTCTGCTCCAAATGCGCCCTCATGGCCTCTGCGTTTAAAACCGCCGATATCCCGGCCGGGCCGCTCCCCACAATCGCAATATCTACTCGCTCCATTCTATTCCTCCTGATAAAATCTGCTATGCATCAAATTTACTATAGATTCCCAAAAAAGTAAACGAAATTATTCGTTTGCTTCTGTCTTCTTACGGAAAAGTTTTGATTTCTGTATAAAAAAGTCATTCTTAAAACTGATTTTTATGGACATTTCATTGAAATATGTTATAATTTTAATATCTAAACCAAACATATCCAAAGCAATATTTATTTTATTCTCATGAGGAGGGATTGACTATGAAAACGAATGTCATACAAGCGGTAAAGGAAAATATTGAACGGGTTTTGATCGGAAAAAGCCATGTCATTGACCTGGTGCTGACCTCTCTGATCGCGGAAGGCCACGTCCTGCTGGAAGATGTTCCGGGCACAGGAAAAACGGTCCTGGCCAAATCCCTGGCCCGATCCGTTCAGGCCGACTTCAGCCGTATCCAGTTCACCCCTGATCTCCTGCCTTCCGATGTCACCGGCCTCAATTATTTTAACCAGAAGGAGGGCGATTTTGTATTTAAGAGCGGCCCCGCCTTCTGCAACATTCTTCTGGCCGATGAAATCAACCGCGCCACACCGCGAACCCAGTCCAGCCTGCTGGAATGCATGGAGGAAAAACAGATCACAGTGGACGGCGTCACCCGCCGATTGGAAGAGCCTTTTTTTGTCATCGCCACCCAGAATCCTCTGGAAACCTCTGGCACCTTTCCGCTGCCGGAGGCACAGCTGGACCGTTTTTTCATGCAGCTTTCCATGGGCCTTCCGACGCCGGAAGAAGAACTGGCCATCATGGATCGCTTCATCACAGACCAGCCGCTGGAACATCTGGAAGCCGTCTGCCGGAAAGAGGACCTGCTGGAACTCCAAAAAGCGTATAAATCCATCTTTGTTCACCCCGTACTGCGCACCTACATGGTATCCATCGTGCAGGCCACCCGCCGCAATTCCAATATTGTCTCCGGCGTAAGTCCCAGAGGTACCCTGGCATTCCTGCGCGCGGTTCAGGCATATGCCATGATACAGGGCAGGGACTATGCCGTTCCGGAAGACGTCAAAGCCGTCGCTGTCCCTGTCCTGGCCCACCGACTGATTCTGTCCAGAAGTGTCGGAAATATGTCCCACAGCAACGATGCCATCCTCTCTATTCTGGATGAGATCCCTGTCCCCACGGAAAACTGGAACGCTTAAATCACAGCAGGCGTCCATTTACACTCATTGTATGCGGTGGCATTCCGCAGGAATAGGGGGTTCTATGACAATTATTTTACTATTGATCGGCGCTGCTCTGATCTATCTGATTCAGGCCCGGCTTTATTCCCATTATTGGAGGCAAGGGCTGCATGTGGCCATCCATTTTTCCAGGCAGGCCGTGGTGGAAGGTGAGAACGCAACGCTGGTGGAAGAAATAACAAATAATAAACGGCTCCCGCTTCCCATCCTCCATGTGAAGTTTAAGATCAGCCGTAATCTTTTATTTGAAGGCGGAGAAAATACGTCTGTGTCCGATTCCAGCTATCGCCATGATATCTTTTCCGTCCTATTTTACCAAAAAATAACCCGTACTCTGGAATTCAAATGCGCCAAACGGGGATTTTATACCATCGATCAGGCCAACCTGGTCTCTGCCAATCTGTTTTTATCCGGAAATCTGGTGGATAATCAAAAACAGAGTACCTACATTTACGTATATCCCAGGGAAATCGACATCACCGCCATAGACATTCCCTTTCAAAAGGCCATGGGAACACTTCTCAGCAAGCGGATTCTTTTCGAGGATCCCTTTGAATTTCGAGGAATCCGTGAATATCAGATCACAGATCCCATGAATACCATCAACTGGAAAGCCACGGCCAAAACAGGAAATCTGATGGTCAATGTCCATAATTCCACATTGACACCGGAGGCTGTAATCATCCTGGACCTTCAGGACGATACCCTCTGGAAATATGATAATCTGCACGAAGTCGGGATACGGATCGCAGCTGCTTTGGCCATCCGTTTTCTGACGCAGTCCGTCCCCACCCGCATCATATGCAATGGAAAAGATCAGATTACAAAAGAAATCGTCCAGGTCCCCACAGGCAATGGAAAGCGGCAGATTGCCGCCATCAATGAAAGCCTGGCCAGAATTGATCTGTCCCAGGAACCGGTATCCTGTGTGGATCAGCTGCAGGAGGAAGTTTCGGATAGGAAGCGGACCCATCCGTACTATATCTTCATCAGCAGCAGCTTTGGACACCAAAGGGCGCTTCTCCTCCAACAGCTGGCCGACCTTGGAAGCGGCGCCATGTGGATCGCCTTACACGAAAAAGGAATGGCTGTCCCGCTTTCCTCCTCCGATAATCTGAATATCATAAAATGGGAGGTGCAGAGAAATGAGATTTAAAAGCCGTATCAGTTATCTTTTGGAATTTCTCCATACGTATTTGGTCTTGCTGGCGCTGATGACGATTCCCATCGGTATCCAAACGTATACGTCCCCCTGGGTTCTTCTGGGAAAGACCTTGTTTATTCTGGCCGCCATCATCATCCTATTTTTTGCTGAGCGCCATTGCCGGAGCATCTTCACCTTTTTTCTCATATGCCTCCCGCTCCTGGTCATTCCATATCTGATCCGAACAAATGGCATCGATTTTGCCTACCAGCTGGCTGCCGTCATTATTCTCATTGTATCGTATACCATCTGCCGCCTTGGCAGCAGCACTCCCTGGATGCAGGAACCAAGCATTTACTATGAGGCACTGTTCCTTGTGATTTATTTCCTTGGAATCTACTTAAAAAATGAATGGCTCCAAAACTGTATGATTTATTATGCCATGGGGTATCTTCTTCTGATACTGATCTACACCAATATCTCAAATATGGGACGGTTTCTGCGTCTCAACAGGGATGTGGCAAACCTCCCCGCCGGGCAAATCAAATCGGTCAACCGGATTATTCTTTTGATTCTGTCCGTCATAACCATCGCGGCCATGATTCTGGTTCCGCTCAGCGGCCTCGGCAATGTGATCACCGGCCTCGGCAATGCCGTCTTTCAGTTCATCCGCTGGTTCATCGGTCTTTTTACCTCCCGCGACGATCCCTCAGCACCGGCGCTGATCGAGACGCCGCAGTTTGAGCTGCCGGATCTCGAACCCTCCGATACCGGCGCAAGCAGCTTTTGGCTGTGGGAGTTTCTCACCGCCGCCGCCTTTTTTGCCGCTTCGGCCGCTTTGGTGGCAGCCGTTATCTTTGGAATCTACTATCTGGTCCGGCATTTTTACCGTCCGGCATCGGACGGCGATGAGAAGCTGTTTATAAAAAAGGCACCCTTTGAGGAAACCCGCACCTCCCTGCCCAAATCCTCTCTGAAAAAGGCGGAAAAGCTGGGCAGAGATCCCAACGGAACCGTAAGAAGAATTTATAAAAAGACCATCCTGAAACATGCGGATGAAACGCCTCCTGAATTTTTTACGCCAAAAGAACTGGAAGAATTCTCAAACCTTCCGGACACAGAGGATTCCAGGAGACTCCACTGTCTCTATGAACAGGCGCGCTACAGCGCCCATGGCGTGACGAAAGAGGAGGCCGCTGCCGCCAAAAACTTACACATTTCTTAGCCGATCAAAAATCTGATATGCATTCAGCGTTCCAAATCCCCACTCCCGATTGGGATATACCAGATCGGGGCGCCTGTCGGCGCCCCGGATAAAAAATGTGCGCGCATCATTGGTATTGATATAGGGGCGGTTTCCAAGTCCCACCGCCCATTCCAAAAGAAGCGCTGCCGCTCCGGCCACATGGGCCGCCGCAATGCTGGAGCCGGTTTTTCTTACGAAGCGCTTATCTTTCCCCGGCCCATACACCATGACGCCCGGCGCCGTAATGTCCGGTTTGATCCTGTCATCCCTCGTATACCCCCTGCTGGAATGCTGATACAGACTTCCGTCGGCATGATTGTACGTACTTGTGCTGATCACCTGCCTGGCTGTGGCCGGAATACAAAGGGTGGTATACGGATCCGGACGCAAAAATACGGTATCCGGACTCAGGAACCCCTCCATGGGAAGCCACATATCATAACGGCCGGAAATAAGCAGAGAATTATATACCTGTATGGTCCATACGCCCGGAGTCGGATCCTGGAACCGCATGACAATCAAAAAACTGCCGGATATGGGATCGACGATCTGATAATCGATATACACCACTGATTTTTCAAAAATAAATGACGCCACTTCACTTCTTCCAAGTCTGGCCGGAATCCTTGGTATGCTTTCCCCCGTGGGCGACAAAAGAGCGATGGAATAGACTTCCGGAGCCTGTGCCCAAAATTCAATGGAAAATCCCCGCTCCCCCTCTCCCACCCGCACTTCCACAGGTTCCATTTCCTGGTTCTGCGAAAACATCCCCAGATAATGGTGGGACCGTCCTGTTTCATTTCCCGCTGCTGCCACCAGAATCGTTCCGATGTCGGCTCCCATATCATCCATGACTCTGGAAAGCGGTGTCGAACCGGTATGACCTCCCTGGTTGGACCCCACTCCCACACATACCACCAAAGGCAGCCGGAGACGCTGGGCCAGTTTTCTCAGATATGCCAGCCCCGTCATAATGTCATTTTCCTGATAAGCAACGGCATCTTCCCTCACAAAGAAAAAATCTCTCAGATATTTTTTTGCCGGTTTCAGCTTCACCATGGCTATTTTGGCATCTACGGCGGCTCCCGTAAACGTTCCGTCCTCTGTCATTTTTCCCGCAGCGATTCCGGCCAGGAATGTTCCATGGCCGTTTTCATCCAGGGACGGCACCATCTGTTCCCCGTTTTCCGACTGAAGGGCTTCGTTAATCTCCCCTTCCAGATATTCACTTCCGTAATAAAATCCTTCCGGCGCGCTGCCCGACTGATCGGCCTGATCCCATATGGCTGCAATTCTCGTCTTCCCGTCGCTTCCCAAAAATATGGGATTGCGGTAGTCGATTCCTGTATCTACAAATCCAATCAAAACATTGGCGCCGCTCAGATTCAGAATCGGCTGATTTTGAAGCGCGATGATGCCGGAGGCCTCCATGCTGCTTGTATCCAAAAGGCCAAATAGCTTTGGAATGGCAAAATAGGAATAGTTGTTAATAGACAGCTCCCTCCACGCGCGCGGCCAGTAATAAATTTCAAATCGATCCATGATATTGATGACACAGTCCCCCTGCTGTCTCCCGCCGCTGCCGTACTGAACGATGAAATCCAGATAATCTTCTGACAAAATCTGTGCTCTGCAAACCTGTTCCATCTCGTTTTTCCCTCCACACACTTATCCCATTGATATGCCCATACGATCCCAACTATTCATTCCAATCGGATGGGGAGAGAACATTTTTCGGGCAAAAAATATACTCCCTTCTAAGCGGCAAGTTTTTGTTCTTTCCCTTGTCTGCCCAGAAGGGAGCATATCAAATTTACAGCACTTTCTCCTTTTCAGGATTTGTCTATGCTCTCAGTTCGATGATCGGACCTCCTGTATTTTCAATGTATTCTTTGGTAATCGTCACACGTCCGATATTATCATCCTTTGGAATCTCATACATAATATCCAGCATAAATTCTTCTATAATCGCGCGCAGCGCTCTGGCTCCGGTATCCTTTTTCAGAGCTTTCTTCGCAATGGCATGGAGGGCATCCTCATCGAATCTGAGATCCACCTCGTCCATGGCCAGCAGTTTTTGGTACTGTTTTAAAATAGCATTTTTCGGCTCTTTCAGCACCTGCACCAGCCGATCCTCATCCAGAGCATCCAGAGAAAATACAATCGGAAGACGACCCAAAAATTCAGGTATCATTCCGAATTTTCTAAGGTCTTCAATCTCCACTTGGCGCAGAATATTGGGATCATGGTCATACTTGTCGCGCAGATCTGCCTGGAATCCCATGGAGGAGGTACGGTTCAGCCGTTCTTTAATAATATCCTCCAAATCCGGAAATGCTCCGCCGCAGATAAACAGGATATTCTTTGTATTGACCGTCTCCAACGGTACCATGGCATTTTTGCTGTTGGCGCCCACCGGCACCTCCACTTCGGCTCCTTCCAGCAGTTTTAAAAGTCCCTGCTGCACAGCCTCTCCGCTGACATCGCGGCTGGTGGTATTTTTCTTGCGCGCCAGCTTATCAATCTCATCGATGAAAATGATTCCATGTTCGGCCTTGGCCACATCATTGTCAGCCGCTGCCAGAAGTTTGGAGACAACGCTTTCGATATCATCGCCGATATATCCGGCTTCTGTCAGGGATGTGGCATCTGCGATGGCAAGGGGAACATTCAAAAGCTTTGCCAGGGTCTTGACAAGATAAGTCTTTCCGGATCCTGTCGGTCCAATCATCAGCATATTGGACTTTTCAATCTCCACACCGTCCTTCCTATCTGCCGCGATTCTTTTGTAATGATTGTACACAGCCACTGATATGGCTTTCTTGGCATGTTCCTGTCCCACCACATATTCATTTAACTGTGCGTTAATCTTATGGGGCGCCGGGATGGAGCGAATATCCAACACCGGCTGCTCCCCTTCTTTCTTTTTCTTAATCTTCTGTTTCTGAGGAACGGTGTTGGGCACATCTTCCATCTGAAATGACATATTTCCCATCCCCGGCGGCATTTGAAACATCATGCCAGGAAATCCGCCCTTTTCCACCTGGTCAAACGCCCTCTGCATACAGCTGTTGCAGATACAGATATTCCCCGGCATGGTAATCATCTTCCCCGCCTTGCTTTCCGGGCGGCGGCAGACATAGCACACCTTTTCATAATCATCTTCTTTATGACTATCAGAATGATTCTCTGTGTTTACTTCTTCCAATTCATCTTTATCTTCTGCCATATATAAAATCTCCTTTTTGCAACTGCAGTTTTCTTTCACTACGTTCCATTATAGCCGAATGGAGGGGATGTTACAAGTAAAGAAAACATAAAAAAGAAAGAGGAACACCCCCAGGCATTTCCTCTTCCCCTTTTCCATTCTATTTCACTGACAAAATCAGTTATCGATCAGTTTCTTTGTATCTTTCCAGCTCATCAGAGAACGAAGTTCTTCGCCGACTTTTTCCAGCTGATGCTCTGCTGCTTTCTTTCTCATGGCGTGGAAGCTTGTGCATCCAACCTGGTTCTCCAGAAGCCAGTTCTTCGCAAATACACCATCCTGGATATCTTTCAATACCTGACGCATGGCATTTTTGGTGTCTTCTGTGATAATCTTCGGTCCTGTGATGTAATCGCCATACTCGGCTGTATTGGAAATGGAGTAGCGCATTCCGGCAAATCCGCTTTCATAGATCAGATCCACGATCAGCTTCATCTCATGGATACACTCAAAATATGCGCTTTCCGGTTCATATCCGGCTTCCACCAGCACTTCGAAACCTGTCTTCATCAATTCTGTCACACCGCCGCACAGAACTGCCTGCTCACCAAACAGGTCTGTCTCGGTTTCCTGACGGAATGTTGTCTCCAATACGCCAGCTCTCGCGCCGCCGATGGCCAGAGCATATGCCAGAGCCAGATCATGAGCTTTTCCTGTGGCATCCTGCTGTACAGCGATCAGACACGGTACGCCCTTGCCTTCCTGATAGGTGCTTCTTACGGTATGGCCCGGTCCCTTCGGAGCGATCATGGTTACATCCACATCCTTCGGAGGAACAATCTGTCTGAAATGAATGGCAAATCCATGAGCAAACATCAACATGTTTCCCGGCTCCAGATTTGGCTCAATGCTTTCCTTGTACATCTTAGCCTGTTTCTCATCATTGATTAAGATCATGATGATATCGGCTCTCTTTGCTGCCTCTGCTGCTGTATATACTTCAAATCCTGCGGCTTCTGCCTTTGCCCAGGATTTGGATCCTTCATATAAGCCGACGATTACGTTGCATCCGGATTCCTTGGCGTTCAGCGCATGGGCATGTCCCTGGCTTCCGTAACCGATCACTGCAATCGTTTTGCCCTCCAATAAAGATAAATTACAGTCTTTCTGATAATAAATTGTAGCCATATTCTTTTCCTCCATTGAATAAACTATTTGCAAAAGCAGGAAACCTGCCCTGTAAATCAATCAAATATCCCCGGCGAACCCCTGCGCTTTCAGTCTACGCAGCCCCTCGCCAGTCCCGTGATGCCAGTGCGTGCCAATTCCTTAATGTGGAACTTATCCAGCAGGCTGATGAATGCCTCCAGTTTTCTCTGGTCTCCGGTCAGTTCAATCATCACCGAATCAAAGGCCACATCCACGATGCGCGCCCGGAAAATATCGGCAATCGCAATCACCTGCTGACGTTCTTCCAAAGAGACACCGACTTTAATCAAAATCAGTTCACGGCAGACCGATTCTTCCAGGGGAAGCATCTTAATATCCACCACATCAATCAGCTTAGCCAGCTGCTTTTCGATCTGCTCCAAAGCTTCCGGCTCCCCGTTTGCCACAATGGTCATACGGGTGCGATTGGGGTTCTCTGTCTCACCGGCCGTGATACTGTCAATATTATAACCTCTTCTGCTGAACAGTCCGGCCACCCGGCTCAATACGCCGACCTGATTATCCAGCAGCAGGGATAAAACAACTTTACTCATAAACACCTCGTTTTGTTATCTCATTTTCATCCATGATAACAGTGATAAACTTCTTTGTCAATGAATTTCAGCTATTTCCAGCATATCTATTGCGCATATACTTCCATAACCATCAGTTATATCTGATTTTCATGCCCGGACAAATGAACGTTTCCGGCAGATTATGGCTCTTCGTAACTGACATCTGTAGGCTGCGCCTTCCCATCGATCCATACATATTTCACAGAGGTGCTTACCTCAAACGGGCATCCGTCTGTCACCACGATGTCGGCATCTTTTCCAACTTCCAGGGAACCGACACGGTCTTCGATCCCGATATGTTTCGCCGGATGGATGGTGATCGCCTGAAGAGCATGGAATGGATCCATTCCCGCCTGGACTGCAAACCCTGCACAGATCGGCAGATAACGCTGCGGAATCACCGGTGAATCCGTGATGATGGAAACCTGGCATCCTGCCCGATCCAAAATCCCGGGAGTCGCCCATGTTTTCTTCCTCACTTCGTATTTTGTCGCATTGTTGAATGTGGGCCCTACAGCCATGGGAATGTGTTCCGCTGCCAGCTGTTCTGCCGCCAGATGACCTTCGGTGCAGTGCTCCAGCGTCAGCTTCACATTAAATTCTTTCGCGATGCGGATCGCCGTAAACATATCATCCAGCTGATGGGCATGGGCCTTCAGCGGAATCTCCCGGCGGATAACAGGAAGCAGTGCATTCAGTTTCATATCAAAGGGCGGGCGTTTTGTGACATCATCCCCGGCAGCCAGTATCCGTTCATTGTACTCTTTGGCCTTAAACAGCATCTCCCGCAGTTTTGCGGCCGTGGACATGCGGGATGAATTTCCCTTATCCCGGTAAATACGCTTCGGATTTTCTCCAAAGGCACATTTCATGGCCGTTTCCTTTTTCACCACCATGTCATCCACACGGTTTCCGGCTGTTTTGATGGATGTAAACGTTCCTCCAAGCACGTTGGCGCTCCCCGGTCCCACACAGACACAGGTCACGCCTGCCGCTGCCGCTTCCTTAAACGCGAAGTCTCCCGGCTTGATTCCGTCAATCCCGCGAAGCTGCGGAGAGAGAATATCTCCCATCTCGTTGTAATCCTGTCCCTCATATCCAATTCCATAGCCGTCTAACCCGATATGCCCGTGGGCTTCCACAAACCCCGGGTAAACCGATAACCCGGACACATCCACCATTTCTGTGCCTTCCGGAACGTTCAAATCATTCCCGATGGCTGCTATTTTTCCTCCGTCCACCAAAATATCCGCCTGATAGGCTTCCGGGTGAATCGCATCGTGAATCATGCCATTTTTAATACAAAACATAGATATGTACCTTCCTTTCTTTCAGCCCCGTTTTTATTTTCTGTTTTCCGTTTCCGCTTTACTCCCCAAGGATGGGAAACAAATCTTTTAGCTTTGGATAAATCTGTCTGAACTTCTGATAGTTTTCCTCGTATTTTCTCACCAGTTCCGCATCCGGCTCTACGGTATCGACCACCCGGACGATGGCCTCTGACGCTTCTTCCACAGACCGGTATTCTCCGCATCCCACAGCTGCCAAAATCGCCCCTCCATAGGACGGTCCTTCCTCACATGCCACCACATCCAGCCGAAGATTTAAGATATTCGCAATCATGGTCTTCCACAGGGCACTCTTTGCACCGCCGCCGCAGATTTTTGAACTTGTCACAGTGATTCCGAGGCTCCTTGCCACTTCCAGGGAATCCCTCAGCGCAAATGCCACGCCTTCCAACACCGCCTGGGTCATGTCTTCTCTGGTGGTATCCATGGTCATCCCGATGAAGGTGCCCCTTGCAGCCGGATCATTGTGGGGAGAACGTTCTCCCATGAGATAGGGAAGAAAATACACCTGATTATCCCCCAGTTTTTGGATCTTTTCCTGTTCCTTCTGGTACTCTCCGGTCTGCAGAATACCATCCATCCACCATTTGTTGCAGCTGGCGGCGCTCAGCATGCATCCCATCAAATGATAGTGACCGTCGGCATGGGCAAATGCGTGGAGCGCATTATGACTGTCCACCTGAAATCTGTCGCTGGAAATAAATATGGTCCCGCTGGTGCCAAGAGAAATATTACACTTCCCTTCCCCCACGGTTCCTGTTCCCACAGCTGCCGCCGCATTGTCACCGGCCCCCGCGGCCACCTTTATCGGATAAGAGATCTCCAGGTATTCGGAAACTTCCGGCTTTAACGTACCGATGATTTCATAGCTCTCCACCACTTTCGGCATCTGCTCTCTCTGAATCCCGCAGATCTTCAGCATTTCATCGGACCAGCATCTGTGTTTCACATCAAACAGCAGCATACCGGAAGCATCGGATGGGTCTGTCGTGTGGGCTCCGGTGAGACGATAGGCGATGTAATCTTTTGGAAGCATAATTTTTCTGATGCGCTTAAATTTTTCCGGTTCATGCTTCTTCACCCAGAGCAGTTTCGGCGCCGTAAAACCGGCAAAAGCAATGTTGGCCGTATACTGAGACAGACGATCTTTCCCTATAACCTGGTTCAGATACTCGGTCTCCTCTCCCGTTCTGCCGTCATTCCAAAGGATCGCCGGACGGATGACCTCATCCGCCTCATCCAGGATCACAAGTCCATGCATCTGTCCGCCAAAACTGATTCCCCCGATCTTCTCTTCCCCCCTGAGAGCAGTCAGCTCCTTCAATCCATCCAGACAGGCGGAATACCAGTCCTGCGGATTCTGCTCTGACCAGCCGGGCTTCGGAAAAGAAATCGGGTATTCTCTGGAAACAATATTACGAATCTTTCCTTTTTCATCCATCATCAGCAGTTTCACCGCCGATGTTCCCAAATCAATCCCTATATACAGCATAATCGTTCCCTCCATATGTTCAAAGAAATAGAAAACGGCAAAAAGCGTGCCCAGAACCCCTTCTGCCTGTTCTGGACACGCAATTGTGTCAGCATCCACTTTTATGCAAATGGATTCTCTGTCGGATAACGCATTTCTTTCGGCTGATTAAATCCAATTTCTTCTACGCCGAGGTACTTAAACACTTCAAACATTATCTTTCCATAATGCCCGAATGCTACGGCGCCATGATGCGGATAATTCTTCTCGATCAGCACATGCCGGTAAAAACGGCCCATCTCCGGGATGGCAAAAACAGCGATGGCGCCAAAAGAACGGGTAGCCACAGGCAGGATCTCCCCTTCTGCCACGTAGGCCCGCAGTCTGGCATCCGCTGTGCTCTGCAGACGGAAGAATGTGATCTCTCCCGGCATGATATCTCCTTCCAGAGTGCCATATGTAACTTCCTTTGGAAGCGTCCGGGCCATGATCTTCTGATTGCGCATCTCCTTAAAGGACAGCTTGCATGCCGCCGTATTTCCGCAGTGGAATCCCATGAACGTATCTTTCAGCGTGTATGGATATTTGTCTTTGATTTCATTCTCATACATATCCCTTGGCACAGAATTGTTGATATCCAGAAGCGTAACCACATCCTGGCTGATGCACGTGCCGATGTACTCACTCAAAGCGCCGTAAATATCCACCTCACAGGATACCGGCATGCCTTGGGCTGCCAGACGGCTGTTTACATAACAGGGCACAAATCCAAACTGTGTCTGGAACGAAGGCCAGCACTTATTGGCAAATACCACAAATTCCCTGGATCCTTTATGATCCTTAGCCCAATCCAGCAGCGTCACCTCATACTGGGCCAATTTCGGCAGAATACCAGGGAGCTTGTTGCCCTCTCCCAGTTCTTTGGCCATATCCTCGGCCACGGCCGGAATCCTCGGATCGTCCTGATGCTCATTGAAGGCTGCAAACAAATCCAGCTCAGAATTTTCCTCAATCTCCACTCCCAGATTATACAGCTGCTTAATCGGCGCATTGCATGCCAAAAAATCCTGGGGACGAGGTCCGAAAGAGATGATTTTCAGTTTCGAAAGCCCGATCATAGTTCTGGCGATCGGAATGAAATCAGCAATCATATCTGCCACTTCTTCTGCCGTTCCCACCGGATATTCCGGTATATATGCCCGGATATTGCGAAGCTTCAAATTATAACTCAAATTCAGCATTCCGCAGTATGCATCGCCTCTGTCATCCAGAAGACTTTCCCCCGTCTCTTCCGCCGCTGCCGCGTACATGATCGGACCGCAAAATTCTTTTGCAATCAATGTCTCACTGGTCTCCGGTCCGAAGTTTCCAAGGAATACCACAAGAGCATTGCAGCCATTTTCCTTTACTTCGCCCACTGCTTTTAACATGTCCAATTCATTTTCCACTGTCACTGGACATTCATAAATTTCTCCGCCTTTTTTCTGATACGCCTCCACCACTGCTGCTCTTCTTCTGGCGGAAAGTGTCATGGGGAAACAGTCTCTGCTGACGGCAATAATCCCCAGTTTTACTTCTGGTGTATTCTTCATCCTCTCTCTCCTTTCCAGCATGAATACAGACCGATGGTCCACCCTTTGTCATGCGGATCATCGTTTAATTCACTCTCTAAACTAAATAGGATATTTTTACTCTACTACAGAATAAATCGAATGTCAAGAACATCTTCCAACTCCTCATAAATACCCGTTTTTTCTTCTAAAATCATCCTGTTTTCCAAAGTCCGATGAACGGAAAAAGGATTTGCACATTTTGCGGCTTTGTGATACGATAACTCTATAATTAGTTTAGGAGGTATACAAATTATGAAAGCAGGAAAGCAGGAAATGATCCGAGATCTGAATACCCGCCTGGTCCTGGAAGCCATCATCCAGCATGATCCCATATCCAGGGCCGAACTTTCCAGCCTCCTGGGTCTGACGAAAGCCACCGTTTCTTCCATCGTAACGCGTCTGCTGGAACAGCACCTGATTCGGGAGACCGGCAGCCGCGACACGTCCAAAGGACGAAAGCCCATTATGCTGACCTTCGCCAAAGAAAATGGCCATGTCCTGTCCATCGATCTCACAGGGCGGCAGATCGTGCTCATGACATGCAATCTGCGGGGAGAAGACTGCCGCCTGTACCAGTATGCCAACCACTATTCTCCCTCAGCGCTTCTTCAGCCCCTCAAACTATTGATTCAAAAGACCATGGATACCCTGCCCCCGACGATACACGGTGTCATAGGCATCACGGTCGGCGTACACGCTGCTGTCCACGATAACACCATTTTGTTCTGTCCCTACTATGATCTCACCGGCCTGCCTTTGGCTCAGGAGCTGGAACATACCTTTCACATTCCTGTCTTTATCGAAAATGAAGCCAACTTTTCTGCATTGGGAGAAAAAACCTTCTGCCATGATTACTCCAACATGATTAATCTGAGCATCCACACGGGAATCGGACTCGGCCTGATCCTGAATCATCAGCTTTATACGGGCAGAAGCGGGTTTGCCGGTGAATTTGGTCATACCATCGTCGAAGCCGGAGGACGCCCCTGCCCCTGCGGCAACCGCGGCTGCATCGAACAATATGCTTCCGAACCGGCGATTCTCAGAGAGTATGCCGAACTGGCATGCCTTTCCTCCCCCACTGTGGATGATCTCATCGCCGATTACCGCCGTCAATCTCCCCCTGCCGTCTCGGCCATCCGGACGTTTACGAAATACATGGCCATCGCCATCAACAATATCGCCACCATCTTCAATCCCGATATCATTATTATTAACAGCTCCTTTACTTCCTACCTTCCGGATATCATCCCGATGATCCAAGAACGGCTGTCCCGCGCCCAGGCCGCTGCCGCCTCCCAAAGCCATCCCGCATCGGATAAATTCTGTCCGCTCATCCCTTCCACCCTCCAGGATACTGCCATCCTTTTGGGAGGAGCCGCCGTCTGCATCCGCGACTTCCTCGGCATCCAGAGTCTCCGGCTGTGAAGGCACAGGAACATACGAAAAGGGAGTGTTGCTGCACTCCCTTCATCCATACTCGACAATTTCACTTTTCCTCATCGTTTCGCTCTATTAATGTAATACTTGTCTCAAAACTCTGATCAGACGCATTTCTGACCACCAGACGATGGGCTCCATTCTGTGTCAGAACGGAATCATGGGCCCCATCTCCATCCAAATGGATCCATATGATTTCTCCGTCCGGCTGCATCAATCCCGCCTCATAGGAAATCCCATCCTCCCCTATGAGCATGGCCTGGATTCCATCTCCCGCACTTCCGTCAAAGGGTTTCGATATTCCAGTCTCCCCTCCTTCCAGAGTCCAATCGACCAGAATATTATTTCCATCAAGTTTATATTCCCTTTCCCCGGCGTCAATAACCTCTCTCGTCGTGTATTCCGCATCAATGACAGGTATCGGTTCACCTTCCCCTTCGCATATGGCCGCACCGGATGCTGTCTTCAGCCAGTCCACATATGGGCCAGTAACCGTCCTATTGGCTGCATATGCTGTGAAAGCTGCTCCGAAAAAAATACCGCAGGCCAGCGCCGCAAGAAACAGCGACCCAAGACGCTTGGGATATTTCAGTTTTTTCAGATATTTGATCCGCTTCTCCATATCCTCCTGCCTTGCGCCAAATGGAAGTACATAGCTGACATTTTTATCACGCTTTTTAATCACCTGTGAAATGGATGTGATATAGTCCCCCGGACAGACCGTCCATCCTGTATGCAGAATGGCATACACATCACATCCGTACTCAATCTGTTTTATCAAAAACAGACGCAGCATATGGGCAAACGGATTAAACCAATGGATCACCGATATGAAATCCAGTATATACCGAAATAACATGTCATTCCTCTTGATATGGATCAATTCATGACACAAAACAGAATCGACATTTTCCCTATCCATGGCGTCTCTGTTCATGACAATATACGGTTTCCATATTCCGGCGCATCCCGGTGATGTCAGATCCGGATGATACAGCACTGTAATATTTCGGCAAATCTTGAGTTCTTCCTGCAGCTCTTCCACTTTATACAGTATATACGGATCCGTCACGCGCACGGCCTTTGCCAGCGTCCGGTGCTGCCTGATCTGTCTCACTGTCAGAAAAACAATACCCGCCAGAACACCCGCTGCCCAAATCAACAGAATAATGGCCGCAATTCGTTCCGCGCCCGCTCCGCCATAGATGCTCACCTCATCACTGATTGCACCATACCGGTATGACGGGATCCATACATGAACGATTCGATTCCCAATATACCAAAACGGAACCAGGAAGGACACCATCGCCAGCCACCCGATTTCCTGTCTGTGAGAAAAGCCGGAGCAAAATTTATGTATCATACCTATGATGAGGATGACTCCCAACGCAATGGCAGCCCCTGTCAAACTTTCTGTCCCAAGCAAATATACGAATTGTATACTAAATCGCATTGATCTCCTCTTTTATTTTTTCCATTTCCTTTTTACTGATTTTTTCATTGGTAAGCAGCGACTTGATACAACTTGCCACATCGCCGTTGAACCATGTATCCAACAGTTCTTTCTGCAAAATTGCAGCATACTCCTCCCTTGTGATGACAGGAACATAGTAAGAAATTTTACTCTTCTTGGTGTAATCCGCCACTCCTTTGCTTACCAGATGGGATAAAAATGTGGAAACTGTCTGACGCTTCAGTTCACGATCATATTTTTTATTAATTGCATCAATCAGCTCCAGAATCGTAATTTTCTTTCCCTGTGCCCCCGTTTCCCACAAAATCTCCATAATTTCCACTTCGCTCTGCGTCAACAACATATGATTTCTCATCTTCCACTGAATACCCTGCCTTAGCCGTACATAAAATTGGTTTCTCCACGAAGACTTTATGTATCACCTGACTGGATATCGCACCTCCTTTTTTTATTTTTCTTAAATCTACATGGTAACATTCTATCACATTCCCTTCGTATAGTCAATGTTTCAGACAATTTTAAGTCGGTTTTTTGTCACTTTATTCAGGTTTTTGTAAGATTTTCGCAAGAAGTGGCAGTTTTCTTAAGAATATCCGAACTGCGGCTACAGACTGGATACGATCATCGATAAGGTTCCCTCCAACCGGATAGTTCCGTATTCTGCGGGAATGATGAAATGGTTTCCTTTTCGAATCTCCCTTCCATTGATGGTCCCGCTCCCTTCAATCACACTGACGTTTACAAACGGTTTTTGAAACTGAATCTCCCCGATTCCGTCCACATCCATTTTCTTTACTTCATAGTAAGGACAGCGAACCAGCGATGTAACCGTGATTTTGCCTTCCTTTGTCACCTCCGGTTTCACGGCTGACGCTTCATATGGAGCCTGTATCACGTCAATACTCTGCCGGATATGAAGCTGTCTCGGTTTCCCATCGGACAGTCTGTCATAATCATAGACCCGGTATGTGATATCACTGTTCTGCTGCGTTTCCAAAATCAGGGTTCCCGCTTTTATGGCATGGACGCATCCGGGATTGATTTGAAAAAAATCGCCCTTTTTCACGGGGATGGTCCGGATCAAATCGTTCCATCGCTTTTGCTCAATCATCTCCCTGAGTTCATCCTTATCCTTGGCGTGGTGGCCGATGACGATTTCTCCCTGGGGATCACAGTCCAGCACATACCAGCATTCTGTCTTTCCCAGGGACCCATGTTCATGTTCTCTGGCATAGGCGTCATCCGGATGAACCTGGATACTCAGATCCTTCTTCGCGTCTATGATTTTAACCAAAAGAGGAAAGCGATCCTGATCGACGCCTCCAAACAGCTCTCTGTGTTTTTCCCAAAGCGCGCTCAGCGTCCAGCCGTCAAAGGTACCTCCTTCCACCACGCAATCTCCATTGGGGTGCGCACTGATGCCCCAGCACTCTCCCGTATGATCACTGGGGATATCATATCCGAATTCCTTAAGCCTGTCGCCGCCCCAGATCATTTCCTTTAAAACCGGTTTCAAAAAAATCAACTCCGACATTTCGCTCATCCCCTCTCCATCTCGTCCAAAGCCAAACGGATCGCTCCCAAGATTCCCTGGTTATCATTTAAGCTTGGAAGTACAATATAATCGTCCAAATGTTCCATTTCTTTTGTTTCAATATACCCGTTCAACTGTTTCTTTACCTCATCTTTTACAAGAGGCAGCAGCTGTTCCTGATGCATCACCCCTCCTCCCAGCACGATTCTTTGGGGAGAAAGCACTAAAATTAAATCAGCCAACGCCTGTCCGATATAGTATGCCTCCAACTCCCAGACCTCTTTTTTGTCAGCCAATTCTATCCCCTTCTTTCCCCATCTGGCCTCGATGGCAGGTCCTGCCGCCAGTCCTTCCAGACAAGTTTTATGATAGGGACATTTTCCTTCATACACATCACTCGGATGTTTTTTCAAAATCAGGTGTCCGGCTTCTGGGTGAAGCATTCCATGAAGAACCCTTCCGTTTGATATGATTCCCATACCTACCCCTGTCCCTATGGTAATATAAATACTGTTTTCCAGCCCTTTGGTGATTCCCCATGTCGCCTCACCAAGGGCGGATCCATTGACATCCGTATCAAATCCCACCGGCAATCCATGGAGTGCTTCTTTAAATGCCCCCACCATGTTAAAATAGCGCCATGCCAGTTTTGGAGTTGTCGTAATATACCCGTATGTCTCAGAACTTCTGTTTAAATCGATTGGCCCGAAGCAGCCGATTCCCAGCGCATCAATTTCTTTATCTTTGAAATATTCGATTAATCGGGGAACGGTTATCTCTGGCATTTCTGTCGGAATCGATATCCGCTCAAAAATTTTACCCGTCTCATCTCCCACAGCGCACACCATTTTTGTGCCGCCCGCTTCCAAAGCACCTATTTTCATGTAAACCTCCATTTCTGCAGCCTAACACTACACTTTGATTTGAACTAAAGATACCACAATTTCCGTTTTTTTTCCAGTAAAAAAAGAGAACAGCCCGCTGCAGATTCATCACGCTCCTGCATATGCCATTCTCTTTCCCAAGACCGGATCTCAAAAAGCTGCTCCGATTCGCTGATTTCTGTTTATTCCTCCGGTTTTTCCGCCTGTATGATCGCCGATTTCTGCATCGGGATTCTGCAGGCTTTATTATTACCAAATTCCACAATAACCGTATCTTCTGTAATATCAATCAATACACCATAGAATCCGGAAGATGTCAGTACAGTATCTCCCACTTCCAAGGATGCCAGAAGTGCCTGCTGCTCTTTTTGCTGCTTCTTCTGTGGTCTGATCGCGATGAAATACATGGCGCCGACGATGACTACCAAATAGATCACAATGACCATGATTGACATTCCGCCGCTTTCCGTTAATGTTAAAAATTGCATATTTTATTCCTCCTGTGTTATTCCCCGGCTTCCATAGATGCCAGCATATTACATTTATACTCTTTATACGTGTGATTGTCAATGGCTTGTCGGATTTCAGTCATTAAATTATTATAAAAATACAGATTATGAAGGACGCACAGGCGCATGCCGAGCATCTCTCCCGCTTTTAACAGATGGCGGATATATGCCCTGCTGTAGTGGCGGCAGGCCGGACACTGGCAGCCTTCCTCCAGAGGTCTGTCATCCAGCTGAAACCTTGCATTGGACAGATTCAGCCTTCCCTTTTTCGTATAGACATGTCCGTGTCTTCCGTTTCTGGAAGGGTATACACAGTCAAAGAAATCCACACCACGGTCCACCGCCTCCAGAATATTGGCCGGTGTCCCCACTCCCATCAGATACGTCGGCTTATCTTTTGGCAGGAATGGTACAACCGCGTCCAAAATACGGTACATTTCCTCGTGGCTTTCTCCCACTGCCAGACCGCCCACCGCGTATCCGTCCAAGTCCAGCTCACGGATCCGCTTGGCATGTTCGATTCTCACATCTTCCAAAATTCCGCCTTGATTGATTCCAAACAACAATTGATGCTTGTTTATGGTATCGTCCAGACTGTTGAGTCTCTGCATTTCTTTTTTGCAGCGTTCCAGCCATCTGGCTGTTCGATCCACGGAATTCTGGATATAAGACCGTTCCGCCACCGAGGAAGGGCATTCATCAAAAGCCATGGCTATGGTAGAGCCCAAATTGGACTGAATCTGCATGCTTTCTTCCGGTCCCATGAAAATCTTATGGCCATCGATATGGGAGCGGAAATACACGCCTTCTTCTTTTATCTTTCGCATACCGGCCAGGGAGAATACCTGGAATCCTCCTGAATCGGTCAAAATCGGTCTGTCCCAGTTCATAAATTTGTGGAGACCGCCCAACTGTTTCACCACCTCATCGCCCGGACGCAGATGCAGATGATAGGTGTTGGAGAGCTCCACCTGTGTATGAATTTCCTTCAGGTCCATGGTGGATACGGCTCCCTTAATCGCAGCGACAGTTCCCACGTTCATAAAAACAGGAGTCTGGATGGTGCCATGCACGGTCTGCATTTCCGCCCGTTTGGCCCTTCCGTCTGTCGTCAATATTTTGTACATATCCGATCCTCCTTTCCTTTCATTTTCAGCCTGCAAAGGGCATCTCCTGCTGATGCGGCTCTGTCGGCCATCCCTTCCGCTTAAAAAGGGATGCCGCAAAACCGTTTTCCAGATTTTCGCAGCATCCCTTTGGGGCAGCTCTTCTTTCTGTCAAACCCGGCCCAATCCAGCCTTACGCTTTGGCAGTTTTCTTTTCCAGCTTCTTTTTGTTTGATTTATTGTCCTTTTTCCCTGCGAATTTCACCTTCATCATATACCACATCGCACCCGTCAGGCATACCGATGAATATGTACCGGCCACAAGGCCTACAATCAGCGGAAGAGCAAATTCACGGATGGATTCTACACCGACAATATACAAAACAATAACCATAATTACTGTGGTCACTGATGTATTGATACTTCTGGTCAGCGTCTGGCTGATGGACGTATTGACAAGTTCTGCCAGCTCCATCTGTTTCTTCTCCTTCAGATTCTCTCTGATACGGTCAAAGATTACAATGGTCGCATTGATGGAATAACCGACGATGGTCAGAATACAGGCGATAAACGTATTTCCGACAGACCAGCGGAATACGGCATAGCAAGTTACCACAATCATTACGTCATGAATCAGAGCAAGGACTGCGCTGGAAGCAAATTTAATATCCTTAAAACGGAACCACACATAGATCAGCATAAAAATTGCCGCAATGACAGCCGCTCTGACGGCAGATTTCTGCATCTCTCCGCTGACAGTTGCTCCGATATTGTCGTACGTAATCAGAGTCTCGTCCACACCGAAATTCTCCTGCAGCTTCTGATACAGTTCCTCTCTTTCTTCCTGTGTCAATTCCCTGGTCTTAATATTGACCTCATTGCTGTTCTGGACAGGTGTCATCTGAATGTCATTATCCTTCGTCACTTCTGCCACAACCGGTTTTACTTCATCATTCAGCTGATCGATGGTGTAGTTTTCATTGAATGTAACGCTGGTGGAGGTTCCTCCCTTAAAGTCCAGACTGTAATTCAGGGCGTCCCCTCTGACTCCATTGTATACCATGGTCCCGATCCCGATCAGAATGATAAGTCCTGACAGAGCAAAACAGAACATTTTCTTCCCAAGGAAATTGATGGTTTTTTTGTGAATCACTTTTCCATAGAATTTCTCATCCTGCATTCCCATGGCATACAGGGCCTTAATGATCGTTCGGGTCACAAACAGGGCGGTAAACATGGATAATACAATACCAAGCGCCAGAGTCTGGGCAAATCCGCGCACCGTTCCGGATCCCATGACATACAGCACTGCGGCAGCAATTAGAGTTGTAACATTTCCGTCGATGATAGCGGACAGTGCTTTGGAAAAACCGGTATTAATGGCCGTACTTACGTTTCTTCCCATGCCGATCTCTTCTCTGATTCGGGTGAAGATGATGACATTGGCATCCACCGCCATACCGATACTCAGGATGATACCGGCGATACCGGGAAGGGTCAGCGTTATCTCCTGGTTAAATGCTCCCAAAAGCACTATGATCATCCCGGTATACAGAATCAACGCGATGGACGCAGCTACTCCTGGCATCCGGTACAAAACAACCATAAATACAATGACAATGACCAGACCGATCACTCCAGCCAGCAAGCTTGTCTGCACCGCCTCTTCCCCCAACTTTGCTCCGACGACGCTGGATCGAAGTTCCTTTAATTCCACAGGAAGGGCGCCGATGCGAATGGTGGAGGCCAGCTGATTGGCTTCTTCCAGACTGCTCATACCATTTATCTCACACGTCTCACTGTCAATCTTCTGCTCGCAGCGCGGTGCACTTACGATTTCGCCGTCATAGACAATATACAGGATTCCCTGCGTTTCTGCCAACTCCTCTGTCACTGCGGCGAATTTCTGGCGACCGTTTTCTGTTAATGTCAGCTGAACAATGTAGCGGTCTCTGGAGTCGGTCGCCTGACTATTCATATAACCCTGTGCATTTTGGATATCATTTCCATCCATCACCATGGTTCCTTCCGGATCATTGGCATCCGTACAGAAAATCAGCGTACCAGGTTGTCCCAATTCTTTCAGAATCTCATTGGCATCGGTCGCCCCCGGAATATCAATGGTGATTCGGTTGGAACCCTCCATATACACCTGAGATTCTGTGGAATAATTTTCCACACGATCCTGAAGTTTGTCCTTTGTGTCTTCCATGGACTGTTCCGACGGATTTTCTTCCACTGCTTCATAAGTGATGCTCACACCGCCGCGCAGATCCAGACCAAGATTAATATCAGCCATACTGCCGGACGCATCTTCTCCAATACCGAATATCGCGGTGTAAAGGATAAGCGCCGTCACTGCCAAAACCGCAATCAGACTGAAGATTCCTTTCTTCTTGCTCATCTCTCTCTTTCTCCTTTAATGATTTTTATTCTTCATCTGCAAGGGCAGCCTTAATCATAATCGCGCATTCCACACGTTTGCGTTCCATCTCACACCCAATATCATAGGCGTCCGTTATGGAACCATGAAATTTGTAAGAGTTGGCTGCGCACCCGCCGCTGCAGTAAAATTTTGCAAAACATTTCTGGCATTTTTCTTTGGCATAAACATTGCACAGCTTAAATTCATCGCAAATATCTTTTCTTACAATGCCATCATCTACATTACCCAAGAGGAACTTTTCCTCTCCCACAAACTGGTGACACGGATACAAATCTCCCCATGGAGTCACCGCCAGATATTCCGTACCGGAACCGCATCCGGACAGTCGCTTGGCCACACACGGCCCCTGCTCCAGATCAATCATAAAATGGAAGAAATTAAATCCTCTTCCCTCCTTTTTTCTCTTGATAAACTCCTTGGCCAGATTGTCGTATTCTTCCATGATCTTCGGAAGATCTTCCTCCCGAATGGCATAGGGTTCTTCCGGCAGTCCCACCACCGGCTCCACAGACATCTGCTTAAATCCCAAATCCGCAAAATGAATCACATCCTTGGAAAAATCCAGATTTTCTCTTGTAAATGTTCCGCGCACATAATAATTGGTCTGATTACGGCTCTCAGCAAACTTTTGGAATTTCGGCACGATCAGATCATAACTTCCCTTTCCATTCCGGAACGGCCGCATCCGGTCATTGACTTCTTTTCTTCCATCCAGGCTGAGCACCACATTGCTCATCTCACGGTTGCAGAACTCCATCACCTCGTCATTCAGCAATACGCCGTTTGTCGTCAGTGTAAAACGGAACTTTTTATTATGAATTTTTTCCTGGGAACGGCCGTATTCCACCAGCTGTTTTACAACATTCCAGTTCATAAGCGGCTCTCCGCCGAAAAAGTCAACTTCCAGGTTGACACGGTTTCCGGAATTTGCAATCAGAAAATCCAGTGCTTTCTTGCCGACTTCATAGCTCATCAGCGCTCTTCTTCCGTGATATTCTCCCTCTTCCGCAAAACAATACTTACATGCCAAGTTGCAGTCATGGGCAATATGCAGGCACAGTGCCTTTACGACGGTGCTTCTATTCTTGAAATCGGTGATATACTCACGGTAAATATCAGGCGTATAAAGCAGTTCCGCATCTTTCAGTTCCTTTACCTCTTCGATGGCTTCCCCGATCTCTTCCTCCGTGTATTTATCTTTTAACAGATTTATAATCTCTTCTTTCCCTTTTTCCTCAAATAATGGGATCACATCATATACCACATCATCCACCACATGAACCGATCCGGAGTTAATATCCAATACGATGTTATATCCATTACTCTTATACTGGTGAATCACAACATTTCCTCCTCTGAACAATCACATTGCAAAGCCGAGGGGGGAATCCCCCTCGGCTTTCGGTTGTCTGCTTTCATTTCCTGCTGATTATTTGTTATTTTCGCAGCTCTGATTTCCTACTGTACAGGATGTCTTGCAGGCTGACTGGCAGGATGTCTGACATTCTCCGCATCCGCCCTTCTTCATTGTATTCTTTAATGTCTTTGTCGTTAACGTCTTTACTCTCTTCATGATTCATCCTCCATATATTATAAAAATCACGCGGTTTTTGTTCTCTTTCCCGCCGTAATATCATTATCAGTATACCATATCCTTTTTGTCTTCGCAATTACTTTTCACCAGTTTCTTCAAGATTCTCCCCCCAGACGATTCCGGCCGATTCCCCTCTGACAGTCATCGGAAAACATATTTTTCCCTTCTCTTTCATATAATACAGCATAACCCACTCAGGAGGGATTTATGAAACCTAACCCGAACGTTCTTGCATTTCTCAAAAGCCTGTTTTTTACATATATACTGACAGGCATTCTGCTGTTTGTTCTGGCATTTCTTTTCTATAAAATGAAAATGCCCCAAAGCCAGCTTCGCATCGGTATTTATGCCATCTATATCATTTCCTGTCTGACCGGCGGTTTCATCATTGGAAAAACCATGCAGCACAGAAAATTCCTGTGGGGCATGGCTTTCGGTATTCTTTATTTCTTAATTCTGATGCTGCTGTCCTTCATCATCCAGAAAGAAATCGTGCAGGGAATTGCCTCTTCCATCCTCATAATGGCCATATGCGCCGTCTGCGGTATGGTCGGGGGCATGATCAGCTGACCCTCACGTCGGATTGGCAATCCACTCCAACTGTTTCAGAAAGTTTTTCTGCGGGAGGTCATAGCGGTCCAGCACCTCTATTCCAAGGCTTCTGGCGCTCTCTGCGGTGGCCGGATGAGCATATCTGACATCTTTTGTGGTCACAATCAGCATCTTTGAAAGCCTTCCGCCGAACTTTCTGGCCTGCATATACAATCCTTCCAGATCCTGCCTCGTCGGCGCATTGACTGTGCATTTCACAAAGATGGGGATAATTCCCTTCATCAACAGCAGATCAATTTTGCTGGCAACATTATGGTATTGCCGACTGATCTCATCCGAATCCACCATAAGGCTGATCCGTACTTCATCAAACAGGCCGGATGACATCGCCATGGCATACATATACAGGAGCAGGCTGGATTTCATCTTTGTCACACACCGTTTGATTGCATCATTCTTGAACAAAATATGTACCATATTGTTTTCTGTATAAAAATATTGGAGAATACCGATCTTTTTCCACTCCTCCAAAAGTCTTCCGTCATTTTTATACATTCTTTTATACGCATTGATCATGGTGGGAGCCAGAATTGCGAGAGAAGACGATGGATTTCCATAGTGTTCATTCACATATTCCAGATATTCCATCTGATTATGCCAGCTGTCCGGATTTTGAAGATACAGATCCCATACCTTTCGAATGTCGTCCTGAAATTGTTCTTCTTTCCAGGTTTCTTCAAAATTCCCGTATCGGTATACACTTCCGCCGGTGATACGGAACAGTTCTTTGGATGTCAGAGACGGCATCTGAAATTCTCTGGTCAATTTCTCACATCCGAACAGATCCACCATCTTTCTGCTGGAAAAATCAATGAAAAATCCAGGTGTATGATGATCCCTGGCATACATACTGACAGCAAAGAATAAAATTCCGCTGCCGCCCGTAAAGTCAATCACGCAGTCTTCGTATTGGCCGAGTATTTTTTCCAGTTCCTTTCTGATATCTGCCAATTCTGTCGATTCAATTTCATAAAAAATGGCACTTGACACTGGTTTCTGGCTGTTCAGAAACCGGCGAATCCCACCTTCTCTGTTGCCGTCCACCATTCCATTGACACTCTCATCCCAAAGATAAATCACTCGTTCCGGATGAATCGCAATCGGAGCAAGGATATTTTCAATCGCTTCATTATCATACAGTTCGATCAATGTTTTCAACTCACGCACCTCCTTTCACCATGGTGCACAACTTCGGTTTCTCTTTTCAGGCAATCACCGCTTTCATTGGTCCTTCTACCAGTAGAATAGCAGAATATTCCCTAATTGTCAAAACATATTTAGGAAAAATCGAATTATTTTCAAACCATTTCAAAAGGCTGCAGGCCATTTTCCTCACCGCACCTTTGCGGATCACAGCATAAGAGGGTTCGTCCCACCCATGCCTGCATGAAAATCAGCTTGCAGCCTTTTCTTTTATTCTTATTCTTCTGCCGTCTCTTCTTCTGTATCCCCGACGGAATCGGCTGCGGTCTCTTCCCCGCTCTCTTCCGTCCCGCCGGTTTCTTCCTGCTCGTACATCTCAAGACTGCCCCTATTCAGCATATCAACCAAATCGCTGAGTTCCTCGCTGGAATTGCATGCCTGAATATATCGATTATTGACATCGGTATATAATTGTCTGACATCTGATCGGTTTCTAACCTCTTCCAGATATGTATTCATATCCTCATCCACAGGGTGCATGTCAATATACATGGTGCCGTCATCCCTCTGGCGGATAATGAAACGATCCAGAGACGGTGCGGTCTGATCCACATTCAAAAACTTGATATCATAAGAGATATAGGTCACCCAGGAAGAATCATCCAGACCATCAATCACATAACAGATAATATTCTGATAGTCCATTATAATTTCATTGATCTGCTGCAAATGCTCCTCCGTAACCGGATTTGGGGTGTCCACGATCTGATTCAGCGTATCGGCATCTCCTTCTTCCTCTGCCTGGAAATACGTCTGTATCAAATTCAGAATTTTCTGGTTGGTATCCAGTTCCCCAGCGCTCTGGGTCTCACCGTTTTCCTGATCCTCGGCGTCCGCCCCCTCAGTCAAAGTCAGCACCTGCATGGAGCCTTCCTGGTTCTGACCGGAACCGTCCTGTATGGCTCCCGTCTGCTCTGCCTGTGTTTCCTGGGCAGTTTTTCCTCTCTCCTCGTCCTTTTTATCCGTAATCACGATCACAGCCACAATCAATACAGCGGCAATGATAACAATGATAATATATGGCAAAAACTGTATCAGCGGGTTTTTCTTTTTTTTCCTCAGCGGTCGTCTTTTCTGTTCCATTTCTACCTCCTGCTTTATTATTTTATAATTCTATCAAATCAGACAAAAAAAAGCAACCTCCCATATTTCAGAGAAATCTTTTAACTAAAATACTTCTCTTTTATCACTGGAATCGGCATGTTCTTTCCTGTCCACAGGAAAAAGGCTTCCGCTCCCTGGTAAAGCAGCATGTATAAACCATTGAACACCGGACATCCGGCCTGTTTTGCCATCTCCAGTAGCCGTGTCATCCGGGGATTATAAATAATATCGGAGACCACCAGATTTTTGTGGAACACCCCCGGGTCTTTTATCAGGCATTGGCCTACATTCGGCGCCATCCCCACGCTCGTCCCATTTACCAGCAAATAAGACGTACCGATTTCTTCCCTCAGCCTGTCTTCTTCATAGTCACCGCTGCTGGCAATCAGTTTTACCCGGCAGGCCGTCTGCTCATTGAGGCGGTTTACAATCTCCACTGTCCTCGCATAAAACCGGCTGGATTTCCGGCAGAAAACAGCCAGTTCAGAGACGCCGTCCAGCGCTGCCTGGACAATGATGGCCGTCGCGGCGCCTCCTGTCCCAAGCATCGTCATTTTCTTTCCTATCACGTCATATCCGGCATCTTTCACTGCCATCATGTAACCGGTGCCGTCTGTTATATGTCCCGTCAGCACGCCCTCATCATTAACCACCGTATTGACTGCCCCTATGATCCTTGCGGCCGGAGACAAATGATCACAGAGTTCTGCCATTTTATTTTTATCCGGCCACGTGCAGTTCCACCCCCTGGCTCCCAGAACCTTCAATGCCTCTACTGCCGAAGGAAGTTCTTCCTCTCCGATGTCAAAGCACAAATAGGCGTAGGGAAGTTCCAGCTGCGCAAATGCCTCGTTATGCATCATGGGCGAGATACTGTGTTCCACCGGTCTTCCCAAAAGCCCTGTCAGTCTCGTCTTTCCTGTTATTGTAGCAAGCATTTTATCCTTCCTTTCTGTAAAAGCACAGGGGAAATGCCCCGTTTTCTTTTACACGATTATTGTACCTGATTTTTTCGAATATTGGTAGACTCTATTTGACAAAATATCCGAACAGGGCACTTCTTTTTTATTGATTTCTTCCACCATTTCCTGGAGGAATTCCTTTTTTTGCCCCTGAAACGGCAGCAGGATCACTTCGTGGATGCTGGACGGCAGAATATACAAATCGGCGCCTACACGGGCAGAAAAACGCTCCAAAACCCCTTCATACAACATTGCGGCTGCACCGAGATATCCGCGGCTGTTGGTCAGCACATAAATCTCTTCCTCCATCACTCGTTTTTCTTCCGTCGAGAGAAAATCGCGCAGAAACTCCCCCATGGGCCGCAGGCACACCGGCAGGAGGCGCGGCGTATTTTCCCTGGCTGCTGCAAACAGCTCCTCTTCCTGTTTTTTCCACAGATTCAAATGCTCGCATGTCACTGGGATCAGGCAATCCTCACCTTTTTCATTTTTCCATAAAATACCGTACATCAGCGTCATATCGCCAATCATCCTGTATGGAGCCCGAATACACCTGTCTTTCTCGGCATAAAGCGATGTAAAATAAAATATAATTTGTTCTTTCAATAATGGGAATTTATCAAAGATTTGTTCTAAAAATGGATGATAAAAAATATAGTTCTGTTTATAATTCATCTGGAATCTCCTCTCCCGATTCGTTTCAAAAGAGAAGATGACTTCCAATGGAGAATTGCGCCTGAGAGGAGTCGAACCCCCGCACACAGATCCGGATTCTGCTGCTCTATCCACTGAGCTACAGGCGCATGGTAATCCCTGTCTGAGCCTCAGACAGGGAGTCTGCATTATGCTCTGGACAGGTATTCCCCTGTTCTTGTATCAATCTTAATCTTATCCCCCTGGTCTACAAACAGAGGTACATAAACGGTTGCCCCGGTTTCCACTACAGCCGGTTTTGTAGCACCAGTTGCTGTATCACCTTTGAAACCCGGCTCTGTATTGGTGATTTCCAGTTCTACAAACAACGGAGGCTCAACGGCAAATACTGATCCATTGTGGCTGACAACCTTGCACTGCTCATTTTCCTTAACGAATTTAAGAGCATCTCCGATTACGGACAGAGGCAGAGAAATCTGCTCATACGTATCCGGATCCATGAAGCAATACAACTCACCATCATTGTACAAGTAAGTCATATCTTTCCGCTCGATACGTGCCTGCGGGAATTTTTCTGTAGGACGGAATGTTTTTTCCACAACACCGCCGTTCTTAACATCTTTTAACTTTGTTCTAACGAAAGCAGCGCCTTTACCAGGCTTTACATGCTGAAATTCTACAATCTGATATACGTTATTATCCATCTCAATGGTAATACCATTTCTGAAATCACCAGCTGAAATCATTGCTCTTCCTCCTTGGCTTATCATTCTGCCTGACCGCAACCCGGCATCACGCAGACACATGTATGTATTATATACTATACTCTAAAAAAATTCAAGCACTTTTTACAATTATTTCTATTTCTGCTGCAATATCCCCCGCCTGTCTGCCGTCGACCGGAATCACATGGTCCGCCATATGCCCGTAAACCGGGGCCCTTTCTGACAGCAGCGTATGGATTTTGCCCCTGGGATCCTCTCCCCTTAAAAGAGGTCTCGATCGGTCATCGGCGAGGCGTTTCCACAGCGTTTCTTCCACAGCATCCAGATAAATCACCATACCGATCTGCTTTAAAAGTTTCCTGTTTTCCTCCCTCATGGGAAGGCCTCCCCCTGTGGAAACCACGCAGCCATCCATCCCTGCGATTTCCTTCAGCGCAAGGCTTTCCAGCTCTCGGAACGCGGCTTCTCCTTTCCTGGAAAAAATTTCACTGATCTTCATGCCTGCCCGTTCTTCTATGTACTGGTCGGTGTCCAAAAATGTATATCCCATTCCGGCCGCCAGCTTTTTTCCCACGGTGGTCTTCCCGCTCCCCATAAATCCAATTAATACAATATTCATCTCCGCTTTCCACGTCCTTCTTCTGATGGCCCATTGCTTCTTTTTTCACGGACATTTTTTTCGAAAAAATGCAGTACAATCTTTTCTAAATACCGCTTGAGCACAATCTGTATCTCTTCCTTGGGGTGGATGGGATCTACCAACAGGCTGGCGATGCCTGCCCGGTTTGCCCCATAGATGTCAGTAAAAATCTGATCACCGATAAAAAGCGCGGTTCCCTCACTGACTCCCATCCGCTCCACTGCCTTCCTATAATTCGCTGCCGACGGCTTATGAGCATTACAGATATACATGGAGTCCACTGCAGCGGCAAATGGCTTCACACGCGATTCTCTGTTGTTGGAAATCAGACACGTCTGAAATCCCATGGAATGGAGTTTGGAAAACAGCTCCACCGCCCTTTTATCCGCCGGTTTCCCGTGGGGGACAAGGGTATTGTCAATATCAAATATAATACCGCGGATCCCCTTTTCATAGTATGCTGTAAAATTCACTTCATAGACAGACGCAGCACATTCTGTCGGATAAAATCGTTCCAGCATACTTTAATCTTCCTTTTTCATCAGTTTCTTCAATTCATCCGCAAAGGTATCCACGTCTTTAAACTCCCGGTATACGCTGGCAAACCGCACATATGCCACTGCTTCCAGATCACGCAGCTTATTCATCACCAGCTCTCCTATGACCTTGCTCTGTACTTCTTTGGCATCCATATTAAAGATCGTGTTCTCCACCTCATCAATCAGCTGATTGATCTGCTGAATGGAAACCGGCCGTTTATGACACGCGCGCAGAATCCCTGCTTCTATCTTGGATCGGTCATAGGGTTCTCTTGTATTATCTTTTTTTATCACCATAAGCGGAAATGTTTCCAGCTTCTCATATGTGGTAAATCGCCTTCCGCAGTTTTCGCACTGTCTGCGTCTTCTGATGGAATTGTTGTCATCGGAAGGTCTGGAATCGATCACTTTGGTCAGCTCTGCATTACAAAATGGGCATTTCATTCTTCTGTCCTCTCTCACTTTTCATTCATCCGCTTCGGCAGGCAGTCTAAATCTGACTGATATTTTATCACCGAAAACGGATCTTCCTGAAGTTGCATCTCGCATTCTTACAGCTGAATACTATCTTCATTATAATTTTTTCTGCTCTTTCGGTCAAGCAAAAGCGTCGGTTTTTCGTTTAAAATTTACATTTTACAAGTACATCCTCTTCCACAATCTCCACCAAAATGATCTCGGGACCAATCTGTTTGATACAGCGGAACGGAATCACATATTCACTGTCCCGTCCAAACAATCCGCAGATTTTTCCGCATCCCGGAACTATGATGGCAATTATTTTTCCTGTGCCTATGTCGAATTCGATGTCACAGACAAACCCCAGCCTTCTGCAGTTACAGGAATTAATCACTTCTTTTTGTCTCAAATCGCAGATACGCATATCGTTCCCGCCTTTTTTCCCTTATGTTAAAAGATATGCAAAAATCTGCGTTTTGTTTCATCCGCAGCATAGGGAATACAGGTATACGAATCGAGTAGGGGAGATTCTCTCTCCCCTCTCACACCACCGTACATGCCGTTCGGCATACGGCGGTTCAACATAACTTCAAAGCATGACGCTCATTGTAATAGTCAAGACAACTTATAAGCCCTGCTCTAGCTAATACTCCTTTTGAGATTGCCCTGGCAACGCATGTCTTTGTCACTACCCAGTAATAGCGGTCTCCACAGTACGCCGTCAACCTTGCAAGGTCTTTTCCGACCCCCAGTTTCTGCAAGCCCCATTGACGTTTCTTCGGCACTTTCCACTGTTTCGCTTTTGACCGCTATTACACAGTCATCTGCGTATCTTGTGAACCGGAGTCCTCTCGCTTCCAGTTCCTTATCCAGTTCATTCAGCATGATGTTTGACAGTAACGGGGACAGATTTCCACCTTGCGGGGTTCCGAGTTTTGTTTCCTCATAACCCCGTGGTGTCATAACTCCTGCTTTCAGATACTTGCGGATCAGGGATTCTGTATCGCCATCATTGATGATGTCGTGTACAAGGCTCATCAGCCTGTCCTGCGGTACATTATCGAAAAACTTCTCTAAATCAATATCCACTATCCATTCGTATCCCTCGTTTAAGTATACGAGCAGTTGCCTGACTGCCATTTCACAGCTTCTGTTCGGTCTGAAACCATAACTCCCTGCACCTGATTTGATTCCTGATACCCTCCCAGTTCTCTTTGATATAATCGCCGAGTTCTTCAATCGTTACCTCATCTACTCCTCCTGCACCTCTATTGGCGCAGACTCTTTTGTGTGCTTTCTCCTTTCCGTTTCCGTGGATTCGCCCTAAGTTGTGCAGTATCTGCTCATTTACGTTTTGCCCTTCCTGCTGTCGGGTATTCCATGGAGCATACATTTGATTACACAGTTACATTGTTCAGCCCTTCAGCAACATCCATTTCAGGACTTTACCTACTATGGCCTCTGCTGACTTCTCACAGTTCGTTGTTATTACGGTACATCTCCGCCTGTGAGACCTCACGGGATAAGCCTGCCAGTCTTTCCTCGTCTACCTGCCTGATTTACGCACATGGGTTACGGTTGCCTTTTGGACTTCGCTGCATTTTGCCAGCTTATCCGCTATGTGCGCCTTATATCAGGTTTCTGTTCGTCAGGCTTCGATTTCGCTATCCCTTCTTCTCGCCCACACCTCACGATATAGACCTTGGGAGTCGCTTTGGGGTTCGTCGGCAACTACGCCCCTCGTGGACTTACACCACAGACTGACGGCATGCCCGTCATACAAAAAAACGGAGGTGCAGCAGCACCTCCAACTCTCACATTAAGACATCCATATTTCCAAACTCGGATAATTTCAGTCCGGGATTTCGCTCCAATACCATGCCGACACTCCAGCTGTTGACAAACAGAAGCAACGGATTTCCCTTCAGATCCCGGATTCTCTTCATATCCGAAGTTCCCTGAATCTTTGATACATCCACTTCACTCTGATTTTCAATCCAGCGAATATGTTCATATGGCAGACGGTCCAGCCGAATCTCCACATTATACTCGCTCTCCAGACGGAATTTTAAAACATCAAACTGCAGGACTCCGACCACTCCCACGATGATCTCTTCCATTCCCGTATTGAACTCCTGAAAAATCTGTATGGCACCCTCCAGAGCGATCTGGCTGATCCCTTTGATAAACTGCTTCCGTTTCATGGTATCCACCTGCCGCACTCTGGCAAAATGCTCCGGCGCAAATGTGGGGATCCCCTCAAACCGGAATTTTTTATCCGATGCGCAGAGGGTATCTCCGATGGAAAAAATACCCGGATCGAATACACCGATGATATCTCCCGCGTAGGCCTCCTCCACGATCTTTCTCTCCTGAGCCATCAGCTGCTGCGGCTGCGTCAGTTTAATCTTTCTGCCTCCCTGGACATGATTGACTTCCATCCCTGCTTCAAACTTTCCGGAGCAGATACGCATAAACGCGATACGGTCTCGATGGGCCTTATTCATATTGGCCTGGATTTTAAATACAAATGCGGAAAAATCGGGGCGGAATGGATCGATGAGTCCGGCATCACTCTTTCTTGGCAGCGGAGAAGTCGTCATTTTCAGAAAATGCTGCAAAAAGTTCTCCACACCAAAATTTGTCAGCGCGGAGCCAAAAAAGACGGGAGAAAGCTTGCCTGCGCGCACCAGTTCCATGTCGAATGGTTCACTGGCTCCGTCCAGCAATTCCACATCCTCTTCCAATTTTTCTTTCGCAAATTCCCCGATCAGTTCCTCTGCGTGTTCCAGATCAATCTCATCGGTGTCCAGGGCATGCATTCCGGCATCCGCCGCAACGAACGTCGTAATTTTCTTCGTCTCCCTGTCATAGACGCCTTTAAAGCTCTTTCCGCTGCCGATGGGCCAATTGATGGGGCAGGTCTTGATTCCCAAAACACGTTCGATTTCATCCAAAAGGTCAAACGGGTCATTGGCTTCCCGGTCCATTTTATTGATAAATGTGAAAATCGGAATGTGGCGCAGTACGCATACCTTAAATAATTTTATGGTCTGCGCTTCGACACCTTTGGATCCATCGATTACCATGACGGCCGAATCCGCCGCCATCAGTGTCCGGTACGTATCTTCCGAGAAATCCTGGTGCCCCGGCGTATCCAGAATATTAATACAGTTCCCATTATATTCAAACTGAAGAACGGAAGATGTAACGGAAATCCCTCTCTGCTTCTCAATCTCCATCCAGTCAGAAACCGCATGTCTCGCTGTCTTTCTTCCTTTTACAGATCCGGCCTGATTGATGGCGCCTCCGTACAGCAAAAATTTCTCTGTCAGAGTCGTCTTACCCGCATCCGGGTGGGAGATGATGGCAAATGTTCTTCTTTTCTTAATCTGTTCTTCCAATTCAGACATATGTTACCTCATTTCTACGCCTTGTCATGCGCTCATTTTCAATAGACAACTTTGTTCCACGAGAGTATACCATATTTTCCCGGAATGTGACAAGCCCCAATTGTCACTTTGCCCTGCCTCCATTTCACATCGGCTTCAGCAAATCCATAATAGCTTCTGCCAGTTTTTGATAGCCTGCTTTCTGAAAATGCACTGCATCTGTCTTAGGCAGATTTTCAGATACTGACAGTTCAAAGAGATCGTTAACCGGAATCCCAAACTTCCGGCATACCTGGGATGCCGCTTTATTTAACTCCATATAGAGGGCAGAGTCTTCCGGGCTATAATAATATTGGTCATCCGTATTCCGGCCTTGTTTTACAGGGACTCTGTCCCCCAGCTGAAACGATTTGCTGTTAAACCCGCCGTCTTTCCCGTCATTCCCCCTTCTGCTGACACAGGTAGTTCCGGCAAAGATTATTTTTGTATCCGGCGACAGCAGATGAATCCACTGGAAAATATTCGTCAAATTATTGGAATACTCCCGCACAGAAATCCCATGTATATGTATCCCGTTATTGATATGAATGATTTCATAAGGATACTCACTTAAAGCGATCTGCAGCATCCTGAAATAATTGATATGGTGGGTTCCCTCGCTGGTATTGAGTCTGTCCACATAATAATGAGGAAGCATAAACAGCCAACTGCAATCCCGCTTCGTCTGCATATTGATCCTTCTCTCTTCCATGATCCAATTCTTTGATTTTAAGCAAAATATGTCTGGCATACTTACACTGTTTCTTAATATAGGCACATTCGGCTTTCATTTCCGGCTGCCGAAGCTTTTTCTCAGAAACTGCATATACAATGACTCCATACTCCCCTTGTCTCAATAATAAGTCCAAAATCTGCCTTTTCGCAGGATGCGTAATCGGAAGTTCTCCATCATTGGTACGGCTGCCAAGCCAGGGAGCCGTACCAATATACGCATATGGAAATTGATTTAAAAATAATTTTTCACCGGCTGCTGTCCATGAAACATAATCCGAATCGTGCAGAATCAGTGTAATTGGGTACTGTGTGATTTCCTGATTATTAATGCGAAACGCACATCCCTGCTTAAAAAATCCGTTTTCCGGTTTTATCATATTCTGTTCTCCAATTTATCTTTCACCTGATGGTATCCCAACAGTAAAGGGGATGTCACAACATCCCCATACTGTTATACTTTACTTTAATATTCCGTTTTTTCTCAGCCTAATCCGCGATGGCGTGATCCCGCATCATTTTTTCCCCATTCCAGATCTTTTTTGCTGTCCAGTCTGCATTGTCTTCTGCCCAGAACGGATCGTTTTCACTTAATCCCAATGCTAAAAATACAGAGCAGCACAAGTAGAGGCTGCCGCGGTTAATATACATCTCTGCCAAATCCAGCTGATACCCATACACACCCGGACGCAGCCATCCATCCTCGTCAAACATGGAATTGCTGGACATAATCCTCGTAATCACGGCTGTCAGCGCACAGCGTACCTGCTGCGGTTTTACCGAATCTTCCAAAAAATGTTCCAGTGCTGCCTGGGATAATAACTGAAAGGCTCCGAAACGATAGCAGATGGATCTTCCAATGATCGGATAGGTTCCATCCTGGCCGATCAGCCGCTCCAATATGGAAGCATAACGGGCAGCCCGTCTGGTCACCACCGGCAAAAGATCGGCGATTTCTTCCATCACAGGGGCGAATGTCTTTACCACATCCACATACATGGGCTGAATGACAAAACTATTATAATAATCCCAGTGAAACGACGCGCCGTCTCCATACAGGCCGTCCCCTTTATACCAATCCATAAAGGTCCGTGTGGCATATACGATTCTTACCTTATCGTAATCCTCTGCCCCCAGACGATACAAGGCGGTCTCCACCATGGCCGAAAAGAAGATCCAGTTATTGGGCCCCGGCACGATTTTCCTGGATGAACGCAGCGCCGCTATGACATTCTTCTTTACTCTCTCATCCATGGCATCCATCAGCTGTCTCGGCGCCCGAATCAATGCGTGGGATAAAAATGCCGCATCCACCAGGGGCTGTCCGCCATGGTCAAATACCATAAAATCCTTGGAATTCGGATCCGTGGCTTTATCCAGACCGATAAGTGCCAATCGGCGAAACTTATCCTGAAGTTCCTTTTCTTCCCCATGTACATCATCAGCCTCCAGCCATGGGGCAATGCCGCACATGGTTCTGCCGAATGCTTCCAGAGGGGCAAATGCAAACCGCTCCGGATTCAAATCCTGCGGAAGCGTTTCCTTCAGTTCTTCCCGGCTCAAAGCATCCAATACCGGCTCAGCTATTTTTGTCAATGCCCCCACCCACTGTTTTCTCTGTTCTGCTCCATTCATTTCCTTCTCCTCCAAAACTTCAATTTATATACGTTCAGTTTAGCACATATCCCCCATTCTGTCACTTATAGTTTTGTATATTTTGACGTTTGTAAAGGCAGGCATGGATCCCCCTTTAAAAGGACTCCCATGCCCGCCTTCCATATGGCGCTGCGCCTCTATTTATTTTGTTTCCAACAATTTTTCCACACTGACTATTTTCACGCAAAGAGCAAACAGTTTGGCTGCCGTTTCCAGTTCGCTGATGGGCGGATACGTCGGAGCAATACGGATATTGCTGTCATGCGGATCTTTTCCATATGGATAGGTAGCACCTGCCGGAGTCATAACGACTCCCGCCTTCTTTGCCTTTGCCACAATCGCCTTTGCACATCCTTCCATGGCATCAAAGGAAATGAAATATCCTCCCTTTGGCCGTGTCCAGGAACCGATCCCGCAATCGCCCAGTTCCTGATCCAGGATGTTCAAAACCATTTCAAATTTTGGTCTTAAAATATTGGCATGAAGTCTCATATGTTCGATCATACCATGGATATCTTTATAAAAGCGAACATGACGAAGCTGATTTACTTTATCATGACCGATGGTCTGAATCTTCAGCTGTTTTTTAATGTCTACCAGGTTATTTGGGGAAGCAGCCACAGCGGCTACTCCGGAACCCGGGAAGCTGATTTTGGATGTGGAACAGAACTTATAGACCATATCCGGATTTCCAGCACGCTTACACTCAGCGATAATCTCAATCAGATAATCCTGATCATGATCGTACAGATGATGCACGCCGTATGCATTATCCCAATAGATACGGAAATCCTTGGCTGCTGGTTTCAGTCTTGCAAAACGGCGGACGGTCTCGTCGGAATAGGTGATTCCCTGTGGATTGGAATACTTCGGCACACACCAGATTCCCTTAATCGCCTCATCTTCCGCCACCAGCTGTTCCACCATATCCATGTCAGGTCCTTCCGGCGTCATCGGCACATTGATCATTTCAATACCGAAATACTCAGTGATTGCAAAATGTCTGTCATATCCGGGTACTGGACAGAGGAACTTCACCTTATCCAACTTGCACCACGGCGTATTCCCCATTACTCCATGGGTCATGGAACGAGAAATGGTATCATACATCACGTTCAGACTGGAATTTCCATAAATAATAATATTGTCCGGATGTACTTCAATCATATCTGCCAACAGTTCCTTTGCCTCAGATATACCGTCAAGCACACCATAGTTGCGGCAATCCGTTCCATCTTCACAGGTAAGATCAGAACTGCTGTTTAATACATCCATCATTCCCATGGAAAGATCCAACTGCTCTGCACTGGGCTTTCCCCTTGACATATCCAAAGTCAAA
>DVJD01000075.1 GCA_018710785.1 Candidatus Fimimorpha excrementavium
TCAGGAAAAAGGTTCGCTCTCTCCAGCCTGTGAATGTTTTCCAGAACCAGAAGAATTGGTGAGGAGCGATTGGGATAGAGGGAATCGAGAGATGAGAGTTTACGCGGCTTTGAGAGTTTCGCAATTACCTAAGGAAAAATAATCGAGTAAGGAGAATAATATGAGAATAGCAGTAACCTATGACAACGGACATGTATTCCAGCATTTTGGGAAAACGGAGTTTTTTAAAATATATGAAGTGGAAGATAACAAGGTGGTCTCCAGCGAAGTGATCGGCTCCAACGGTGTAGGGCATGGCGCCCTGGCCGGACTTTTGGCCGAGCAGTCCGTTGATGTATTGATCTGCGGCGGTATCGGAGGCGGAGCACAGGCGGCCCTGGCTGAGGCAGGCGTTGAATTGTGTGCAGGAGCCCAGGGGGATACGGACAAGGCAGTGGAAGCGTATCTGAAGGGAGAACTGGTATCTTCCGGCGCAACCTGTGATCACCATCACGGAGAAGACCATGACTGCGGGCATCACGGGGACGATCATGACTGCGGCCATCAGGAGGACGGACATTCCTGCGAGGGCGGATGCGGAGGCTGCGGCTCTCAGGAAGCATTGACCGGCCGCAATGTGGGCAAGACCTGCCGTGCCCATTACAGAGGTACATTCAATGACGGAACCCAGTTTGATTCTTCTTATGACCGGGGAGAACCGCTGGAGTTTGTCTGCGGTGCCGGTCAGATGATCCGAGGATTTGACGCTGCGGTGGCGGATATGGAAGTGGGCCAGGTGGTGGATATTCATCTGATGCCGGAAGAAGCCTATGGCATGCCGGATCCCAACGCTGTTTTTTCCGTTGAGATAGCAAATCTTCCGGGTTCCGAATCGTTGGAGGTTGGTCAGCAGGCATATCTTGCAAACCAGTACGGACAGCCATTTCCTGTTAAAGTGACAGCCAAGGATGAGACAACCATTACGTTTGACGCAAACCATGAAATGGCCGGAAAAGAGCTGAACTTTCGAATTGAACTGGTTGAGGTGAAATAAGACAGTAAGGCGGCAGAATGGAGAAACAGGGTTGGCGCTGCCATTTCAGATGACTCCCCGCAGTTTTCCGGGCATTTTAAACGGAAGGCTGCGGGGAATTTTTCTCTTTCTCAAAGACAGTCCCTATAGTATAATGAAAAATATTCCAAAGAAGCTGCAATAGAGAGGAAAAATATGATTGTGAAGGGGAAGAAATACTGGGGTGTGATTCCTTTGGCCGTTTATCTGATTTTACAAATTTTGGTCATGGTGACAGAACAAGTGACCGATTCTCAGTTAAGGAGCATCCCTCAGATTATTTTATTTTGGATGGGAATTTTCTCGGGATTGATTTTTCTGTTTTGGGCAGGGCGAATATTTCTGACATGGGATCGGGTGAGACGGCTTCGAATCTATGGCTTGCTTCGGACGTTTTTTATTGCCGTTTTTACCATCCTGGGATTTGGAAGCGTAATGATAGGAATGTTTGTCAGTGCGTTTACCTATAAGCCGGAACATGTGGTGGAGAAGAACGGAAGGCGTATGGTGGCCAGTGTCAACAGCTTCCAGCAGGAGCTGGTCTATTACTATGAGTATAAAAACATTTTATTTTGCGGAGACAAGCTGCTTGGGTGGGAGGATTATGGAAATGGAGGAAATATTTTCCCATGGTACGCCGCCGGTAATAGTAAAAGTTGGAACAAGGGATGAGGAAGGGGCGTCATCCGGAAGGGATTATGATTGGATATGAAGGAAGAGAAATGGGACAAACTGTTGGGAATCAAGACCATGGGGCGGGATGACTCCCATGCAGACCAGTACCGGTATCCCTATGAACCCACACCCTATCCTGTGCTGGAACGCCTTGCCAATTCCGGATATATTGGGAAGAAACACGTCCTTTTGGATTATGGATGCGGAAAAGGGCGAGTGGATTTCTTTTTGTCCTGGCAGACACGGTGCAGAACCATCGGGATTGAGTACGATGAACATATTTATGAAAGAGCGGCACAGAATCATAAGACGGCGGTTTCATCCGGGAGAGTCGCGATCGAAATGACAGATGCCAAACAGTTTCCGGTGCCGGAATATGTGGACAGAATCTATTTTTTTAATCCTTTTTCCCTGGAGATCCTGCAGAAAGTCATGAGCCGGATTTTGGAGTCGTATTACGCAGCGCCAAGAAATATGCTGCTGTTTTTCTATTATCCGTCAAAAGAGTATAGTTCCTTTTTGATGACGGTTGATGAATTGACATTTTGCGATGAGATCGACTGCACAGATCTGTTTGAGGCAGAAGATTCACGGGAGCGGATTATGGTATTCGAGCTTGGGTGGGACAGCACCGTGTAATTATCCCAAACAGAGGGAATGGGTAATGGAGAAATCCACTGTCAGGATAGCATTTTGATGCCCTGACGAGCGAAGAAAAGAAAGAAAAGAGGATGACGTGGCATGGCACTGTATGCATTGGGAGACCTGCATCTTGGGTTTCAGGTGAATAAACCCATGGATAGGTTTGGGAAGGTGTGGAAACACCATGAGCGTAAGATTGAGAAGTATGTAAATCAAATGGTCAAGCCAGAGGACACATTGGTGCTTACCGGCGATCATTCCTGGGGAAGAAAGCTGGAAGAGTGCCGGGAAGATCTGGCTTTTATTGAGCGTCTGCCCGGACATAAGATTTTGCTTAGGGGAAACCATGATATGTTCTGGGATGCAAAGAAGACGCAGCGTTTGAATGAGGCATTTGAGGGAAAGCTGTTTTTCCTGCAGAATAATTTTGCGGCATATCAGGATTATGCACTGGTTGGAACGAAGGGATATACCTTTGAGGGACCATACTACCTGGACCGCTGGGGAAATGTGGCTGGCTGGGATGAAGAGCGGGAAGAGCAGGCAAAAAAACTGGTTGCCAGAGAGATGGACCGCCTGCGGGAATCCTTTCGCATGGCGGAAGAAGCCGGATATCGGAAGTTTATTATGTTTCTCCACTATCCGCCCACCAATATCCTGGAGGAAACCTCCCCATTTACTGCGATTGCAGAGGAATACGGGGTCACGGCTGTCGTATATTCCCACTGCCATGGGGAACGCCGATTTGGAGACAGCATCCGCGGAACCTTTCATGGCATCTCCTATATGCTGGTGTCCGGTGACTATTTGGATTTCCATCCGGCAAGGATACTGCCGTGACCGATCGGATGTAGGTTTTGCGGCCAAAACGGTAGTATATAGGTGAAGAGGAAAAAAAGGGGAGGTGTGAGAGATGGAGGATGAAAAAATCATTGAACTGTTTTTTGCGCGCTCGGAACAGGCCATACAGGAGCTGGACATGAAATACGGAAGGGTTTGCCATAAGCTTTCCTACAATATTGTGAATGACAGGCAGGATGCGGAGGAGTGTGTCAATGATGCCTATTTGGGTGCATGGAATGCCATCCCGCCGACGAGGCCCAATCCGCTGCTGACCTATATTTGCAGAATTGTACGGAATCTTTCTCTGAAACAGTATTACAGAAAGAGCGCAGCCAAGCGAAACAGCACCTATACCATTGCCATGGAGGAAATCAAAGACTGCATTGCAGATCAGAATACCGTGGAGACGGAGGTGGAAGCCAGAGAATTGGTTCGCCTTCTGGAATGTTTTTTGGATGGGCTGACCCGGGAAAATCGTGTCATTTTTATGCGCCGGTATTGGTTTTCTGCCAGCTATGAGGAGATTGCCCGGATTACCGGGCTGAAGGAGAAAGCGGTCTCTGTCCGTCTGAGCCGTATTCGGCGGAAGCTGAAGGAATATCTCATCTCAAATGGCGAAACGGCGGTGCGGTGGTTATGAGCAGCGAAAGGGAAGTGTAAATGTTGCATTTACGGGAAAGGGGAGTGGCTTTATGAACACAGAAAAGTTTTCCCAGGCCATGGGGGAAATTGACAGCAGATATGTGGAAGAAGCGATCCATTACAGGAAAGGCGGTGGAAAACGTTCCGTCCGGACCAAATGGACAGCTGCCGCGGCCTGTATTGCCGCTGCTGTCGTTGTATTGGCAGCAGGATTGCTTTCAGGGAGATGGTTTGGCGGCTCCAGAGAGGTGGCTGTTTTGGAAAATGGGGATCAAATTGTATTTGTCCGGAAGGATGCAGATGAGCTTTCTTTTCTGAGTTTGGATATGGATGTGACAACGAGACATCTCACCGATGAGGAGACCAGAGCTTTATTCGCAGATTTGCCTGTTTCGGCCGATGCGGTTTTTTCTGCCGGGGATGGAAAAGAGCTTCTTGGACTGCAGGGCACCATTGGAGATGCCAAATTGGTGGTGGAGACAGCCGGTGAAACGCTTCGGGATACCATTGTGGAAGGCGAGGAAACCAGCAGCGAGGTCGGCGGGACATCCGTAACCGCAGGATATTTGGTAACAGATCCCAACAGCAGGGGCGAGCAAACCGTCATTTATTACGCGGAATTTCAGCTGGGCGGCAGCACCGTCTATGTGGAACATGCGGGGGCCAAGGCAGAAAGTGAACAGATAAAAAACGATCTGGCAGAAATCATTCAGGATCTGATCGGGCATGGTGCGCTTCCTCTGGAGCTCATCACAGGAGGAGAAACGATAACGGATGCCCGGTGAAGGTTTCCTTGCATTGGCTGAAAAGGCAGAAAAGTCAGCTGAAGGCAGAGAAGTCAGCCGGAAAAAAACGCATGGGCATATTGGCCTGCGTGGGTGTGTTTCAGGTAAACCACATAAAATGCATGCTCTCCTGTAAGGGGAGGGGCCTGGAAACGCCCAAAGGCAGGATCGTCGCCCACCACGGACTGGTAGAGAAAGCTGATGCCCAGCTGTTTTTTTACCAATTCCCGAATGACGGAAAAACTGCTGATGGTCAGGGGTTTGCAAAAGGCATTTGGCCCGTAGCCGCACAGATTTAGGTGCCGTTCCAGAATATCCCGGGTGCCGGAACCGGGCTCCCGGACGATGAGGGTTTCTTTTAGGAGCTCCTCCATGGAAACCGCCCGGCCGGAAAAGGGATGATCGGGTGCGCAGATGCCGATGAAGGGCTCTGTTCGGAAGGTATGCCAGTCATAGCGCTTTTTATCGAAGAGGCCTTCCACAACCAGAAAATCCAGCTCATTGGCATCCAGCATGGAGAGAAGGCGGGAGGTATTGTCTACGATCAGCGTCATTTCATGATCCGGGGCAGAGACATATTGGGCGATGGAATCCGGCAGCACATAGTCGCCGATGGTTTTCGTGGCACCGATCCGCAGATGAAAGCGTTTCCGGCCGGTGATGGCCTGCTCCATTTCCTCATAATTATATTGGATGGAGCGGGCATATTGCTCCAGGATTTGGCAGGCATCGGTCTTGGAAAGACGTTTTCCGTCATACTGGAACAGGCGGGTTTGATATTGGGCCTCCAATGCCTGGATCTGCTTGGTCACGGCTGGCTGTGTCAGGTGGAGCTGTGCCGCAGCGGCATGATAATTCATGGTGTCACATACAGTCAGAAAAGTTTTCAGCTTTGTTTCCACGGTCACCCATTATGCGGGAATCATGGAGGGGGAGACGGGAAGTACGTTTGCTGCCCGTCTGGAAAAGCAGGCAAAGAATGCAGGGGTTTCCATTGTTTACGAAACCGTTCAGAAAGTTTCTTTAAAAGGTGAGTACAAAACTGTGGTTACAGACAAGGGAACTTACCAGGCACAAAAGGTGATTCTTGCCAATGGCACAACCCCGAGGAAACTGGGCATTCCGGGTGAAGACGAATTGGTCGGCCGGGGAATCGGACGGAATGCTGCCGGAGAAGGCGCAAACTTTTCCGGAAAACATATTTATGTGGTGGGCGGCGCAGACGGAGCGGTGAAGGAGGCATTATACCTGGCACAGTTTGCAGAACAACTTACAATTATCCATTTTGAAGAGAAGCTGGGCTGCATTTCTGAGTTTTTAAGAAAGGTGGAGCAGATGCCGAATATAGAGGTAAAAACGGGGACCAGACTTTGGGGCGTTTACGGATCCCGACAGATAGAAAGCCTGGAGGTGACATCCTCCCCCGCTTTATAGAAGCGGGGGCTTCCTCCTGCGAAGCAGGCAGTCGGTTCTCGTTCGATAGTACCAATGTACTAAGCATAAGCGAGCTATCCCCGTGTGTCCCACGGTTCTATTGCTGGATTACGCGGTCACTAACCGCATCCCCTCATTTCTGATGTTTATG
>DVJD01000076.1 GCA_018710785.1 Candidatus Fimimorpha excrementavium
TCTTTCCCATACACGGGGGTGCCGCAAAATTTGCATAGTCACAGAAAAGTAATTCTGCTGTTTGACTTTTGAAATACAAATCTGGTTGAATGTACGATGTAAGCGGACAGTCAGACAGATTTGTATTTCAATGGGCAAACTGCTGATTATTTTTTCTGTACGGTGCGAATTTTGCAACACCCCCTTCTTATGGAGCTGAGGGGAATCGAACCCCTGTCCGAAAGCCCATCCATTAAAGTTTCTCCCATTACAGTTGATCTTTATTCATTCCCTCGTCCTCTTCCCGGTCAACAGGGAAAAAGACTCAGTAGCTTCATGATTCTTTTACTGTCTCAAAGCTTTGACAGCAAAGGTCCCCGCATCCTTTGATGCCGCGTGACTGAATCGCGGGAAATTCAGGCGCGACAGCTGCCACTAGGCAGCGTAAGCGTAACTTTCTTCGTTAGCGTTTATATTTAATTTCCAGCTTTTTACGTGGATCTGGTCCACGAATGGCTTCTCTAACTTCAAAACCCCCGTCGAAACCAGTACAACCCCTGGTTTGGTGGAGAATCACATGAATTGACCGAAAATCAGTCAACCACCGTCCTTATTATAGCAATGGGCGGGAAAGATGTCAAATCTTTTTTGCCGGAAATCGTGCGTCCGCCTTTCTAAGAGAGTTCCATCAGGCCAGCCCCAGCATTCCCAATACAATGGGAGTGACCAAAAGGGTGATCAGTACCCCGGAGATGACGCCTATGATTACGTCGCTGGGATAATGGACAAACAGATACATGCGGGAAAATCCGATGATGGCCGCCACGATCACTGCCGGAATTCCGATCCCAAGATTCAGTTTGCAGAGGGCCACGGCCATGGCAAAGGACGTGGCGGTATGGCCGGACGGGCAGGAGGAACCCCATGGACGTTTGATCAAAGGGGGATAATTGCCGAATATATCACAGGGTCTGGCACGCTTAAAGAAACTTTTGATAATAATATTATTTAAAAACGCGCAGAGGGCAAGGGAGATGATTAAAATCATCGCTTCTTTTCTCCTGTGCGCGATGATATAACCGAGGATGACAGCCACCCAAATCAGACCGCCATTTCCGAGGATCGTGGCGATCAGCATAATTTTATCCAGAACGGGATTGTGCATTTTTTGTATATGAAGCAATATTTTTCCTTCTAATCTTCTTTCAAACTCGTAGTTCAAACTATAACCTCCCTAAAATCATCAGTTCCTGTCGTTGGTTTGGCTTCCGCTGCCGCTGACTGGTATGGCGTCTCCCATGATACGTGCCTCGGGCTGCCAGACGGCATAGGCAAAATCTTTGGTTCGTGCCAAAATTTCACGGATCTCTCTGGCGAATGCGCCGGAAAAAGACTGTCTGTCACAGGGGAAACCATAGGCATCGATTCCGATGGAACGGGCAAGATAAACAGAACGGTACATATGATACTTCTGTGTCACAATGGCGGCGCTGTTCACTTGAAAAATATGCCGGGCGCGGTACATGGAATCATAGGTATTCAGTCCGGCATGGTCCATGAATATGGCATCGTCCGGAATACCGGCCTGTTTCAGATACGTTTTCATAACATTGACTTCATCGTAATCGGTTTTATTATGATCACCGCTGACGATAATTTTGTCCGACACATGATTTTCGTACAGGACAATCGCCTGATCCAGCCGTTCCTTAAGCATCGGGCTGGGCTGATTGTTCTCATATACCCCTGCTCCCAGAACCAGGATACAGTCTTTGGGACCGGAATCGGCTGGTTCCTCTTCGGTATCAATATAGGGAGAGGCACTCTTCCACATCCAAAGATTCGTCCCTGCCACGAAACCTCCGCATAGTCCGGCGAAAATCAAACCGGCCAGCAGCATCTTCTTCCAAATATGGAATGTTCTCTTGGATTTCAACGGCATGTCCCCTCTTTCCTCTTCTTTAGTAAAGATTTTTTACCTTAAACTCGCGTTCACTTTCTCTTCGTGCATCTTTTTTTGCTATATCATCCCGCTTGTCATAGAGTTTCTTACCGCGCGCCAGAGCAATTTCCAGTTTTACAAGACTGCCCTTAAAATAAACCTGCAGAGGAACGATGGTGTATCCCTTCTGCGTCATTTTACCTTCTATTTTATTGATCTCTCTTCGGTTCAGCAAAAGTTTCCTGACCCGGAGCGGATCTTTATTGAATATGTTTCCCTTTTCGTAAGGACTGATATGCATGTTATAAATCCATACTTCCCCCTTTTCCACCCGGATGAAGGATTCTTTCAGGCTGCACTTGCCCATTCGGAGAGATTTGACTTCTGTTCCGGCCAGAGCGATACCGGCCTCATATTTGTCTTCTATGAAATAGTCATGGTATGCTTTCTTATTGTTTGCGATTAATTTTGTGCCTGCTCCCATAATTGAAAAACTCCTCTTCTTCTTTATCATAATCATTATATAAGATAAAATCAATGGTTTTCATCAAAGGATCCGCATCCTCCACGATGATTTTGACCCGCTCTCCCAGTTTAAAGGTGCGTCCGGTCATTTCTCCCACCAGGCAGTACTCTTCTTCTAAAAAGCGATAATAATCGTCCCGGAGGGAAGATACATGAATCATTCCTTCGACGGTATTTTCCAGTTCCACGTACATTCCGTAAGCCGTGATTCCGCTGATGACGCCCTCATAGACATCACCGATATGCTTTCGCATATACTGTACCTTTTTCAGCTTGATGACCTCCCGTTCGGCTTCTTCCGCCCGCCGCTCGGTTTTGCTTGCCTGTTCTGCCACGCCGGGCAAAATGTGCTCATAATGGCTGAGAACACGTTCATTCAGACAGCCGTGCAGGTTTTCCTTGATAATCCGGTGAATCTGAAGATCAGGGTAGCGCCGGATGGGCGATGTGAAATGACAGTAATACCGGGCGGACAGTCCGAAATGCCCCAGACTTTCCGTGGAATATTTCGCCTGTTTCATGGAGCGCAGCATCAGTCGGCTGATCAGAGGTTCATTGGGCGTGCCTTCTATTTTTTCCAGCAGTTTTGCCAGTTCTTTTGGATGGATTTCCCGGTTGGAACGATGCAGGGTATAACCAAAATTATTGATAAATGCGGCAAATTTTGCCATCTTTTCCTCATCGGGATTTTCATGGACACGATATACAAATGGAATCTCCTGCCAGTAGTAATCCTCTGCCACTGTCTCATTGGCAATCAGCATGAAATCTTCGATTATTTTGGTTGCCACATTGCGCTCATAGGGCTTGATTTCAATGGGGCGTCCTTTTTCATTTAAAATGATTTTAGATTCCGGGAAATCGAAATCGATGGCCCCCCTTCCGAACCGTTTCTTTCTGAGTATGGAGCTGAGTTCCTCCATTCGCTGAAACATGGGGATGAAATCCCGGTATTCTTCCAAAAGGGCTTCGTCGCGATCGACCAGAATCTTCTTAACTGAAGTATAACTCATTCTTCTGTCAACACGCAAGACCGTTTCCGCAATTTTATGGTTTAAAATGTTTCCTTTGGAATCAATCTCCATAATACAGCTGAGCGCCAGCCGATCCGTTCCCGCATTCAGGGAGCAGATTCCGTTGGAAAGTTTTTTTGGAAGCATGGGAATGACACGGTCAATCAGATATACACTGGTTCCGCGCTTCAGAGCTTCCCTGTCCAGAGAGCTTCCTTCTTTGACATAATGGGTTACATCCGCGATATGAACACCGAGGAGATAACGATCCCCCTCTTTTGTAAGGGTAATGGCATCGTCCAAATCCTTGGCATCCTCCCCGTCGATGGTGACGGTCTGCCAGCTTCGGATATCCAGGCGGCCGTCCAGGGATTCGCCGTCTATCGTATCCGGGATATGGCGAAGTTCTTTTTCCACATCGGCGGGAAAATCCATGGGAAGGTCATAGGATTTGGCCACTGCCAAAATATCTGTGCCGGGATCGCCTGCGTGTCCCAGGATTTCCCGGATGACGCCCTCCGGCTTTTTTCTTCCGTCTCCATAAGAAGTCAGATGAACAGAAACCTTGTCTCCGCTTCTGGCATTCAGGCTTTTTTCCATGGGAACAAAAATATCACGGGTAATTTTCTGATTATCCGGAACGACAAAGCCAAAGGATTTGTTTTTGTGAAAGGTACCGATCACATCGGTAAATCCCCGTTTCAGAACACGGACGATACGCCCTTCTGATTTTTTCTTGTCCTGTCCGCTGCTTTTCAGAGCAATGAGTACCTTATCTCCCTGTAAGGCATCCTTCATATCGTCGGCAGAAATAAAAATATCCTGCTCCCGCTCTTCCACCTTGACAAAACCGAATCCTCTGGGATTGACTTCCAATATTCCTGCAAGAGCAAATGTCTCCGCGGGACCATATTTTCCCCTGGAAGAGATACTGATTCTGCCTTCTTCCAGAAGTTCATCCAACAGTTTTGAGAACTCATGCTTCATTTGTTTTGGAACCTGCAGGATAGCAGCCAATTCTCTTGCCTTCATGGGAACATAAGTTTTCTCATTCATAAATTCCACAATCATTTTTTTCCGTTTTTCTATGATAGTCATATCTGTGATATTCGTATCTATGATATTCGTATCTATGATATCCATATCTGATTCTGGTGCTTGTTTCATATATTCGTCCTTTCTTTTATCCTTGCATCGGTGTCAGAGTTCCGGTTTTCTGCCATGTTCTATAATAATATCCTCAGAAGCATTCCGATTCATACGGAAAAAAAACACTCTCGGTTTTACCCAAGAGTGTTTCAGCGGCTTAGAAATTAATATTTAATACGATGGCCAGTACCATGAAAGCAATGGCCAAAAACGTAGTGGCACGTTCCAGCTTTCCTTCCACAGAACGTCCTTTATTCTTTCCCCAATAGGTCTCGGCGATACCACTGATGGAACCGCTCAGACCGGCTGATTTTCCTTCTTGAAGCAATACTAAAACAGTAAGGCCGATACAAATTAATATAAATATAATCGTAATTACTAGTCTTAAAATTTCCATATTTCCCTCTCATTCCAGCCGCTTATCAAAACAGCTTGTATTTATTCCGCAAGCAGCAAGCCGGGCAGATGCCTGTATACACATCGGCTCCTGCGATTGTTCTCTGTTTTGCAAACATCAACTGCACGTATGCCAGTCCGCTTCTGCGACAAACATATATAGTTTAGCATACAATGGAAAAAATCGCAAGAGCTTTTTTGTATGGATCAGCCGTTCCTATTTACGAAGCTCGATGCCGAGTCCGGTCAGTGCATTTAGAATGTTATCCATAACTGCGTTCACTTCCTTGTCTTCCAGCGTATGGTCCGCCGCGCGGAAGGTGATGGAGTAGGCCACAGACTTGTATCCAGCCAGGATCTGGGCGCCTTCGTAAATGTCGAAGAGATGGTACTCTTCCACCAGCTTGCCGCCCTCTTTCTCGATGATATCCTCTATCTGGCCCACCAGGATTTCCTTCTTCATGACCATGCTGATATCACGGGTGACGGAAGGATACTTGGCGATGCCGGTGTATTTGCGGTCAAAAGTGGCCTTTTCACAGATATGAGGCATATCGATGACTGCGATGTATGTGCGTTCTCCGATTCCATAGGTTTCGGCCACAGTCGGATGGATTTCCCCCAGATACCCCACGGTCTGATTCTGGTAGACAATTTCTGCCTGACGGCCAGGATGGAAGAACGGCTTTTTGGCATCGGGGTTGTAGTGGATCTTGTCATGCATCCCCACTTTATCGAAGAATTCTTCCACCACGCCTTTCATATGGAAGAAATCGCCCTCACCGTACATACCGAGGGTAAACTGTGTCCGCTCGTCGGGAAGCTCTGTCACCGGAACCTGTTTTGGCAGGTAAATGCTGCCGATCTCATACAGACGGACATTCTTATTGCGGCGGTTGTAATTGGTGGACAGGGAGGTCAGCATGCCGTTTAACGGAGTGGTTCGCATGATGCTGTAATCCTCACCCAGCGGATTTAGGATGGTGATGACGCGGCGCAGGCTGGAATCCTCTGGAATCATCAGCTTGTCGAATACTTTTGGGCTTTCAAAGGAATAGGTCATGGCCTGACTGAAGCCGCAGAATTCGGCGATGTTTCTTGCCACCTCTTCCACCCGAAGCTTGAAGGAAAGCTTTCCTGTGGTGGCTTCTCCCTTTGGCAGAGTGGTCGGAATGTTGTCATATCCGAAGAAACGGGCCACTTCCTCGGCAATGTCTGCCCGACGTTCCAGATCCTGGCGGAAGGTTGGAACGATGATTTCATTGGAAGCTTCGTCGTATACCAGCTCCAGCGGCTTAAAGTAAGAAAGCATCTCTTCTTTGGAGAGATTGGTTCCCAGCAGACGGTTGGTGTACTCCGGATCGAATTTGATGCGGCGTTCGGTTCTCTTTACCGGATAGCAGTCGATCATTCCGCCCACGACTTCTCCGCAGCCCAGCTCTTCGATCAGCTGGCAGGCGCGGTTGATGGCAGCTTCGGCATTGTTGGGATCCAGACCTTTTTCAAATTTTCCGGAGGCATCGGTTCTAAGGCCGATCTTCTTGGCAGACAGACGGATATTGGTGCCGTCAAAGCAGGCGGCCTCAAACACCATGGTCTTCACATCATCGGTAATCTTGGAATTTTCTCCGCCCATGATTCCGGCGATGCCCACTTCCTTTTCTCCGTCGCAGATCATGAGGATGGAAGAATCCAGCTGGCGGATCTGCTTGTCCAGTGTTTCAAATTCAGAACCGTCTTCCGCTCTCTTTACGATGATCTTATGACCGGCGATGTGGTCATAGTCGTAGGCATGCATGGGCTGTCCGTATTCTTCCATGACATAGTTGGTGATATCGACGATATTGTTGATGGGACGGATTCCGCTGGCAGCCAGACGTCTCTGCATCCACTTGGGAGACGGACCGATTTTGATGTTCTTTACCATTCTCGCACAGTAGCGCGGGCAAAGCGTCTCATCTTTCACTTCCACCTGGAGATAATCGTGGATGTCTTCTCCGTTTCCGGTCTCTTTGACCACAGGAGGATAAAACGGCTTGCGGAACGTGGCCGCCGCTTCTCTGGCAATGCCCACCACGCTGTAGCAATCCACGCGGTTGGAGGTGATTTCGTATTCAAATACATGGTCATGAAGGCCCAAAAGTTCCACCGCATCCGCACCGACTTCGGCATCATCGTCAAAAATATAGATGCCGTTTTCCGGAGCTTCCGGATACATGTCGCGGGAAGATCCCAGTTCTTCGATGGAACACATCATACCGAAGGATTCCACGCCCCTTAATTTTCCCTTTTTGATTTTGATGCCGTTTTCCGGAAGCGGACCGCCGTCATGGCCTCCTGCCACCGATCCGCCCGCAAGGACCACCGGTACCTTGTCGCCCACTTTGACATTGGGGGCTCCGGTGACGATCTGGATGGTTTCATTTCCGATATTTACCTGACAGATAATTAATTTATCTGCGTCCGGATGCTTTTCAATCGATTCAATCTGTCCGACCACGATTTTGTCCAGATTTTTGTCCAGGCTTTCATAACCTTCCACCTTGGTTCCGGATAATGTCATGGCGTCTGTATATTCCTGTGCGGTGCACGTAAGATCAGGCACATAAGCCTTAATCCATGATAATGCTGTATTCATGAGAAATCATTCTCCTTTCTGCTCACCTATATTTTTAGAACTGTTTTAAGAACCGGATGTCGTTCTCATAAAGAAGACGCATGTCGTCGATTTCGTATTTCAGAAGCGCGATACGCTCCAGGCCGACGCCGAAGGCAAATCCGCTGTACTCGTCGGGGTCAATCCCGCACATTTCCAGCACATGGGGATGAACCATGCCGCAGCCGAGAATTTCAATCCAGCCGGAGCCCTTGCAGAATCGGCAGCCGGATCCGCCGCACTTGAAGCAGGTGACATCCACCTCAGCAGACGGCTCTGTGAATGGGAAATGATGGGGGCGGAATTTTACCTTGGTATTTTCCCCGAACATCTGCTTAGCAAATTCGGCCAGTGTTCCCTTCAGATCGGCGAAGGTGATGTTTTTGTCGATCACCAGTCCCTCGATCTGATGGAAGGAAGGAGAATGGGTGGCATCCACTTCATCGGAGCGGAACACACGTCCGGGAGCGATCATACGGATGGGAAGCTTGCCCTGTTCCATGACACGCACCTGCACCGGGGATGTCTGGGTACGCAGAACGATTTCATTGTTGATATAAAACGTATCCTGTTCATCCTTGGCCGGATGGTTGGCCGGAATATTCAGCTTTTCGAAATTATATTCGTCATACTCCACTTCCGGACCTTCCACCACTTCATAGCCCATGCCGATGAAGATACGCTCCACTTCTTCCAGAGCGATGGTGTTGGGATGACGGTGGCCCACATTGCTTTTCTTGGCAGGGAGGGTGACATCGATGACTTCTTTGGCCAGCTGGTCTTCCCTTGCCTTGGCTGCCAGTTTTTTTCTGGTCTCCTCCAGGAAGGATTCAATGGCCTGACGGGTTTCATTGACCATCTGGCCGACCTTGGGACGGTCTTCCGGCGCCACATCCTTCATACTTTTCAGGACAGTGGTCAGTTCTCCTTTTTTCCCCAGATAATTGATACGGATTTCATTCAGCTTTTCCAAAGCTTCCGAATCCTGAATCTGCTTCATCGCTTCTTCTCTGATTTTCTGCAGCTTTTCTTTCATGATTTTCTTCCTTTCCTCCTGTTTTATGTCCGCAGGCTGGCATGGATGTTCATTCGCTGTATGGAATAATAAAAAAACTCCGTCCCTCAACTGAGGGACGGAGTGAATCCGCGGTACCACCCTGATTTCTGCCGTAAGCAGACACTCGGTGTGCGTAACGTGCACAAAACGTCATTTCCTACCATTCGTTCCGATGATTTGTCTGAGTGAAATTCAGAAATGCAGCTCCCGTGCGAAATTCATCTTCTGTCTGAACCGGGGATGGCTTTCAGCCGGTGACCTTCCCTCTCTGGCGGAAAACAAAAAACTACTGAACACGTTCCTAGCCTTTCTACTATAATTCCATATTGTAGCAGAAAAAAAGGGAATGTCAAGGGGATATTGCAAAATCTCAGGACAAACGCATGAGTAAATAAATTGTGAATAAAATGGAAATCCGGACGGTTGGAGAGAGCGAACCTTTTCCCTGTCGGGGCGCTCTCACTCCGTGAAAAACGTAGCGGTACTAAGATTTTCCTGCGCTCCTAAGGAGCTGGAAAAATCAAGTACCGACGTTTTTCAAA
>DVJD01000077.1 GCA_018710785.1 Candidatus Fimimorpha excrementavium
TCTTTCCCATACACGGGGGTGCCGCAAAATTTGCATAGTCACAGAAAAGTAATTCTGCTGTTTGACTTTTGAAATACAAATCTGGTTGAATGTACGATGTAAGCGGACAGTCAGACAGATTTGTATTTCAACGGGCAAACCGCAGGATTACTTTTCTGTACGGTGCGAATTTTGCGGCACCCTCTACAGGTATTCCATACCGTCATCCGTCATTCGGATGCGGTATTTTTTTTGGTTCCACGCAAACGCAGCTTCCAGACCATCGCCGGTTTTCGGAAACGGACGATGGAAGAATCGTGCCAGATATCGTCTCCCGTGGAGATCTTCCCCTCTGCCCGCCGCACGGGGTGACCTGCTGCTCCATACAGCGCTCCAGTTCCCGAATCGCATGGGCTTTCCAGATTTCTGCATCCTTCAGATCACAGTAAATGCAGGAAAAGATCAAAAGGCCGAGATTTTCCATCAGATACTGGTTATGATTCGCCGCCGGAAACAGACGCGGGGAAATCTCATACAGCACCCGGCAATGTTCATAGACACTGTACAGCAGTTTTTCAAACAGCGCTTCCGTAAATCCCGGCGTATCCAGCAAATGCTCCACCAAAAACGGCCACGCGCTGAACCCCCGTATCCCCACCTCCAGAGCTCTCCAGCCTGTACATTCGTCAAACGCCTCCACGTTATACGTACCGTCCGCTTTGAACAGCGGAAGGCAGGGAACCGTGTCCAGCCAGTTCTCCAGTTCCTCCAAAACCTTATCCGCATAGCGCTGCTCCCCTGTGAGGGAATAGGCGGCGCACATCGCTGCCCAGTGCTCCATGCGGTTCAGCTGATACGTATACTCATAATCGCCGCAGGGATTTTCCTTCCACTTGGGGGATTGCCCACAAAATACGGTTCCGGCCCCGTACCCGAAAGCACCAGCATCCCCTCCATGGCCTGATCCGCCAAGGCTATGGTTTGCTTCCCGGCAGCCGTCCGGATATCCACTACACCCCCAACCTCTGATACAAAATACTCCTCCCCTCCTTCCCCACCGCCCTCACGACATCCAGATACCGGAGTATATTCAGCGCGCTCTGGGCGGTCGGTCTGCGGATCCCCGCCTCCCTCGCAAAATCCAGTGAGGTAAACGGCTGTTTCAATCCTTCGGGAATCAGCGCCGCATAATCCTCCGCCCCCGAAAACATCCAGTCTTCCCACAGCTCTTTCGGATACCGCTCTGCCCGGGTGGAACCCTTCTTCTTATTTCGGCTCCATCCGTCCAGGTAGCGATATTCCTCCATATCCATCAGCACAATCCGCACATGCAGCTTGGGATGATTCAGATAGGGTTTGATCCGGTACAATTCCCGGAAGCAGTCATAGACGCTGCCTTTCTTCGGCGACTTGCGCGGGCCTGACAGCTCCCCCGTATCGGGATCGATCCAATACATCCACTTCTGATGGGGGATGGGATATACCACCGTCACCTCATACTGTTCCAGATACTGCTCCAGCTTTTTCCGCAGCAGATGAAAATGCGCCGTCTGAATCTCTGTAATCTCCCCCTCCGCCAAAATATCCGCCACAAAATTTCCGCAGGGGACCTCATGATACTGCTCCCGCGGCTCAATATAATGCTTCAAAACCGCATGCACCGTTTTTTCCTTCAATGTCCCGATCCCGTCCCTGTTTTTTACCGATTGATTTCCTCTCTCGCAGGCCTGCCGAAACAGCTCCTTATCCTCCTGTGTCAACCTCATCCTATATCGCTCCTGTCCTATTTCTGCACTGTTAGATCCATTATACACACTTTTTCTTCTTTTGTAGAATGTTTTCCACAAATTTTTCCACGGGAAACCGGCACAGAAAAATGGACACGAGCCTTTCCCTGTGGTATACTAAATAGAAATCAAACAGAGAAATAATTTGCGCGCACTGCGCAGAGACGAGGAAAACAATGGAAAAGAAAAATTTAACATTACTCACGGATTTGTACGAACTGACCATGATGCAGGGATATTTCATGGAGGGAATGAATGAGCGTGTCGTCTTTGACGCCTTCTACCGTGCCAATCCCTGCGGCAATGGGTATGCCATCGCCGCAGGGCTGGATCAGGTAATTGACTATATCAAAGAGCTGTCTTTCAATTACGAAGACATCCAATACCTGCGTTCCACCGGTCTGTTTACGGAAGAGTTCCTCGATTATCTGAGGAGCTATCATTTCACAGGAGATATCTACGCCATCCCGGAAGGAACGGTGATCTTTCCCCGGGAGCCCATGGTGAAGGTCATCGCTCCCATCATGGAGGCCCAGCTGGTGGAGACCGCCATTTTGAATATTATCAACCATCAGAGCCTGATCGCCACCAAGACGGCCCGCATCGTCCATGCTGCCAAGGGAGACGGCGTGATGGAATTCGGCCTTCGCCGTGCCCAGGGACCGGATGCCGGGATCTACGGCGCCCGCGCTGCCATGATCGCCGGGTGCATCGGCACATCCAATGTCCTGGCCGGTCAGATGTTCCATGTCCCGGTCAAAGGAACCCATGCCCACAGCTGGATCATGAGTTTCCCCGATGAGCTGACGGCATTCCGTACCTATGCCAAATTGTACCCCAATGCCTGTATTCTGCTGGTAGATACGTATGATACCCTCCGCTCCGGCGTTCCCCATGCCATCCAGGTATTCAAGGAAATGCGGGAAGCAGGGATTCCGCTCACCTTCTACGGCATCCGCTTAGACAGCGGCGATCTGGCTTATCTGTCCAAAAAAGCCAAAGCCATGCTGGATGAAGCCGGATTTTCCGACGCGGTCATCTCCGCTTCCAGCGATCTGGATGAATATCTGATCGACAGTTTGAAAACTCAGGGCGCTACCATCAATTCCTGGGGCGTGGGCACCAACCTGATTACGTCCAAAGACTGTCCGTCCTTCGGCGGCGTCTATAAGCTGGCCGCTGTCCAGGACGAGGCCACCGGCAAGTTTATACCGAAGATCAAACTGTCCGAAAATACAGAAAAGGTAACCAATCCGGGCAATAAAACCATCCACCGGATTTACAGCAAAGAAAACCACAAAATCATCGCCGATCTGATCGCCCTGACCGATGAGACGTATTCCACGGATCAGCCGCTCATGCTGTTTGATCCCATCGATACATGGAAGAAAACCTATCTGGAGCCCAACACCTACACCATGCGTGAAATTCTGGTTCCCATCTTCCAAAATGGCCAGTGTGTTTACGAATCTCCGGAAGTGATGGAGATTCAGAAATACTGCCAAAGCGAACTGGAGACCCTCTGGCCGGAGACCCGCCGTCTGGTGAATCCGCACCGTGTATACGTGGATCTCTCCCTTCCGCTTTATACCTTGAAAAATGAACTTCTGGACGACCTGAATAACCACAACAAGCATCTGCCTCACGTTCATTAATCAACATTTCCATTGATTCAGGAGGTTTACCAATGACCGATTTGAGTGAACGGTACAGCGGGGTGCTGCTCCACCCCACCAGTTTTCCATCCCCCTACGGGATCGGAGATTTCGGAAAAAGCGCCTATGACTTCATCGATTTTTTAAAGCAGTCCGGCCAGAAAATCTGGCAGATCCTTCCGCTGGGACCCACGGGCTATGGGGATTCCCCCTATCAGTCTTTTTCCGCCTTTGCGGGCCAGTGGCTGCTGATCAGCCCTGACCTTTTGGTTCAGGAGGGCCTTCTTCGGGGTGATGATATTTTAAATCCTCCCTCCTTTGATCCCAACCACATTTACTACGGTTCCGTCATTCCTTACAAAGAAAAACTGCTGAAGAAATCATATCAGTATTTCTGTGAAATGGATAACCCTCCCTACCTGGAGGAGTTCGAAGCGTTCTGTCAAAATGAAGCGGAATGGCTCGATGACTATGCCCTTTTCATGGCAGGCAAGGATTATCACGGAGGCGCCAGCTGGCTGACCTGGAAGGATTCCCTTCGCAGTCCCAATGAAAAACAGAAAAAGGAATGGAAGAAAAAACTGGCCGATTCCATCCGCTATTATCAGTACATCCAGTTTCTGTTTTTCCGCCAGTGGTTCCGCCTGCGCGCCTATGCCAAAGAGCAGGAGATCATCATCGTCGGTGATATTCCCATTTTTGTCGCTTTGGACAGCGCCGATGTATGGGCCAACCGGGAGCTGTTCCAGCTGGAAGAGGACGGCTATCCTTCTGTGGTGGCCGGTGTGCCGCCGGATTATTTTTCCGAGACCGGCCAGCTCTGGGGCAATCCTCTGTATGACTGGGACTATCACAAGGAAACCGGATATGACTGGTGGATCCGCCGTATCCAGGGCCAGATCCGCCTGGTGGATTATGTGCGCATCGACCACTTCCGCGGGTTTGAAGCATATTATGCCATCCCCTACGGCGCCGAAACGGCCGTGGAAGGAGAATGGAGGCCCGGTCCCGGCGTCGATCTCTTCCAGAAAATCCGGGAAGTCTTCGGCGAGGAGATCCCCATCTGGGCGGAGGACCTGGGGATCATCACCGATGAGGTGGAAGCCCTCCGCGACGGCTTCGATCTGCCCGGCATGAAGGTGCTGCAGTTTGCCTTTGAAGATCCGAAGGACAATGACATGATGCCTTATCGTTTTACCACAAGCAACTGTATCTGCTACACCGGCACCCACGATAACGCCACCACCATGGGCTGGTATCTGGAGCTGCCGGAAAAGACCAGAGATCGGATCCGCCGCTACCTGAATACGGACGGCAGAGCCATCCACTTTGACCTGATCCGGGCGGCCATGGGCAGCATCGCCAAATACAGCATTTATCCGCTGCAGGATCTACTGGGATTCGGAAACGACTGCCGGATGAATACCCCGTCTGTTCCCTCAGGCAACTGGGCCTTCCGGTATCGTCCGGAACATTTAAGCGCCGGTCTGGCCGAATATCTGCGCTCCATGACCGAACTGTTCGGCCGCTGCGAGCCCCTGGAGGATCCGGAAGAGGCGGACGATGCCGAAGATCCAAACATGACAGAATGCGCCGCGGATCCGAAACAGACGGAATGCGCCGCCCGAGGTGAATCGGAATCTGCAAAGAAGGCAGATATCGGCACGAATCCGTGACTGCGTTGGCCCTGCAGGGCCAAAGAATATCTGTACATGAACCCAAATTTTAGGAGGTATCACTGTGATACGACTGATACTCGTTTTGCTTGTCGTCCTGATCTACCTGATCATCGGTATTTTTTTACAGTTGGGAGAATGGATCCTCGGCAAGTTCAATAAACCGTTGAAAGACCGGACATCCCTGGCCATGGTTCAGTGGATCTTCCGCGTCATCTTAAAATTGTCCGGCGTCAAAGTGACCGTCCGCGGCAAAGAAAACATTCCGCCGGATAAGCCCGTCCTGTATGTGGGCAATCACCGCAGCTATTTTGATATCCTGATCGGATACACCCAGGTAGTGGGACTGTGCGGCTTTGTCGCCAAGAAAGAGCTGGAGAAAGTTCCCCTGCTCTCCCTCTGGATGAAAATGCTTTACTGCCTCTTCCTGGACCGTGACAATCTCAAAGAAGGATTGAAAACCATCCTTCTCGGCATTGATTACATCAAAAAAGGGGTATCCATCTGGATTTTCCCAGAGGGTACCCGCAATCAAAACCAAAAGGAAACCGACCTGCTTCCTTTCAAAGAAGGCAGCATGAAGATGGCCGAAAAATCCGGATGTCCCATCATCCCGGTGGCCATCCACAATTCCTACAACATCTTTGAACGTCAGTTTCCTCTTCTCAAAAAGACGGAAGTCATCATCACCTTCGGCAAGCCCATCATCGTCAAAGAACTGGACAAGGAGCAGAAAAAATTCCTGGGCGCCTATACCCGTTCGGTGATCACTTCCATGCTGGAAGAATACGAAAAAGAAGATCAGAATCAGTAGGTTTCGAATCAGGCATCCATTGCTTAAAGCCAAGCTTTGCGGCCAGGGCAATGGATGCCTGATTTTCTTTTTTAACTCTCAGATAGACGGCTTCCATCTCATACTCTTTCTTTCCATAGTCCAGCAGGAGACGGCAGATCCGCCGGGCGATCCCCTGTCTTCTTTTATCCGGGGCCACATAATACCCCATGACAATCCGGGACTCACCCGCGATCTCTTCCATCTCAAATCCGGCCATCCCAATGACACGCCCTTCCTGCTCCAGGACATACATGCCGAACCCTCTCACCGGATACACATGCCGGATATAGGCGGCAATCCGAAGGCGTTCGGCCTGCACGCCTGCCGCTCCTTCCCTTCGCACCTCCCCGGGAATCTCTTCCAGGAAATCTCCTCCTCCTTCTTCATAAAACCTACAGAGGACAGGGGCATCCTCTTCCTTCAGTTCCCGCAGAATTCCATCCTCCGTCCTGGCAATAACCAGGGGAAGATGATAATACCGGCACCACACCAGTTCCAGATACCGGGGTGTGAGGACCTCCAGGTCCATGATCAGATAAAAAACACCGGACCAGCCGTCCAGTGTGTCGGGATCCTTTCCGACATACCCGATGACTGGTCCGTTTTTCATCTGTTTTCTGGCCAAATCCGGTTCATCCGTCACACAGACCCTTCCGCCGCAGGATGGGACCGGATACCAGCTCAGCATGTTTCCGGTTCCGGATAGTCCACGCCGAATGTCTCCACGGTCACAGACTTCATCTTCTGCTCATCCAGCGGGCGGTCATTATAATTGACTCTCACAGCTGCGATGGAATTCACCGCATCCATGCCGTCGATGACTTTTCCGAAGGCTGCGTACGCGCCGTCCAGGTGGGGAGCATCCTTGTGCATGATAAAGAACTGGCTGCCTGCGGAATCCGGATGCATGGCACGTGCCATGGAAATCACCCCTTCCGTATGCTTCAGATCATTGGCCACGCCGTTCTGAGCAAATTCGCCCTTGATGGAATATCCGGGACCTCCCATACCAGTGCCTTCCGGATCTCCGCCTTGGATCATGAATCCGGAGATCACACGGTGAAAGATGGTGCCGTCATAAAAGCCCTTCTTTACCAGGCTGATGAAATTGTTCACGGTATTGGGCGCGATCTGCGGATACAATTCCACGGCGATCTTGTCTCCATTCTCCATTTCAATCGTTACAATCGGGTTCTTTGTTTCCATAGGTTTTCATTCCTTTCTTCGTATACGTTCCAGACTATCATAATCCATTTTTCCCGTCAGGGCAACCCTTTTATCCAGGACACCCGCGGCAAACGCCTGCGTGAACCATTTGAGAACAGGACGCCTGAGAGAGGCGGGGACACTTTGCCGGATCACCTCGCCTAAAAACTGCTGCTTCCTCCATGACCTCCTCCCCTGGTGCCTCCGCTGGAATGGCCATGGGAAGAAGAAGAGGAAGAGCTCGTCTCGATCTTGCGCTTCACCACTGTGGTATGGGTGAAGAAATCCTGGCGGCTGTGAATCCTGCGGCTTCCGTCTTTCAGATAGACCGTTCCGGCTGGCTTGGCATCCTTATTTCTCGTCACCACCAGAATCGCGATGACCACCGCCGATACACCCAGGGAAATCAGAATCCGAATCCCCAAGGAATCCAGAAAATCCTCCTCTTCCGGCCGGTTTTCCCCATAATCAATCTGGCTGTAATGGTCGGTCCGATCCAGAAACGTCCGGCACGCTTCCAGATAATTTCCTGCGGACATATCGCTCTTTACGGCCGCGATGATCCGATCGATCTCATCATCCGTCAGAAGATAGCCCGATGCTTCTTCATTGTACTCATATACGGTAAACACCCGTTCTTCCATATTGATCAGAAACAGGATGCTTTCCTGGCCCTCTCCATATCCTCTCCCGTTATCCAGGATAAAATCCCTGGCCTCTTTTTTCGAATCACTGGCCCGTTCTTCGGATGTGGCGATCAGCACATCGGCCTGGATCTTCTCGGATAATTCCTCACATCCCTCTTCCAGCTCTGCTTCCTCTTCCTCTGTCAGAATCCCGGCTGAATCAAATACACTGGAATCGGCTGCCGCGAATCCGCGGATTCCAAAACTTCCCAAAAGTCCCAGGAAAAGCAGACACAGCCCCAGGCCGGTCAGCAGCTTATTTTTCCATCGATACATAGGTTCCTCCCTTTGTCTTCCTCGCTTTCTCTTTGCCCCTCGGCAGACCGCGTTCTCCATCCTTCCCCGCTTTCCCCTTCACATGAAAAGTCCCAGAAGCGTTAAAAGAAGGAAAATCACTGCCGAGAGCAGCACGTAACCGATGCCGATCCTTCCATAATCCAGCGGCAGTTTTCCGATCATCTTCCCCGTCTGCCCGTTGATCATCAGCATATACTGTTTGTTTCGATAGCGGTAATTCATAATCCATACCGGGAGCATGGCGTAATCCTGCCTTTTCTGCTTCAGAGATACATCCTGCCGCACTACAGTAACCGTGGTATATCCCTGAATCGTATCCAGCGTTTCTTTCACCGCAAACCCGCGGATACGCTCCTCCGCCCGGTTCTTCATTTTTTCCTGGTCATCATTGTATTTCTCCGCCAGGAAGCCCGTCAGATACGGCATCTCAAAATCTTTGATCTGGTCATAGTCAAACGGTTCCAGCCGCTCCATCACATCATCCGGCATCTGCGTGGAGGCGTCTTCCGGTACCTTCTCATAGGCTGCCGAAAGATTTCGATGAATCTTATAATGATCCGTATATGTATATTCTGTATCTCCTTTGCGCGTACTGCGAACCCGGGTCGCGGCCGCGTCCAAATCCACATCCGCCTCATAATCATACAGCCAGTACGGCACATACATCCCCGTCACTTTATCCAACGCACTGGCCGAAGAAAACGACCTGGGCGTAAAGATTCCTTTTTTCGTCCATGCCCGGAACATTTCTTTTGCCTTTTCCCTGTCGATCTGAAACGGGATCAAATATTTGGGCTTGAGGATACCGCTTAACCGCTCTTCAATCAGCGTGGGACTCCCGCAGAAACTGCAGAAGGTGGCAGCCGTATTCTCATCCGTCATCATCTCAGCTCCGCAGTTTGGGCAGTGAAACGTGCGGACATGCCCGCCCATGGTTTCGGCCTCCGCTTCCGCGCCCAGGTTTTCCCCGGACGTCTCGTCTCCATCCGTTCCTTTCGGCCCTGTCTCTTCCCCGGACGTCTCGTCTCCATCCGTCCCTTTCGGCCCTGTCTCTTTCCCGGTTGTCTCTTCTCTGGAAATTTGTTCCATGGATACTTTTGTCCCGCAGTACGGGCAGACCATGTGATCCGTTCCTTCTTCAAAGACCATGGAAGCGCCGCATCCCGGGCATTTATAATTTTTTACCATCCGTAGACCCTTTCTTGTTTTATCGTACCCGTCTCGCCCATGCCGTTCGCAAAACCGCGCTGCGTGCCTGCGGCTGAAGGGTTCCTGATATCCTTTTCTGCTCCCATTTTAACAAATCCACAGCCGAAATACAAGTATGACATCTGTTCATGGCTCGTTCATAATATTCACATAAGATTCAAAATCCTTTTACATCGGAAACACGATTTTTTCATGATTTTCCTTTATAGTATAACTAGAATATCAAATATGATATTCCCAATTTAACACAAGTTGTTTACTTGGATTTTTTCATAAACGAGCTGATAGGTTTCAGCTCTCCTCCCTTTCTTTTAATACAAATACCCCGCTAAGCAGCGGGGTATTTGTTTTGTTCCTTATTTTTTCATCAGTCTTTCGGCATGACAATCTTGGGCATCTTCTGCTGCTTTCCGCCGGGACGATTGTTGTTATCCTTGGGCTTCTCCAGCAGTTTTTCCCACTCATCCTTCATATAATCCTTCAAAACGCGAAGGACATAATATACCAGCAGGCCATCGATGATCAGATAGCAGATCTCCACAAACCACATCGTCGGAAATACGCCCAGATACACCAGAAGAAGCGGGATCACAAACACAGCCTCGGCTCCCACTGCCACCGCCATGGTGCTGGTCTTCATCTTTCCGCTGAGAACGCCATAGCAGAGAATCGCCAGGCAGGTGCGGAATACAAACTGGAACACCGCGCTCAGTCCATCCAGCAGATAGTTGGCCGACGGAGAATTGATGAATTCATTCATGGCCAGAAGGAAATTCTCCTGGGCAGATTCTTCCACCGCATCCACAAGGGCCTGCATACCGGTTCCATTGATGGAGGAGGCCACCATCAGATACTGGATCAGTCCGGAAGAGGTCACTGAAATGACAGCCGCTGCCGTATATCCCAGAGAAAACAAAAGCGCACAGCCCAGATCCATCCGGTATCCTCTGCGGTCCAGAGTCCTCTGCAGAAATTTCAGGCCCAGGAAAAAGCCCAAAACCTCATACAGCGCAGTGAGAGCCACACCAAGAATACGTTGAATGGCCGGATTATTATTCAGCAGATCCGTTGCCCCCGGCATCATCAAAATCAGCCCAAATGTGAGCTGTACCAAAATCGTGCTGGCAACCATATATCCCAGAACACCAAAAATAACTGCCTGTCCGACGACACGAATCCTCTTGCGGATAACAAGGAAAAATCCAATGGGCGCCCCCACACACATGATCAGACTCAGAACGATACAGATAATCGTCAGAGCCGGAACTTTTTGATCCATGCTGATGGAAGTATCCAATGCCGCCGCCAGCAGTCCAATAGATGCAGTTTCCATATTCTAATTTACTCCTTCCATAAATATGGATGTTCGGGCCAAATGGCTCTTTGACTCCGGCATCCAATGATACTGTTAACTATATCAAAGATACCATTCGCTGTCAAGAAAACGGCTCATTCTCCTTGTTAAATTTGTATAAATTTTCAATGGGAACGGCTTCTTTTTCGTGATTAGCGATTGTATTTTTTCTGTGTTTTCTGCATCCGACAAAAAACACCTGAGTAAAAAGCCGGCATTTCTTTCCTGAATGTTCTCGGCATTTTCCACTATTTTCTCCAGAATTTCATTGACATTATTATTATAATGTGATATTCTTTGCTTAGCTGCAATAGGGTAGCTATTATTTATTTTTTGGAGGTATCATCATGAACAAAGGTACAGTTAAGTGGTTCAACAACCAGAAGGGTTACGGCTTCATCTCTGACGAAGCTGGCAACGACGTATTTGTACACTACTCCGGATTAAACATGGAAGGCTTCAAGTCTCTGGACGAAGGCGCTGAAGTAGAATTCGAAGTAGTCAATGGCGCTAAGGGACCACAGGCAGTTAACGTTACTAAGCTGTAATTTCATTATTTGTACCACGTACCTGTTCTCTAATATAAATTTCGGTTTTATTAAGAATGAAAGTATTGTTTGGTTAAAGAGTGAGATTAAAAAACAGGACATCACTGGGTGTCCTGTTTTTTCTTGCGCGATAAGCCCGGAAAGCGGCTGCCGTGCAGTCTTCTCTCCTCTTTCAGGCGCGCGTCTTCTGCTCCAGCATCTCCTGCAGTTCCTCCGGAGAAAACGTATAATTCTTATTGCAGAAATGACAATTCACTTCAATGGGCTTTCCATCCTCAATCATCTCCTGAATATCCTTGGGATCAATGCTGGCCAGTGCCCTGGATACCCGCTCCTTGCTGCAATTGCAGTGAAACTGAACCGGTATCTGATCCATGATTTCCAGCCCCATATCGCCGAGAATATCCTGAAGGATCGCCTCCGGATTCATTCCCTGATCCAGCATGGACGTCACAGGTGCCAGGGACGCGATCTTGGTCTCCAGCGCACTGACCACTTCCTCCGAAGCCCCCGGCATCAGCTGGAGGATAAAGCCTCCGGCCTGACGGACCGTATTGGTTTTATTTATCAGTACCCCCAGTGCCACGCAGGAAGGCGTCTGCTCCGATGTGGCATAATAATACGTCAGATCCTCCGCGATCTCCCCGGATACCAAAATCGTCTGGCCCACATAGGGTTCCTTCAGTCCGATATCTTTGATCACGCTTAACACGCCGATGCCCACGGCGCCTGCCACATCCAGTTTGCCCTTGGCATTGGGCGGAAGCATCACTTCCGGATTGCCCACATAGCCTTTTACATTTCCCATGGAATCCGCCGTCACCGTGATTCCCTGGATCGGTCCGTCTCCCTGGATCTTCAGAGTGAGGAGATCCTGCTCTCCCTTCATCATCGGCCCCATCATGGTCCCTGCCGTCAGAAGCCTTCCCAGCGCTGCCGTCGCCACCGGGCTTGTATTATGTGCCGCCCTGGCATACTCCACCAAATCCTTCGTCGTCGCCGCAAACGCGCGGATCTGTCCCTCCGCCGCCGTGGCCCGAATCATATAATCGCTCATAGATTTCTATCCTTTCTGTCTGTTCCTTATTTTATCTTTCAGCCGCATTTGGCAGCGATATCGGTGCCGCTTATTTCCTGACGGCATGCTTTCCCTTTTCTCTTCCCACAATGTAGATGCGCTCACTCATTTCCGTGGCCGACCGCTTCGTACCGGCATCATAAGCCGCTACAAATTCCATTCCGGCGCGTTCCATGGCCGCTCTCACTTCCTCCACCGAATACGCCCTCTGGTAGTGCATCTCCTCTTCCTTCCGGTAACGGCCGTCCGCTTCCCTCAGAAAGATGGTCACATGATACTCATTGACCCGGTCTTCCTCATAGTAATAATTCTCCCAGATCATGCTGACATCGTCCTCATTCTGCCCGTAAACCGCATCCCCGGTCAGATCCCGGTAATAATGCTCCGTCTTCAGATCAAACAAAACGATCCCGCCCGGATCCAGATAATTGTTGACCAGGGAAAACACCTGCACAAGATCCGCATCCTCCAGGATATAGTTCATGGAATCACAGACGCTGACCACGGCCCGCACCGTCCCGTACAGCTCAAACTCCCGCATATCCTGCTGGAGATATAAGATATCATGGCCGCTCTCCTCCCGCTTTTCCATGGCCTGCGCCAGCATCTCCTGGGAAGCGTCCACGCCGATCATATCATACCCCTGCCCGGCCAGAAGCTCCGTCATCGTGCCGGTGCCGCATCCCAGCTCCAGTACCAGACCATCCGAAATTCCATACTCCTTCAGTAAACCGGTCAGATACTGGCACCAGTCTTCATAGGGAATATCCTCCATCAGCCGGTCATACACCTCGGCAAACGTTCTATAACTCTCCATCGACTTCCTCATCTCTCTTTTGCATTCAACCTATCCAAACTGAAAAAGGCTGCCGCAAAATCCGCATAAACACTGCGCGATGCGAATTTTGCAACAGCCCCATTGTACCAGTAAATGAAAGGAAATGCAAGAACTGCATCTGTATATGACACAGTAAGATCCAGTTACTCTGCCTCCTTCAGCACTGGGTCAGTCACACCATATACCGGATTTCTCCCGCCGTATGATGGTACCTGCATTTTCAGCTGCTGTACCTTTGTAACATCCAGTATAACTTTTTGCGGCAGCATATCTGGTGTCAGTTCAATTTCCTTTTCCAGAGTCCCATCATAAAAGATCTGAAGATAAGTGGTGGCTCCGGTATCTGTTCCGTCTACATGGCCAACCGTGAACTCCAATTCCGCATATTTCCCGTCCAAATTGTAGAGGGCCCATGAGCGATCTTCCAGTGCATTATAGTCTGCATTAAAAGTCATACCGTCCCTATATTGCATACCAGCCATGAAAAAGGAATCGGTTTCTCCTGAAGAGGAACAATATTCTATGTACGGATTGCCTCCGCTTTGGTAAGCCGAAACCACTTCCATCATATTCTGAGGCTGACTGTTTTGTATCCTGCTTTTTTTCTCTGCAAGGGCATCACTTTCTGGGATGAGATCCAAGGCTTCTTCTATAACGGCCAAGGCCTCTTCCTCCTTTTCTTCTGCCAGCATACTGTCTGACAAGGATATCACCTGCTCTTCATACTGTTCTCTGCACTCCGACGCCAGAACTTCCGCTTCCCCTGTCTCATCATGAATGTCCTCCAACAGCATCAAAGCCTTGGAATATTCTTTTGCATTCACATACTCTTTTGCTTTCTCCAGCGTCTCGCTTGTCAGATTGGATGCCTCTTTTTGCAGAGTATCCAGTTCTGTCTTTAAATCCGAATTCTCTTTTTCCAATTCCTGCTGATTCTCATATACTGTTTTAAAAGCTTCCTCATATGACATCTGCTGATCCACGGAATCAAAATATCCAGATAAAGTCCGAACAACCTCCTCTTTCATTTCTTCTTTCATTCTTCTAAACTACCCTTCTGTGAAAGGCACTGATGGGCTTATACCCACTCCCAACAGACTTTCGCCCTATCCGAACGTATGCAGGTTTCAAGCCTGCGCGCTATTTCATTTCTTCCCTTCCAAAAGCCATACCCGAATCTGATCCGCTTGTTCCTGAATGGTTTCGGCGATCTGCTCTGCCGTCATTCCACGTTTCGCCATGGATTTTACCAGCTCCATTTTTGTTTCATCCGCTTCCAAACCACCGCCCTGGATAAAATAATAATCTGCCGTTACCTCATGTGAAATGGGTATACAAAAATCTTTTATTACAATTCCTCTGCATCTCATACGTGTTTTCGGAAAAGTCTTATATGCATTCACTCCGTGGGTTTCAATTGTTTTTACTGCTTTACTAACTTTCCGAAATTCTCTTTGTCCATAACCGGGTTGTCACTATCACAGAACTATTTGCGTATCTTAGCTGCCTAAAATCTACGAAAAAATAACGATGTTATTCTATAATTATACCATATATTTCTATCTTAGGGCAAGAGAATAACTAAATCTCTTCTTCTCTCCTTAAATACAATACCCACCGACATGGAGGATAGCATTCCTAAATCGGTGGGTATACTTTTTTACTTAATAATCATAGGAAAAGCACGTCTTTGTTTGTGATTGCCAGATACAGGTCCATCGCCGGAAATACAAAAAAGTACTGGCAATTCTTTCCTTATACCTGACAGCGAAACGATTCAGGCCGCAAGCCATTCTTTCACTATCTCCACACTGACCTTTACCGCTTCCGCAATCCGCTCCACCGGCATTCCCATTTGTGCCAGATTACATGCGGTTTCCCGTTTACCTTCCAGTACGCCTTCTTCTCTGCCCTGCTCTCTGCCTTCTTCTCTGCCTTCTTCTCTTCCTTCTTCTTTTCCTTCTTCAAAAATTTTTTCCATCTCGCGGCACATCATCCCCACTCCTTCCTGTGTTTCCTTCAACGCACGCATCCGCTCTGCCAATATCCCGCTGTGCATTTCATCCGCGTTTTTACAGTGAAAATCCTGCATCAGTCTTCCCAGTTCGGTATCATCCTGGATCCCGGCATTCACATAAATGATATGCGCCTGATCCAAAAACACCTCTCCCTCTTCAACAATGATCCGTTCCATGTGATAAATCGGACGGCCATAGCCCAGGCAATCCTCTTCCGTGATAAAAATCACATAAGTTTCCGGCAGCTTCTCAAACGCCTCTCCGGGATTCAGCAGATTCATGTCCAGCAGTCCGCCGTAATATCTGGCTCTCTTTGGCGACGCTCCCTCTCTTTCCTGCTGAACCTCCACCGCAAAGATTCTGCCGTTTTCATCCTGCGCCACACAGTCCAGCACAGCCGAACGGCCCTGCAGATTCTTATAATCCTTCTGGACAATCGCCTCGGTGATCCTCAGCTTTTTATCCTTCATGATCACCTGCAGAATATACTCTGCACACTCCCTTTGTTTCAGGACATTCCTCATGAACGTATCGCTCATCAAGGTTAATCCCCTTATGACGGCCTGATAAACTTCATACCGTAGTTCCAATTTGTTCTTACTTTTTTCCAATTAAGTTTCTGCCTCCCTGATTCGAAAGGCCTCTCCAAATATCCGTGGTTTCATCATACCATGGAAGGTACGGGGTTGTAAAGCGGTATCGCGGCTCACTTCAGGACAAACGCATGAATGAACAATCTGTGAACCGGACGCCA
>DVJD01000078.1 GCA_018710785.1 Candidatus Fimimorpha excrementavium
CTTTACCAGCCTCATCTCACCAATTCTTCTATTTCCAGAAAACATTCTCAGGCCGAAGGGAACGAACCTTTTTCCTGTGAATAGTTTCCGGAAATAGAGAAGAGTTATGAACCAACATGTATACTTCTTTCCCCTGGGTCATTGCACGATCAGCCTGAGAGAGGTGGGAGACACTAAGCTTTACCATCCTCATCGCTCCTCATCAATTCTTCTATTTCCGAGAAACATTTTCAGGTCGGAGAGAACGAACCTTTTTCCTGACGGGCTTTGAAAAACGTCGGTACTTGATTTTTCCAGCCGGACACAGCGCAGAAAAATCTTAGTACCGCTACGTTTTTCACGGAGCGAGAGCGCCCCGACAGGAAAAAGGTTCGCTCTCTCCGACCGTCCGGATTCCCATTTTGTTCACAATTTATTTACCCATGCGTTTGTCACAAAAACTTTACTGTTTTTCTTGACAACGCCAAAAAATCTGATATCAGATGCCATGTTCAGCGGAAAGCTGGCCTGGACTGCGCTATTGCTGCTCATTCTGCTTGCCCTTCCGCGAAAGCGGTTTTCGTCATCGGTTTTTCGAAAAATCCATGGGATCGGTTCCTGCCTGGTCTGTATTCTGATCGGTATCCATATCATTCATGGAATCTTCTTCTAATTGATTTCGAGCCACTCTTCCAATGCGATCCGGTTGGGATCGGAATGTTCAATCTCCCTGGCAAATCGATATGCCAAGGAGATGATGGCTCCCTCTTCCTGTTCTTTTCCTTTTTGATGCCACTGAACCATGGTAAGTTCCTGAATCCATTGGACGGAAAATTCCATGAGCCGTATTTTGGCATACACCGCACCGTCATAAACGGCTCCGCAGAAATATGTATAAATGAAAAAAACAGCAATCTGTTCCGCGGCAAGCGCCCAGTCTTTGGCCGACCCGCTTTCATAGCCGCAGCCTTCCTGAAACTCGGCACACAGAGAACGATAGGACGCATCTCCATTTTGGCAAAGGACGGACTCCGCCTCTTCCAAAAGCGCTGCCCAGGCCGGATCCAGGATTTCCAGGCTCTTCAGCTGTTCCACCTCCTTCTTCCTCTGCAAAAGGCGCTTTTCCTCTTTTTCTTCCCATCTTACCTTTGCCAGTTCCATGTCTCTTCTGTAATCGGCCTCATGGATGCGGATCCAGTCATCGACTCCTGCATAGTTCTCCCGATCGAGCAGCTCCTGCATGGTCTCGGCAAAAATCAGACAGGCCTCCATACGGATTCTCATATCCACGTCCCGATCCTGCAAAATGCGAAAAACCACCTTTCTGGCATCCGCCAGCTGCGTATAAAGGAGGAAGTCAAAGCCTTCCTCAAAGGTTTCTTCTTCCTCCGTCTCCCATTCCACAAGCGTCATCGGCGCAGAATCCGTCAGCATCCGTCTGGCGGCTTCCGGACAGGAAAGGGTCAGGGAATATTCCCTGACCCCCTCAAACTCTTCCACATGACGCGGATAACGCCTGCATGTGTCGCAAAGCGCTCCTTCTCCCAATGTTTCATGGATATCACAGAGGTTTCGGTCATTTAAAAAATCACATCTTCCGTCATACTGGCAAAATGTCCCGCTTTCCCAGTCAATGGAATTTTTCAGCCGGTTCCCGAATTCACCTTTTTCATTCCAGTAACGAACCAGCGCATCGTCATCTATCACAATCTGCCATCCCCGACAGCAGGTGGCCGGGCATTGGTCGGCGATGCAGACAAACGCATCATAATACTGCGGTTTCACGTATCTCATCTCACGTCTCACCTTTCTCCATTGGTATCGATATTCATTCACCGCTCTGCGGCAATCAGCGGAACTCTCATCTCATCTGCCAGCAATCCGGCATGGACCCCGATGAAGCGTTCCTTTTCTTCCCTTGTATTGTATATGGTCAAGTCACTGACTGCCACTGCCAGATATTCTCCCAGCATCCCATCCACATAGGCCCGCTCTTTTCCGGTTCCAAACAGCTGCTTCTTTCTCACTTCTTCCTTGGTCAAAAGTAGGAACCGATCGCCGAACGCCTTTTTCCACTCATGTTCCAGCTGCCTCTCCCATCCTTTTTTTACGAACAGGTTCAAGGCCCGCGGCTCTATGGACGGCATCCGCACCAGGCATTCCATGATCTTTGGATAGTCGCTGATCACAGCGCCGTTGGAATCTACATGGCCATGATCGGCTGTGATAAAAATCTGTGCATCCGTCAGTCGGCTGCACAGTTTCTCCACCTGCTCCTCCAGCTTACGGACCGTACGCCTGGCCTCATCCGAATAGCATCCCGTCTTATGCATGGTGCCATCCGGTTCATTCCAATAGGCATAGACATACTTCTTTCCCTTCTGTTGGCACACATCCTCCACCAGCTGACAGATGGCCTCAAATGACTGCGGTCTCGGCCAAACAAACGGCGTGACCCGGTAAGCCTGGCCGCCTGCCTCCCGTATCCTGTCGATCACGCTTTTATAGGGCAAAAAATGGCTGACCACATGATAATCGGCGGCCGGTATGGCTGTAGCGCTCTCTGTATTCAGAAACACACTGACATTTTTATCCAGTTCCTTAAAGTAACAGTCCCATCCCAGCCAGCCATGCTGACAGGGGAACAGTCCGCTGTCCATGGAAGTGGTGGCCGCCACTGTGGTCGACGGAAAAACTGACTGATAGGAAACGGCCAGATGGCGGTTAAAAAATCCATGGGGATCCAGGTTGTGTTTTAAAACATTGATTCCCATGCCATCCAGCAGAATCACCACAATGTTCTCATGGGACTTCTCCAAAAGACGGTCGGCCGCCTCCAGCGTAGGATTGGGAATCTCTTCCACCTGAAATTCCTTCAAAATCGAGCATGCAAAATTGGCTGTGCAGTTTTCATAATCCGGATACATCCGTTCCATATGCGTCCCCCCTTCTCATGCATGGGATAATGTGGGAAACATCACTTCCCACGCTTCAAAGGCATCCCATTCCTTTCCCTTTATAAACAGAGTCGTATCTTCTTCCTTCCATGCCTTCTTTTCATACCCTTCGGCATCCGACGGCGTAAATCCCAGCGTCACCCGGCTTACTCCCTTTCCAAATGCCTGGATCACCGCATCCAGATCCACGTTTCGATCCGCGATTACTTCATGGAGAAACAGTTCTCCCCCTTCCAGTTCCGCCACGGCGTAGGCGTTTTCCCCCGGCAGGTAATACACCTGTTCCTGCATAAACTTGGTCAGATAGAACATGATCAGGCCGACATTTTTTATCATGCCGAAACGGCCCTGACAAATCAATTCCATGAAACTATTTCTCAACGTTTCCTGATCCCGGTACGCCTTTACAAATCTCCGTTCCTTCTGCTGCGCCATCTTCTCTTCCTCCTCCCGACTGTATCTCCTTAAAACAGCTGTCCTTTCGATGGTATACCCGTCAAATAAGCAGGCATGATCCCCGCTTCCCCCGTCACTTACCATGATTCCGCTTCACGCCGCTTGATTCCCTGTATTCGTGTATCTATTATAACCTCTTATTTATTGTTTGGCTACTGGCAATTGATGTACACGACAAGCTCATAAACGCATGAATAAATAAATTGTGAACAAAATGAATATCCACTGCGGTCTGAGTATGATCAGCCAGAGAGAGGTGGAAGACACTTTGCAGGATTTTGAAAAACACCGGTACTTGATTCTTTCAGCCCTCCGGGCACAAAAGAATCTTAGTATCGCTGCGTTTTTCACTAAGCGGAAGCGGTCCAGCAAAGTGTCTTCCACCTCTCTCTGGCGTCCGGTTCACAAATTGTTCACTCAAAAAGAAACGCGGTCCGACATCTGCTTCCGATCCGCGTTTCTTTCCATAATCTTATATATAGTTTAACAATCCTCTGATATCCGTTATCACCGCGTCTGCTCCGGCTTCTTTATATTGTTTTTCCACCGCTTCCAGCCGTTCCCTTTTCTCGTCTTCGCGAAGCGCTTCGTATTCTTCCCTGGAAAGTCCCATGAGGGAACTTCCCTCCAAAATTCCGATGGTGAATACCCCTGCCTGCTTTCCTTCCAAAATATCGGAGATCGTATCCCCCACTTTGATCACATTCTGCACGGAAGGGATCCCCAATTCTTCCATATTTTTAAATATCATATAGGGATAGGGGCGGCCCATGCCATGGGTGGAATCCGGGCTGAACCAGCAGTCCGGCGCATATCCCAGCTCCTTTGCCCTGGGCGCCACCACGCGCATCATGACATCGGTATACCCCGTCGTGGAACCGATCTTAATTCCGGCATCCCGCAGCGCCTGAACCGTCTCCACCACATACGGCTTCGGATCCGCATACTGATCTAAAATCTTTAACAGGGCTGGCTCATATTCCTCATATAAACGGTCCGCATCGCCGTCCTCCGGCTCCCTTCCGTACCGTCTGATCCATTCTTTCCTGATCCGCGGCATTTCCATCATGGTGCGGATATGGTCCCATTTCAGCATTCCCATGGGCTTTCTCACCTCTTCCATGGAGACCTCAATCCCTGCATGCGAAAATACCTGGGCGAACACATTGACCGGTGCAAAACATCCATAATCCACGGTCGTTCCCGCCCAATCAAATATCACTGCTTCCGTTTTTCTATCCATCTTCTTCTCCTTATCCCATACCAGGCTTTCTCCAACGCCAGCCCCGCAAAACCCCGGGGATCCGCTGACCGTTTTCTGCTTCTCAAAAATTCTTCAGCCTCGTATTTCCTTCTTATCTGCTGAAAAACTCTTTGAAAATGCCGCACAGTTTCAAAATATCTTCCTCATAGATTTCACCGATATTTCCGATACGGAAGGTGTCCGCATCCGTTACTTTTCCCGGATAAATGGCATATCCCCGCTCTTTAATGAATTCATACATTTCTTTAAAAGAAAAGTCATGCTTCTTGGGATACAGGAATGTGGTGATGATCGGTCCCTGATGTTCCGGTCCGATGTAGGTTTCGATTCCCATCTCCTTCATCTTCTCAATCAGCAGACGGTTATTGTGATAATAGCGGGCGGATCTGGCCGGGATTCCCCCTTCCTCTTCCATCTCTTCCATGGCCTTGGCGAATGCCAGTACGGTATGAGTCGGAGATGTAAATCTCCACTTTCCGTCCTTTTCCATGGTTTCCCACTGATCATATAAATCCAGAGACAGGCTTCTGGCCTTTCCCTTGCTCTCCATCAATTTTCTGCGGTTACAGATGATAAATGAAAATCCCGGTACACCCTGAATGCACTTGTTGGCGCTGCTGATGATGAAATCAATTCCCAATTTTCCCACTTCAATATCCACGCCTCCAAAACTGGACATGGCATCCACAATCATCGTCTTCCCCGCTGCCTTTACCACCTTTGTCACTGCCTCGATATCATTTAAGATACCGGATGTGGTTTCACTGTGAACCATGGCAGCATGGGTGATATCCGGATTTTCCTTTAAAATCATCTCCACCTTCCGGGCAGACGGAATCTGATCATATTCCACTTCATAGGTCATATAAGAAATCTTGGCATGCTTGCAGATATCCGTCATACGCTCTCCGTATGCGCCGTTGGCGATGATCAGCAGCTTGTCATTTTCTCCCACCACACTGGTGAGGACGGATTCCACGCCAAACGTACCGCTGCCCTGCATCAAAACCACGGTATAATCCTCTTCCGTCACATGGGCCAGCTTCAAAAGATTCCTGCGGATCCTCTGTGTAATCTGCTTATAATCATCATCCCATGTGCAGTGATCTGCCATCATTTCCTTCTTTACACTCTCGGTTGTCGTCAGTGGTCCTGGTGTCAATAATTTGTACTGAATCATAATTTCCTCCATTCTTATCCCTGTTTCCCAGGCGCATACTTTCATGCGCGCCATCCCCCGGAATACGGGATTCTTTCTATGTATTCTCATCCATTTCTTCTACGGCATACAGCTCTCCGACAGCGCCTGATGACGTTCCAGCAATTCCGCCGTCAGCGGCTCCTCAAACGTCTTCGGATAAGCAGACTGGTAAATCGGATCCGCCGTTTCTCCCACGTACAGCGGATTCGGATAGGTTTTCTGAATCTCCGCCCTGGCATGGCGAATGATGCATTCCGCCATCTCCATGGCCTTGGGGTTGGAGCTCTCCCCTTTATCGATGACTGCCACCGATTCTGTCAGCGAAAAATTTCCTTCGATGGGATCCACATAGTCGATGGGCATCCCTTCCGCTTTGTCTTCCACCGCCTGGTGGCGCAGGCCGAATCCGATGGCGACCTCTCCGGAGCGCACCTTTTTAATGGGACCGGAGCCGGAGTCCTCCATATGAGGGCCGGCATTTTTATAGATGCCTGTCAAAACTTCCTTCGCTCCGTCTTCCCCATAGGCGCTTACGACCGCCTGGATCATCAGCCATCCGGTGGAAGAGCTTTTGATATCGGTGACAGAGACTTCGCCTTCATAAATCGGATCCGCCAAGTCTTTGATGGACCGGGGCACGGGAAGCCCGGCCTCCTCCATGGCCTGGGTGTTTACGATGACGGCGCCCTCCTGGGAGGTGATGGGCTTATAATAAGCCGGTGTCTCCGTCAGCGTATCCGCCTCAAAGGTCAGATCGGCAAACATGTCGTTTTGTTCCTGGGCGCTGTCCAGATAGAAGGAACTCATGGTCACCAGATCGGCCTCTATATCGGTTCCCTCCGCCAAAAGTTTTCCGCCCAGCTCCGAAGTCCCAAAGGACTGGAAAATATACTGTCCCTCATATCCGTTTTCATCCAGCGCATCTTTCATGGCGGCCACCGCCTCATCATCGGCATTGGAATAAATGATCACCTGATCTTTGCTTCCGCTTCCGTTCTGGCTAAACCACAAAAGCACCGCCAGAGCAGCCGCGGCGAGGATGCCGATGCCGACGGCTGTCTTTTTTCCCTTTCGGCTTTCATGGATCGGTTCCCGGACGGACTGGCTTCTCTTTTTCGCATGCCGCTCAATCAGAGCAAAGATACCCTTTACCGCCAGGTTGACAAACAGGATCCCCAGGGACAGCACAAAGATTTCGTTGAATTTTGCAAAATGCTGCAATTCTTTGATTTTCGCCGTGATGACCATGGTTCTCGCCCCGGCGATGAAAATGACGGCGCTGACCGTTACCATGGCATTGACAAAATAGTAACTGAACACTTCGACGATGGTGGCAAACACGTTGGGTGTCACCACCCGGAGGATGGTTTTGATCCAATTATCCCCCATCAGCATGGCTGTCGTCTCCCAGGAGCTGTTCAATTTCTCCAGGGAATTTTTCATCATCAGATACGGGGTGGAAAAATAGTGGACAACGTTGCACAGGATGATCAGCGGAATGGTATTCTGCAGCGGCGTCCCCGAAAACACCAGCATAAACGAGATACCGATGACCATGCCCGGGATCGTATTGGTCACCTGGGCGATGCCTTCTATGATCTTCTTTGCCCATCCCGGCATCTGACTTCTGGCTGTCACCAGGGCGGCCCCATAGGCGACCAGCGAGCCGATCACCGCCGTCAGTACTGCCGCCAGAAGGGAATTTTTAAACACGCCCAGCAGTTCCTTGTCCTGGATGACGCTCATGGCATGTTCCAGCGTAAAGGAGATATCATAGGGCCATTCCTTTACGAAGGGAACGATGGCGATGACAGCGAAGATGAGGACAACCAGCAGAATCACCAGCATGGATCCGGTTCCGCAAATGCCGTCCCGCACGCGGTTTCGTTTGTTTTCCACATCCGAAATTTTATTGTACCGGACATTGTAGCGCTCCAGATAGCGAAGCAGCGCAATGCTGATCACTGAGGGAATCAGCATGACCATGGCCACCACGGCGCCATTGTTGAAATTGGGAAGACTCCCCAGCATCTCATCGTATAAAACCGACGCCACCACTTCATACTGCCCGCCCACCGAAGCCGATATGCCGAAATCGGTGAATGCCAGGAAAAAGCACTGTACAAAGGATGCTGCCAATGTTCCCAGGAGGGGACGGAGAATGGTGACGGCAAACGTTTTCCACGGCCCATCCCCCATGATCCTGGATACGATCATAAACTTCTTGTCAATGTATCCCATGGTATTGTGGATCAGCAGGAAGGAAACCGGAAGGGTATAGATGATATAGCCCAAAAGCAGTCCTCCGAATCCGTAGATATCAAAGATTTGGGTCCCGGCTATTTTGGTAACCAGTCCCTGCTTTCCAAAGGTGTAGATAATGGCAAACCCATAGGTAATGGTGGGAAGCAGCATGGGCAGCACGGCTCCCCCGCGGATGATTGTTTTCACTCCCTCCGGCACATTGGTATACCGGACGGTATAGGCCAGAAGAAAGGCCAGCACCGTGGTGAGAAACGCGCTGCTGCCCGCCACCGCAAAGCTGTGACCCACGGCCGTCCAGAATCCCGTCTCCGAAAAGACTTCCGTGTAATGGGCCAGCGCCCGGCCCGTTCCGTCCGGAAACGATTTTAGAAGCAGCGATACAATGGGCACTGCCAAAAACCATAAAAACAGCAGGATCACTGCGATAAAAATCACTTTCATTTCAATATTCTTTTTCGCGTTCTTCATAAGACACTCCCCATCCTTCAGCAATTCCGGAACAGAGAATAGATGTTGTTCCGCTTGATCTCCAGCTGATTGAGGATAAACTCCCGGATAAATCCGTCACTGGGTTTCCTGATGATTTCCTCCGGTGTCCCATACTGGGCGATGCGTCCCCGGTTGATGATCAGCACACGGTCGGATAATGTCAGAGCCTCTTCCGGATCATGGGTGACGATGATCGTCGTCAGATGAAACTCTCTGGCAATCGTCCTGATCCTGTCCTTGATGGACTCTTTAATCACACCATCCAGGGCGCTCAAAGGTTCATCCATGAGCAAAATCTTCGGCTTCATCACCATGGTCCGCGCGATTGCCACCCTTTGCTTCTGCCCGCCGGAAAGCTGGTCAATCCTTTTTTTCAGGTGATCTCTAAGGCCCAGAAGATCAATCAGTTCTTCCACCTCTTCTTTTGAGGAAATTCCGGGCTTATTCTTTAACCCATAGGTAATATTCTGATATGCATTCAGATTCGGAAAAAGCGCATAATCCTGAAATACGATATTGAATCCTCTTTGTTCCATGGAAACATGGGTCAGATCCTGCCCGTTATAAATCAGCTCACCGCCGTCGCTGTCTGTAATTCCCAGAATCAGATTCAGCAGTGTGGTTTTCCCGCTTCCGGAGGGTCCCAGGATCGAAACGATTTCTCCGTCTTTCACATCCAAGCTGATATCATTCAGGATTACATTCCCATTGAAGGACTTTTTTATATGTTTCAGTTCCAGCATCGCAAAAACTCCTTTCCAAACGCAGGCATTCCCGCCGGGACGCCCGTGGCCAGTTCCTCACATTACGTTCGCACCTGCGGCAAAATGGATCGCCGTATCCGCGCCTTTGCCGCTGTCCTTTGACGCCGTTATTATAGGAATTCCGCTTTGCCTGTTTCTACCAAATCGCGGTAAACTCTTTGTAAAGGGAATGTAAAGCAAAAAAGGAATCCTGTAGAAAATCTACAGAATTCCCCGGTTGGTTTCCAGCGAACTAAATCTCCTTTTCTTCCTCCGGATAGGCCCGCTGCGCTATGATTTTGCTGTTTTGTTTCAGCTGCTTCGACAGCTTTTCATAATTCTGATTGATGACCCCGGCGGCCCTGGCCAGACGCATCATCTCTACCGTATCTCTGGAATAGCCGGAATAGGAGATTCCGATGGCCAAATCCCGCTTCGTCAGATTTTTTGCGCTGATGCTTTGAAGGTAATAGGTATCAGCGCATATTTAAACTCTTTGAATCCCTGATATCCCAAAGCTTTCAAAAAGCGCAGAATCGTCGGCTGACTGACTTCAGCCTTTTTGGCCACATCCTCGATTCTGAGTTTTTCCATGGGCTGGTGATAATGCAAAAAATAATCCGCCGCCTTCTTTTCCGACGGGCGCAGTCCCGTATAAACGCCCTGTATTTTCGCTCGAATCCTCGGTTCCATTTTATTCTTTCTTTCTCACCATTTCCTTTCCGCCGTCCCCTTCCATCTTAATGTAGATTTTCTACAATTTTCCTCCCGTTTTTCCCCGATGTTTTCGCTCTCCGTGTCGTTTCCGTTTTCTCTTTCTCCTCTCATGTACGAAAAAAATAGATAATTGCGAAACTCTATAGGCCGCATAAATCCTCACTTTTTGAGCCTTACCATCTTCATGGCTCCTCACCAATGCTTTTGTTTGCGGAAACCATTCACAGGCCGGAGAGAGCGAACCTTTTTCCTGACGGGCTTTGAAAAACGTCGGTACTTGATTTTTCCAGCCGGACACGGCGCAGAAAAATCTTAGTACCGCTACGTTTTTCACGAGAGAGAGCGCCCCGACAGGGAAAAGGTTCGCTCCCTTCGGCCGTCCGGGTTCTCGCTTCAAAACTTCTCTCTCTTCCAATGAGTTTCGCAATCGCCTATTTTCTGCATTACCTTATAAGTCCCGCTGTATGTTTTGCCGTTTGTAGTATCCGTTATCGTGATTTCTCCGTCTTTGGCGGTCAAAGTCAAATCCACAATTTCAGCATCAGGATATAGATCGTCGACCTCACCTACGGCGATAATGAGTTCATCCGGAGCCTGAGCAGCTGCTATATCATTACTCGCAACCGTTCTCATTTTCCATTCGTAATCTTCAATAGCGACTACATCGCCGCCACAAGCGGAAAGAGTGAGTATCATGAGTGACATCAAAATCATAAATAAAATCCTTTTCATTTCAAACAGCCTCTCTTTCCAATTTGTTATTCTGGCAGATCTTCTAAAAAGAAGATTCCTTCCGTTAAGTTGACGAACATTTCCTTGTCTATGGTGACATAGGTTTTCCCATTCCACCAGACAGTAGTGTTATTTGCGGATATTATCTTATCTGTTCCATCTTTCAAATCAGGGATTCCCAAAAGGTACATACCATCTGTAAAGATTTTAATCCCGACCACCAAAGCAGTTGCAGCTACTATCGCAATTAGAAGTCGAATTGTGCCTTTGACAGCTTTTTTCATAAAATCGCCTTTCCGCATATTACATCATAACTTTTCTACATCTTCCACATAGATGGAAACCTCACCGCATTTCGGGCAAATTGCCACCTTCGGCTTTCCGATCCGACCGCCGAACAGCTTATTTTCGTCCGATGACATTACAATCCCATATCCTCCGCCTTCTACTTTGATGGCACAGTTTTCTTTCATTTCCGTTTCGCATCTGAGACACATTCTCATAGATATAATCCTCCTTTGGGTTTCATCAACCCTGTAAAATTGCCGACAACCAAGCCGCTATCTTATGTTCTGAGTTTCAATGCTTTATCCATTTTTTATGGAAGCGCCGTAACGGAGCGTCTTGTAGATCGTCACACCCATCTCGAATACGGTAATTGCCACAATAAAGATAAGAAGCCCATTGGATACCATATCCGCATTCCAGTAAGTGAAAAATTTTGCTCCTGTATCTATATTATCGCCTAATACCCGTTCAATCTCAAGTGCAAAATTCGGATTCCAAATGGGTAAAACCTTTAACACAACGATGCTCAATACAATTTGAAGGACTCCGCACACGATATTACTGATCATTACCAGTCTGCAGTAGACACCGACAATCAAGCGTAATATCTCGTCTGCGAGACCAATCAGCAGACTTAGTATAAAGGCGGGAAGAACGATGCCCCATTGTTCCAGATTGAAAATGGGCACAGTCATTACGGTTTCGTCTTCTGTAAAGAACGCAGCAAAGAAGTGAGGGGCAAAAATCAGCAGTACGCTAAAAATAACGATAAATATAATGCCTACAATGCTGTCACCCCGACTTATGATTGCTTTTTTATCGGGTACAGGCTCTAAGAATTTTGGCGTCCAGCGGGAGCGGGAAGTTGGAGTTTTGCTTTCTCCCGACAGACTTTCTAAGGACCATTTTTCTGCCTTTTTCAGCTCGAATTGAACCTTTTTTCGCTCCATAATGGCAAAAGTCAAGGTCACTGCACCGAATGCGGATACACAGGACAGAACAGCATCAGTAATTCCGGTGATCAGACCGTCTACAATGGCTCGGATCATGACAGAAGCGGAGTTCTGTGCAGTGATCGCAGGCATTTCTCCCATTGCATTTATCAGAGAAATAACCAAAATCGGTATGGCAGCACAGATTAAGACGACTTTAACAAACCACAGATAGGTGTCAAAGTATTCCGGGCCTATCAGATATCTTTGGTCGCTCTGATATTGTTTTGCGAATTCAGCAGGATCGCCGAGTTCAGTCAGAACCTCTTCCATAGAGCCTTTATCCGTATACATATCGCTGATCAGCTCTTCCAGCTCCATACGCACTTCATCTCGCTGAGCTTTGGGAAGCCGGCGAATTACCTGATAAATATATCGATCCATATATTCTTTTTCATTTGGCGTCATGATTCTTCCTCCCTCAATAACCGTTCCATTCCGGCAGATAAGTTTTGCCAGTATGCTTTCAGCTTCTCATAAATTTCCGTTCCGTATGTTGTCCGCTGATAATACTTTCTCGGTTTTGCGCCGCCGGTTTCCCATCTGCTTTCCAAAAGTCCCTGATTCTCAAGCCGGCGAAGGAGAGGATACAGGGTGTTGGGGTCAATGGCAACGCCTTTTTCTTCCAAGCTCTGTACCAGAGCATACCCATACTTCGGCTCTTTCATCTGACTGAGTACGCTCATTGTCAGTGTGCCTCTGCGAAGCTCCAAAAGCAAAGAGGATAATAGATCTTTTTCTTCTCCCATCAGCGTCACCTCCTGTTATCATTATACTGTATGCCATACTGTATTGTCAATATAAAAATAAAGTGCTGTAGAAATCACGCAACCAATCCGAACACTTTTTGTCAGCGTCAGTTGGTAGAAATCCGGAAAGGATGCGGTATAATATGAGCAAGGAGGTTGGAAATACATGAAAAAACAGACAAATCTGATTTCTCGGAATTTAACCGCGCTGCGGCAGTATCATAAATATTCCCAGGAAGAAGTAGCGGAAAAAGTCGGAGTGACCCGGCAGGCCGTGGCAAAGTGGGAGTCGGGTGAAACGGTTCCCGATATCCTTAACTGCGATGCTTTGGCAGAGCTTTACGATGTCTCGGTGGATACCCTTATCCACTACGATCAAGAGCAAGAGCATATGCCCATACCGCCGCGGGGGAAGCATCTGTTTGGTACGGTCAAAGTGGGCGAGCGCGGTCAGATTGTTCTTCCTAAAAAAGCACGAGACCTTTTCCATATCAAGCAAGGAGATCTTCTTGTGGTACTGGGAGATGAAAATCCGGAAAGTGCCGGTATCGCTTTGGTGCCCGGAGATACCGTTCTGCGCAATATCGCTTTTCTGCGCGATATGCTAAGCGATGAAAAGGAGGAAAACCTATGACAGAGCTTTTGCAGGTTGAGCACCTGAGCAAGCAGTATCCGGGTTTTACATTGCAAGATATTTCTTTCTCAGTAAAGCCTGGGCGCATTATGGGACTGATCGGCAAAAACGGAGCAGGCAAAAGTACAACGCTCAAATCCATTCTGAACATGGTGCGGCCAGAATCCGGAACGGTCACTATGCTGGGAAAGGATTTTTACGCGAATGAAAAGGAATGTAAGCAGGACATCGGCGTTGTGTTTGGAGGGATTGACTTTTATCCGCTGAAAAAGCTCTCCGCCATTACTGCTGTCACCCGGCGATTTTATAGAGACTGGGATCAGGAACGGTATAATGATTATCTCCGCCAGTTTTCTCTGGATGAGAACAAGCAGTTCCGGTCTCTTTCCAACGGAATGAAGGTAAAGTATCTGCTGGCATTAGCCTTATCACATCACGCCACCCTTTATCTTTTGGACGAACCGACTTCCGGGCTGGATCCGGTTTCAAGGGATGAGATCCTGCATATCTTCACCCGCATTGTAAAAGACGGAAAGCGATCCGTCCTGTTTTCCACCCATATTACTTCTGACCTGGACCGATGTGCTGATGACATCACCTATATCCAGAACGGAAAGGTTCTGCAGAGTGCAGACAAAGATACATTTTTGCATTCCTTTGAGCACCTGAAAACGGCGGAAGATACCAGCCCGCTTACTTTGGAGGAAATCATGCTGCGTACGGAAGGGAGGACCTTGGATGAAACTGCTCTATAAAGAACTGATGCTTGCCGCCCATCCCACATCGATTGTCTTTGCCTTTTTGGGATGTCTCGTGGTTGTGCCGGCATATCCTTATACTGTGATCTTCATGTTCGGCTGCTTAGCCCCCTATATTACTTTCCTTTATGCCAGGGAAACCAATGACGCCTGGTATACCGCCATTCTTCCTGTTACCAAGCGGGAGAGCGTGAAGGGAAAATGTCAGCTGATTGTTTCCATCCAGCTGTTCCAGCTGCTGATCTCCGTTCCTTGTGTTGTCCTGCGAGGGATTCTCGAAGTGGAGAATAATCCGGTCGGGATTGACGCAACAGTGGCTTGGTATGGGCTTGGGCTTATCATTTACGCTGTTTTCGATCTGGTATTCTTTCCGGCCTATTATAAAAACGGGTATAAAGCTGGCAAAGCGTTTGTGATCGCTGCGATACCTATGCTGCTGCTAATGATCATTGTGGAAGGGGCAGTTCATATTTCGGCGCTTGCCTGGCTGGACAGTTATGCTATGCAAGATCAGCTGAGGCAGCTTCCCATCCTGCTGATCGGGATCCTATGCTATATAGCATTGCTCTCAGTGGCATACCGGATTTCTGTGAAACGATTCGAGAGAGTAGATTTATAAGGAAGGGGCTGTCCTGAAAACGTAATTCACGATAACCCGATAACCTATAAACACCCTCTTTCTTTCTCTTTTAGTATGTGATAGATCGCGATTAACATGGTATGGGCTACTGCGATTAAAGCCCTTTTCCCACCTCTGCGTGCGGCAATTCTTTGATAACGGGAGTAGAGATAACTTTGTTTGCTTCGTATGGCAGCACGAGCACATTCCGCCAGCGTTGCTTTCAAATATTTATTTCCTTTCCGTATTCGTGTACTCATCTTTTTACCGGCGCTTTTCTTACATTCCGGCACAAGCCCTGCCCATGAACTGAAACGAGATTCATTCTGAAAGTGCTCCATTTCCACACCAGTTTCCGCTAAAATTCGTTCTGTGCTTTTTCTTCCGATCCCAGGCATATCATCCCAAGCTTCGATTGCCCAATTTAACATTGCAGCCTTCTAACACAGCCTGGATTCGGTTTCATTCACGGGCCCGCTCCTCAATTATCTCCTGGCGGTAACGAGCTATTTCTCGCAGTTCTCTTTGCTCCCTGTTTGGTATGTAACTTGCCTTTACTAATCTATGACGTACCAGGTCAGCAATCCACTCTGCATCTTTCACATCCGTCTTACGCCCGGGAACTCCTTTGATATGCTGCGCATTCACAACCATGATCGGTATCTGTTCTTCTTCGAATATGTTATATATAGGTTTCCAATAAGAGCCCGTACTTTCCATGGCAGCCATCTC
>DVJD01000079.1 GCA_018710785.1 Candidatus Fimimorpha excrementavium
CCCGTCAGGAAAAAGGTTCGCTCTCTCCGGCCTGTGAATGGTTTCCGCAAACAAAAGCATTGGTGAGGAGCAATGAAGATGGTAAGGCTCAAAAAGTGAGGATTTATGCAGCCTATAGAGTTTCGCAATTATCTATTAAATATATTTAAAGAGGAGAAAGGAAGGCGAGAGGGATGGAACAGCTGTCGCTGTTTGATGACCGGAAGAGTTCGGCTCCTCTGGCGAGTCGGCTGAGGCCGAAGAGTCTGGAGGAATTTGTGGGACAGAAGCATCTGGTGGGGAAAGGAAAGATCCTCCGCCAGCTTATTGAAAAGGATCAGATTTCTTCGATGATCTTTTGGGGACCGCCGGGAGTGGGGAAGACGACGCTGGCGCGGATCATCGCCGGAAAGACCCAGTCCGATTTCATTGATTTCAGCGCGGTCACCAGCGGGATCAAGGAGATTAAGGAGGTCATGGCCAAGGCGGAGGTCAGCCGGAAGATGGGGATCCGAACCCTGCTTTTTGTAGATGAAATCCATCGGTTCAATAAGGCGCAGCAGGATGCCTTTCTTCCCTATGTGGAAAAGGGGAGCATTATCCTGATCGGGGCGACCACGGAAAATCCCTCCTTTGAAATCAATTCGGCTCTTTTGTCCCGGTGCAAGGTGTTTGTGCTGAAAGCGCTGGAGGAAGCGGATGTGGAGGAATTGCTGTACCATGCCCTGAAAAATCCCATGGGATTCGGAAACCAGAGGATCGGCATCACAAAAGAGCAGATTCAGGCCATTGCCCGGTTTTCCAACGGAGATGCCAGGACTGCCTTAAACACATTGGAGATGGCAGTGTTAAACGGCGTCATCAGCGCCGAGGAAATCACGGTGACGGATGAGGTCATCACCCAGTGTACCAGCCGCCGCTCTCTTTTGTATGACAAAAGCGGTGAGGAGCATTATAATATGATATCTGCTCTCCACAAGTCCATGCGAAACAGCGATCCGGACGCCGCCGTCTACTGGCTGTGCCGGATGCTGCAGGGCGGGGAAGATCCGCTGTATATCGCCCGCCGCCTGATCCGGTTTGCCAGCGAGGATGTGGGGATGGCGGACAGTCAGGCGCTGCCTTTGGCAGTGGCCGCCTATCAGGCCTGTCATTTCAATGGGATGCCGGAGTGTGATGTGAATCTGACCCAGGCGGTGGTTTATCTGTCCATGGCGCCCAAGTCCAATGCCCTGTATGCAGCCTGCGAGGAAGCGAAGGCAGATGTGAAAGAATCTCCGGCAGAGCCGGTGCCCTTAACGATCCGCAATGCGCCCACATCGCTGATGAAGGAACTCCACTATGGAGAAGGGTATCAGTATGCCCATGATACCAAGGAAAAAGTAGCGCGCATGCAGTGCCTGCCGGATGCTTTAAAAGACCGGGAATATTACCGGCCGACGACCGAGGGGGCAGAGAAGCCGGTGAAGGAAAAGCTGGATCAGATCAGGAAGTGGAAAAAGAACGGATAAGACTGCAAAACTGTGTGGATGCAATATCATTTGGCCCCCCCCGGCTGCCGGAAACAGGGCAGCAGGGGGACTTTTTTTGTAAAGTTCATTTTGAAAAACTCCGTATTCTTTTACATACATTTTACAAAATCATGCTGGTAGATTTTCCAATCCGAATCGTATAATGAAGTCGTTCCAAAGCAAGGAAGTAAAAAAATAAAAGCCGGGAAGAACTTCCCGAGGTCAAAAAAGTGTTTGGCCAATTGAAGAAGGAGAGGAAATGACTATGAAATTAAAGAAAATCGCTGCATTACTTACCGTATGTGCCATGGGAGCAAGCCTCGCTGCCTGCGGTTCTGATTCCGCAAGTACAACAGCTGCTTCTAATAATACAACTAAGACAACGGCTGGTTCCACAACAACAGCAGGGGCAGAAGAAGAGGAAACAGAGGCGAAGACAACCGAAGGCGGGGCAGCACCGGCAGAGGATCTGAGTGGTTCCGTTGCAACCGGCGGTTCCACCAGTGTGGAGCAGGTAATTGGCGCATTGAGTGAAGCGTTCATGGAAGAATATACAGATGTGGATATTACATATGATCCAACCGGAAGCGGCGCTGGCATCACAGGCGCAGAAGACGGAACACTGGATATCGGATTATCCAGCCGTGCTCTGAAGGATGAAGAGAAGGAAAAAGGATTGGTGGAAACCACATTCGCGCTGGATGGTATCGCAATCGTTGTAAATAGCGAAAATACAGTGGAAGACTTATCTCTGGAACAGATTAAGCAGCTGGCAACCGGCGAGATCACAAACTGGAGCGAAGTAGGCGGACCGGATTTACCGGTTGTACTGATTGGCCGTGAGGCAGGAAGCGGTACCCGCGATGGTTTTGAGAGCATCGTTGATGTGGAAGATGCATGCGTATATGAGCAGGAACTGACAAGTACCGGCGCTGTTATGGCAGCAGTAGCTTCCAACCCGAATGCATTCGGATATGTTTCTCTTTCCGCAGTGGATGAGACAGTAAAACCTGTAACAGTAGACGGCGTAGCAGCGTCAGAAGAAACTGTTCAGGATGGATCTTATCAGATTCAGCGTCCGTTCGTCTTCGTAACAAAGGAAGGGGAAGAACTCAGCCCGCAGGCACAGGCTTTCGTAGATTTTGCAACAGGAGATGCCGCAAAGGAACTGATCATCAACGCTGGTGCAGTACCGTTGGAATAATGAGATAACTGTGTAATAGCTGAAAATAAGAAATAACAGGAAGGAGTTGTGACTGGAAATTGGAGAGAGATTTCCTGGAGAAAGAAACAACTCCTTCTTTTCCTGAAAAAATCTGCCTGCGGCTTTGGCTGCAGGAATGGAAGGGCATAAGAGAACCATGAAAGTAAAACATATTGTTGAACGTGTGATGAACGCAGTATTTTTTTTATGCGGTATCGTTTCCATTGCTGCAGTACTGCTGATCACTTTATACATGATCATTGCCGGACTTCCGGCAATTAAAGAAATCGGTTTATTTGATTTTCTGTTCGGCACGGTGTGGCAGTCGACGGCTGCCGATCCAAAGTTCGGAATCCTGCCGTTTATTATGACGAGTATCTGGGGAACCATCGGGGCGGTTATTATCGGAGTTCCGATTGGTTTATTCACCGCGATTTTCCTGGCTAAGATGGCGCCTCCGAAGGTGGCGGCCGTGGTACATCCGGCGGTGGAGCTTCTGGCAGGAATCCCCAGTGTTGTCTATGGTCTGATCGGTATGATGGTACTGGTTCCGGCCATTATGAATATATTTGATTTAAAGAGCGGAAGCTGTCTGCTGGCCGCCATCCTGGTATTGGCTGTCATGATTCTGCCTGGTATCATTTCCGTGAGTGAGACTGCGTTAAAGGCTGTGCCAAAGGAATATGAAGAGGCAAGTCTGGGCCTGGGAGCCACATGGACAGAGACGGTGTTTAAGGTCAGCGTTCCGGCCGCAAAGAGCGGTATCGCAGCAGGTATCGTGCTTGGCGTGGGCCGTGCAGTCGGTGAGGCCATGGCGGTCATCATGGTGGCCGGCAACGTGGCAAATATGCCTGGACTGTTTAAGAGCGTGCGTTTCCTTACGACGGCCATCGCCAGTGAGATGAGCTATGCTGCCGACGGAAGCCTTCAGAGAAATGCGCTGTTCAGTATCGGTTTGGTATTGTTCTGCTTCATTATGATCATCAATGGAGTTTTGGGATTGGTATTGAAGAAGGGAGAAAAGAAATGAAACATGCGACGAAACGGAAAATAAAGGGCGGTATCTTAAAAGGGCTTGTTTATTTCTGCGCTGCTTTCACCGTACTTATTTTGATTGCCCTTCTTGGCTATATCTTTGTGAGAGGTATTCCCAATATCACATGGCAGCTTTTGAGTACACGCCCGAGCGCCATCCGTGATACCATTGGTATTTTGCCGAATATCTTGAATACGTTATATATTATACTTCTTACCCTGCTGATCGCGCTGCCTTTGGGCGTTGGAGCAGCGGTTTATCTGACTGAATACGCGAAAAATAAGAAATTTGCCAGAATCGTGGAGTTTACGACAGAGACATTGTCAGGTATCCCGAGTATCATTTATGGTTTGGTGGGTATGCTGTTTTTTGTAAAGATGTTAAATTTTGGAACCAGCCTGCTGTCCGGCAGCCTTACGCTGGTGATCATGATTCTTCCCACCATCATTCGTACGACCCAGGAAAGTCTTAAGACGGTTCCGGCCAGCTATCGGGAAGGTGCATTGGGGCTGGGAGCCACCAAATGGTATATGATTCGAACCATTGTCCTGCCTTCTTCCATCAGCGGTATCGTAACGGGATGTATCCTGTCTGTGGGCCGTATCGTGGGAGAAAGTGCCGCACTGCTGTTTACGGCAGGAAGTGCCACCATCATCGCGGATGGATTGATTTCCGCTTATACAAGAGGCGGAGGTACCCTGTCCGTTGCTCTGTATATTTACGCTTCCGAGCGTGCAGAATTTGAAGTTGCCTTTGCGATTGCCGCCATTCTTTTGGTAATGGTATTTATATTAAATTGCCTTGCAAAACTGGCAGGAAAGAAACTGAACAGAGGATAAGGAATAAACCGCACGGGAAATCCGGGCAGAAACGAGGAAAAATATGAATCCGGTTATATTAGAGTCAAAAGACCTTCATTTATATTACGGTGAAGCAGAAGCCTTAAAAGGCATCAATATGAAGATTTATGAGAATGAGATCACAGCGCTGATCGGACCTTCCGGCTGCGGAAAGTCCACCTTTTTGAAAACCCTGAACCGTATGAACGATTTGGTTCAGGGGGTACGGATCACAGGCGATGTGATTCTGAAAGGAAAAAATATCCTGGACAAAGATGTGGATGTCACCCAGCTTCGCCGCCAGGTGGGAATGGTATTCCAGAAACCCAATCCATTCCCCATGAGTATTTATGATAATGTTGCCTATGGACCAAAGCTTCACGGAGAACACAGCAAAGTTCAGCTGGATGAGCTGGTGGAAAATGCGCTTAAGGGAGCGGCGCTGTGGGATGAAGTCAAGGACAGACTGAAAAAGAGCGCGCTGGGCCTTTCCGGAGGACAGCAGCAGAGATTATGTATTGCCCGTGCTCTGGCCGTTCAGCCGGATATTCTTCTGATGGATGAACCGACGAGTGCGCTGGATCCGGGAAGTACGCTGCGTATCGAAGACCTGATGGCGGAACTGAAGAAAAACTACACGGTTGTCATCGTTACCCATAACATGCAGCAGGCAAGCCGTATCTCTGACCGGACAGCCTTCTTCCTGCTGGGTGAACTGATTGAATATGGCGAGACCTCCCAGATCTTTACGAATCCGACGGAAAAGAAGACGGAAGAGTATATCACCGGACGTTTCGGCTGATTTTATATTGTTATATTTTTTCATTTAATATATAATATAGAAAAAGAACCAGGAGCAGACGGCCGTGCTTTCTTCTATCTTCATGGAGAAGGCACGGCGTTGGAACCTGAAAAACGTGGGAGCGCAGCTGGCTGTTTTTATGAGAAGCGGCGCGGAAATGAGGAGAAATATGAGAGTTGTTTACACCAATGAGCTGAATCATATTAATGACCAGATCCAGGAAATGGGGAGCAAGCTGATTGAGGCAGTTGAAAAAACCAGAAATGTGCTGAAGACTCTGGATGTGCAGGGAGCAAAAGAATTGATGGACGGCGATGAGCTGTTTGACAAAATGGATCGGGACATTGAATCCCAGTGTCTGGATATTGTGGTTACACAGGCGCCGGTGGCATGTGACTGGAGAAGAATTGCGTCGGTTATGCGTATGGTGGCAGATCTGGAGAGAATCGCAGATCACTGCAGTGACATTGCAGAGTATGTGCTGAGACTGGCTGAACTGCCAAAGGTAGAGATTCCGGATTATTTCGGAAAGATGTTTGATGTCATGACAAAAATGCTGAGAGATACGGTTGAGGCGTTTGTGGACATGGACAATGAAAAGGCAAATCAGGCTGCCGATCAGGATGATCTTCAGGATGATTATTTTGAAAAGACGGTGCTGGAACTGACTGTCCGTATGGAGAAGCAGCCAAAGGAGATTGCCCAGTATGTGGATTATTTGATGATTGCCAAGTATCTGGAGCGCATGGCGGACCATACGACAAATCTTGCCGAGTGGATTGCCTATATGGTAAAAGGGGAATTAAAAACCTACCAATAAGAATGAATCAGAACAGAGAAACAGAAATGGTTGCCGCAGAAGCCTGGGATAGTATAACAGGGTTTTGCGGCAATTTTTTCATACAAGGATCTTCCTCTGCTTTACTTTACATAGATTTAACGAAAAAAAGATGGAGGATTTCATCGGTTTCTTATATGGTGATAACAGAAAAAAGAATTCGGAAATGAATCCGTTATTGTTAGAAAAGTGAGGAACGGTATTGTGAGACAGCAACTTGATAAACAGCTCAACCGGCTGCATGTGGAACTGATCAAAATGGGAAGCCTTTGCGAGAAGGCCATCTCTTTATCCGCGAAACTGCTGGTACAGCGAAGTGATTCCATCATGCGGGAGGTATTTGCTGTAGATTCGGAAATAGATACAAAAGAAAAGGAACTGGAGTCTTTTTGCATGATGCTTCTGCTTCAGCAGCAGCCGGTGGCAAAGGACTTCAGAGAGGTGTCAGCAGCTTTGAAGATGGTTTCGGACTTGGAACGGATCGGCGATCAGGCGGCAGACATCGCAGATCTGTCCCGCTATATAAAAGGCGAGACCGTCCATGGACTGCTGCATATCAATGATATGGCATCCGCCACGGTAAAGATGGTGACGGAGAGTGTCGACGCGTTTGTGAAGGCAGATTTGTTATTGGCAAGAAAAGTCATGGAAGACGATGACATCGTGGATGAATTGTTTAACCGTGTCAGGGGAGAACTGATTCAGATGATTCAGGTAAAACAGATTGAGGCAGAGACGGCCATTGACCTGCTGATGGCGGCAAAGTATTTGGAAAGGATCGGCGATCATGCGGTAAATTTGGCGGAATGGGTGGAGTATTCCATTACAGGAGCGCGAAAAAATAATGAACATCAGCAAAATATGTGGTAAAATAACGAGGAAAGTGAGGATCATGCTTGCATGAATCCTCATTTGACGAGAAAATCCATCGAAACGGCAGTTGAGATGGTAAAATAACGGGAAAGTGAGGATCATGCTTGCATGAATCCTCATTTGACGAGAAAATCCATGTAAGATATACGCGAACACAAGAAAGCAACCGATCATCATACGGATAGAATGGAAGGCTGCCGACGGCAGCAGGAAGAGGGACAGAATGAATAAAATTTATATTGTGGAAGACGATGATAATATCAGGGAACTTTTGATTTATACATTGCAGACCCAGGGGATGGAGGCGGAAGGATTCGCCCTCCCGTCTGAATTCTGGAAAGCCATGGAAAAGAAAATGCCCAATTTGCTGCTTTTGGACATTATGCTTCCTCAGGAAGACGGACTCAGTATTTTAAAAAAGATACGCATGAGCTCCAGGACCAAAAAACTGCCGGTGATTATGCTGACGGCGAAAGGCAGCGAATACGACACCGTGCTGGGGCTGGACAGCGGTGCAGATGACTATATACCAAAGCCATTCCGCATGATGGAACTCCTGTCGCGTATCCGTGCGCTGCTTCGCAGATCCCAGTCAGAGGAAGAGACCATGGAGTATAAAGTGGGAGACCTGACTGTCCGCCCGTCTGCCCACCAGGTGCTGGTGGGAGAGGAGGAAGTGATTCTTACTTTAAAGGAGTTTGAGCTGCTTTGCCTGCTCCTGAAAAATAAAGGAAAAGTCCTGACACGTGCACAGCTTCTGGATCAGATTTGGGGCTATGAATTTGACGGGGAGAGCCGTACGGTGGATGTCCATGTACGTACACTGCGTCAAAAATTGAAAGAAGCGGGAAGCCTGGTGGAAACCATCCGCGGGATTGGCTACAAGATCAGTTGAGAAGGAAGGTGCTGTGATTGACGAAAAAGATATTCCGTTCCATGCTTTTGGTCTGCATGGTGGTGCTGATCGCCACAATTACCGGTGTCATGGGAGTACTATATCACTATTTCAGTGAAAACATACACGACAATCTGCAGAGTGAAGCCATGTATCTGGCTGTGGCAGTGGAAAATGAAGGACAGGCGTACCTGGAGAGTCTGGATGGGCAGGCGGAGCGAATTACGCTGATCGATGGGGACGGCACAGTTCTGTACGATAGTATGGTAGATGCAGATACCATGGAAAACCATGCTGATCGGGAGGAATTCAAGGAAGCCATGGAAAATGGCTATGGAGAATCCAGCCGCTATTCGGGAACCATATCGGAGCGTACCATGTATTATGCCATACGACTTTCCAATGATCAGATTCTGCGTGTGGCCAATACCCATTATACTGTGTTTACCCTGTTGGGGGGTCTGATATCTCCCATTGTTTTTATTCTGGCGGGCATGCTGGTTCTTACGGCTGTAATTTCCTCCAGAGTTTCCAGAAGAATCGTGGAGCCGTTGAATCAATTGGATATGGAACATCCGGATCAGGCGGAAGTCTACGACGAACTTGTTCCTATGGTTACAAAAATCAGCAGGCAGAAACGGACGATCGAAAGACAGCTGACGGACGCCAAAAAACAGCAGGAGGAATTTTCTGTTATCACGGAAAATATGCAGGAAGGCTTTCTGGTGATTGACAGTGAGACGGAAGTGTTGTCTTTTAATAATAGCGCACTGAAATTGCTTCATGCAGATTATTTCGCATCGAAGCAGAGTGTGCTTACGTTAAATCGCAGCGAGGCTTTTTGCAATGCAGTGGAATCAGTACTGGAGGGAAACCATACGGAAACCATATTGGAGCTTGGCCAGAAACGGTGCCAGCTGATTGCCAATCCGGTTTGGGAAAAGGGAACCGTAAAAGGTGCCATTTTTGTCTTGATTGATGTGACGGAAAAAATGGATCGGGAAAATCTGCGGAGAGAATTTACGGCCAATGTATCCCACGAGCTGAAAACTCCGCTTACTTCCATATCCGGCTATGCCGAGATTATTCAAAATGGTTTTGTACGGCCGGAAGATATCGGGAAATTTGCGGGAAAAATTTTTGAGGAATCCCAGCGGCTGATTGCTTTGGTCAATGATATTATCCGCATTTCTCAGCTGGATGAGGGCCTGCTGCCCTATGAAAAAGAAGAAATTGATTTGTATGAAGCAGCCAAGGAAACCATAGAACATCTGGATGCAGCGGCAAAACAAAGAGGTATTTCTGTCCGGCTGGCCGGAGAACATCTGAAGATTCACAGCGTGCGGACCATTCTTCAGGAGGTTTTGTTTAATCTTTGCGATAACGCCATCAAATATAACAAAGAAAACGGAAGTGTGCGGGTGACAGTGAGAAAAGAGGATGGCCATGTATGCGTTACGGTCAAGGACACCGGCATCGGTATCCCTCAGGAGGATCAGGAGCGGGTATTTGAACGCTTTTACCGCGTGGATAAAAGTCACTCCAGGGAGATCGGAGGCACCGGCCTTGGATTATCCATCGTAAAGCACGGCGCGGCTTCCATGGGGGCGTTTATCTCCATGGAAAGCGTGCTGGGAGAAGGGACAGCCATCACACTGACGTTTCCGGAGGAAACGATGGAGGATGTGCTGCACACAGAGGATGTGCTGCAGGAACGGTATGGTTAATCTTCGTTTGTTCCCCTGCGGTCGTGCGGGTCTCCATTTTATTCATAAAATTGTTCATTCATGCGTTTATCCTGCGTGTCGGAACAGGACAAACGCATGAATGAACAATCTGTGAACCGGACGCCAGAGAGAGGTGGAAGACACTTTGCTGGACCGCTCTCGCTTAGTGAAAAACGCAGCGGTACTAAGATTCTTTTGCGCCCGAAGGGCTG
>DVJD01000008.1 GCA_018710785.1 Candidatus Fimimorpha excrementavium
TGAAGGAAAAACATTCCTTTGAGCAAGAGGAAAAAGCACCGGAAAACCCTGAAAATACGCAGAATAGTGAAAATCACAATTCAAGGATTGTGAAATCCACAATTCAGGAAATTCCAGAATCACAATTCAAGAATGGTGAAAATCACAATTCAGGAATTGTGAAAACCACAAATCAAGAATTTCCGGAATCACAATTCAAGAATGGTGAAAATCATACTTCAAGAATAGTGAAAATCAAAACTCAAGAAGTTCCAAAATCACAATCTAATAATACTGATATTAACAAGACTGATTTTAGTGAGACTGATTCTATCCAATCTTATCTATCCCCGTCTGTGGGTGAAGTGCGCCTTGTGGGAGAAGATGTGATGGAGAAGATAGAAACTTATCGTGCATTGATACGGGACAATATTGATTATGAGTGTTTTGTGGACAGAAGGGAGCAGGAGGATGTGGATGAACTTGTGGAGCTGATGGTGGAAATTTTAATGATGCCGGATGACAGCGTGGTGCGGATCGGCGGGGCGGACAAGCCGGTATCAGTGGTTAAGAGCCGTTTCCTGAAACTGACCTATTCCCACATCGAGTATGTTTTGTTCAGCCTGCACAGGAACACGTCAAAGGTGTCAAATATTAAGGGATATCTTCTGACCACGCTTTACAATTCGTCTATGACGATGAACCATTATTACCAGGCGGAAGTAAACCATGATCTTTATGGAGGCGGATGAAATGAGAATGAGTGAATTTGTAAAAAAGGTGATTGCCCCGGTAGGGGCGGCGGTATTCCTGACGGCAATGTTCTATCCCATCTGTGTGGAACATGGGCAGTGTGATTACCTGAAACTGTGGATGTTTGTCGGGATTCCATTTGGCATACACCGGATGTTTCTCTGGATCATTCCAAAAGGGTTTGATATTGGCGGTACAGTGGGTGTTCTGGTATTTAACCTGCTGATCGGCGGTGTGATGGGCGGCATAATCCTGACCGGACGGTTGGTTCTGGCTGTCTTTTATCTGGTGAAAGCTGTTGCAGCAGGCGTATTCAGGCTGGCAAAAATCAGGACAGCATGAGAAACGGAGAATTTCCCATAGGATGTTAAACTGAATAGAGAGTTTGCAAAGCAGCTAAGTCTATGTACCTGGCTGCTTTTTCTGCCTATGTGCAGAAAACTTTGCGACACGATGGCGCAAAGTCATATTTGCATTGAGAGGAGGGACTGTGTTGGGAAACCGTGCGGGATCGCAGGAGTTGATCCAGTTGGGGGAGCGTATCCGACAAAAGAGAAAAGACAGCCATTTATCCCAGGAGACTCTTGCAGAGAAAGCAGGTATCAGTGTCAACACAGTGAGCCGGATTGAGGGAGGGCAGGCAGCCATGTCTATTGAGATTTTCGCAAAGATGGTGGAGGTACTGGATGCTGACGCAAACGAGTTATTGGGAAGGAAGCCGGGAGTAAAGAGACATCCCGCCCACAAGATGATTTCCCGTGTCCTGAACCTGCGTCCAAAGGAACAGAAAGTTGTGATCCAGACCATGAGCGCCTTGATGGATGGGATTGAGGGAATACGGTAAAATCCACAGATATGAGGGGAAATCCTGTAAGCTTCCCCATATCTGCAAGGGAAAAATAAACGGCAGAATGATACATTGGATATGCAAAGCACAGAGATGTGGAAGGAGGGAGAAAAGTTGACCAGGGAAGAGAACCTGCTTTATCGGAGAAGCTGTCCTTATGACGCAATGGGAGATTATTCCTCATTGATTGGGGAGGAAAAGAAAAAAACAGAACCATTGACGCAGCATCTTCAGGAGCAATCGAAAAAAGAATTGATCCGGCAGTACCGGTGAAAAATAAACGCAGGCTTTTGCAGGCAGTAGGAGGAGTTCCAGACTCCCGTTAAAAAAACGGGCGTGTCGGGAACCTTTTTTGCTGCCTTTTCACTGGATTTCTGTGCGCTGCCATCTGGCCGCCCGGAGCCTACGGGCGGAAAGGTGGTTACTATGCTGACGTTACAGGATTTAAAGTGGATTGCGAAAGAGCCAAAAACAGGGAAAAAAGTTCCCTCAGCACGGTATTTGCTGGAACAAGGAGAGCAGATCGTAAGCATGGAAAATGGCGGGGGAGTGCAGCTTTTGGTGTTCCGTGAAGGATACGCACTTTACCGGGTGGGAAAATATACCACAGTTTTTCCGATACATAGCTGTGGGAATTACTGCTATGAGAATGATGGACAGAAAATCTGCGTAGACGCCGATTTCTTTGAGGGGAAGGAATGGTATGTGCGCCTGTTGCTGGAGGGGGAGGATCGTCTGGCAAAGAATAGGGAAGCATACCACAAGGAAAGGGTAGTTTCTTACCATGCTGTCTCAGAGGAATGGTTTTTTCTGACTTCTCCGGTGCTGCCACCATTGGAGCAGTTAATCGAAAAAGAGAAAATCCTGGAATTGATGAGCCTCCTGACAGAACGGCAGAGAGACATTGTGATCCTGTATTTTTATTATGGGGAAACACAGTGGGAGATTGCAAATGCACTTGGCGTTTCCCAGCCTACGGTTTCCCAGACGCTCATGACAGCGTTGCGCCGGATGCGAGACGGTCAGAAAGACATTTCCTCCGAAAAGAAAGCGGGTTCCGGAAAAGGGGGTGCGCTGTATGCGGGGTAAACGTCCAAAGGAACGAAAATGCTATGTGCTTCGCACAAGTGACGGAACCGTGGTGGAAGTCACCAGGGAAGTCTATCTGGAATGGTATCAGTCCCGGAGAAGGGAACGCTACCAAAGGGAAAAGGAGCGGAAATATCAGGTGTCCAGCTTGGAAATGCTGGCAGAACAGGGAACTATCCCGCTTGGCGCTGCAGATGACTTGGAAGATACTGTGATCCGGGAAATGTGTGCTGAAAAGCTGCGGTTAGTGATGGAGGAATTGACAGAAGAGGATGCTTATCTTCTGTATCTGCTGTTTTTCGAGGAAGTGACGATAAAGGAAGCTGCACAGTTCTGTGGGTGCAGCCGGAAAACCATTGCTAACCGGCGAAAGAGGATTTTGAAGGAACTGAATGAAAAGCTGAAAGAGATGGGGATTATGGGCGGCTGTTTCTAAAAAATGTTAGTCCGTCACTTTGCGCCATCTTGCCGCAAAGTGACGGAAAAAAGAAGAATCTTTAGGGGTATTATTGATTTTGCTGCATATTTTTGATTTCTTGAAGAATGTCTTCTAATTGTGCATCTATCGAGTCCGTATTTGAAGTTTCAAGAATTTCTTGTAGCAAATTTTCTATTTCTGTTATATTTGGAGAAGGATTGTCAGCTAGTGTTTGCTGAATTTGAGTAAGCTGATTTTGAATTGTAATTAGATCAGAATTATCAGTAAACATCTGTTGAAATACTGGAATTACAATTGCAACAACCAATGCCAAATAAGCCGGAAGCAGTGACATAAATAAGCTTCTTTGTTCAAGCGTTCTAAATCCTTTTTTTATGAATGTATCCAGTTCGGAATTTCCATAAATTTGCTTATCAATAAATTGAGAGCAAATAAGTTCATTTGCTTTATTATATTCAAAATAATAATCTATATAATTTCTGTAATCCTTAATCCTATCCGGATCTGCATAGGGTAAGAAAATAGGGGAATCTAGCTTGGTATATTTTGTCTGTTCTAAATTTTGGGCACCGACAGTCAGCTTTTTTTCTGCTTTTGCTTTTCCAAATTTTGTTTCAGAAATTAGTTTGTATTCAAAGTATGGCTCATAATCAGCTTTTGATATTTTTTTGCTTACTTCCAATATTAAGCCTTCGGATTTTAAAAATTGCCAGATTGTAAGAAAATCCTTAATGTCATTAAAAGAATTTGTAATAGTAATTCCCTCAAAATAGTCATATTCAAACTGGGTAGATTCGTCTATTTTGATAGTTTTAACTGAACCTTGGTATGAGATAACTGCCGGAACGTATTCAAAGTCCTCCTCTTTTGGTACAATAGGGTGCATTTGAGGCATTGGTAATCCTAAAGCATTATTTGTAGACGTGGTTGTATAAACGGTCTTAACACCATCCCTTAGTTTTTTGTATGTTTTCCCATTCTCAGTTTTTTTCATTCGATCTTCAATATCATTTTTGTTTAATTTATAAAATGTCGAAAGATTAAAAACTTTTATGTATGATGGAATATCTGTAATTTCTCCTGAAGCAATTTTTCTAATAATTTCTTTTTGATGTTTTGTAAATTACATTTTCTCAGTTAAAATTTCTCTACCCCTTGAAAACACTGGCGTTTACAGCGTTTTCGCCACTTCGTTTTGGCCCTTTTCCCTCATTTTTTCCCTTGCGAGAAGAAATGAGGGAAACTTTTTTCAGGCTGTCCCTACAACCTTATCCAGCAGCCTTGCGGAAGTTCGCTTGTCCTCTCTGGTGGCGTGGGCGTAAATGTTCATCGTGGTACTTACATCAGAATGTCCCAGCAGCTCCTGCACATCCTTGGGTGCTGCCCCGTGGGAGAGAAGGTTGGTCGTATATGTATGCCTCAACAGATGGAAGTGAAAATCATCCATATCCCCGATCTTCTTTCGGGAGTATCGGCACACACTGCTGACCGTTGCCGGGGCTTCATAAGCTCCATCGGGCCGCAGGCAGACGAAGGAAACCTGGGTGTAACCTTCTGGTGGTGTCTCTGTCCGGGGCAAGGAATAGACCTCATAGTAGGTGCGGTTCTTTTCCTTGACGATGCGGTAGTAGTTTTGTGAGTACAGCGGTC
>DVJD01000080.1 GCA_018710785.1 Candidatus Fimimorpha excrementavium
TGTGACAAAGGAGTTGAAGCGCACGGAATTTGAAGGTCTTGACTTGTATTTCAAAACAGTGTAAAATAATAAAGTCCTGATATATCCAACAGGAGTATCAGGACTTTTTGTATATTAAATCAATGGTGGAAATCCGTACATCATTTACATCAAATTCTACACATATCCGACAAGATAATATGCGATTTGGTGATGTAAATTGAATTACCTATTTATGCAAACAGTAAGAAATAGGCGATTATAATATCCTGTAAGTGGATATGAAATGTGGGGAGCTTTCGTCCCGACCATGAAATCGCTGGACGCCAAGAAAGGCGAGGCGAAGGCAGATAAGGCCGCTGCCGCAGAGGGAAAAGCTGAGGAAAAGGCAGCTGAAACGATTGATTTTTCCAAGGTGAAGATCGAACCGCTCTTTGAAGAAATGGTTGACTTTGATACGTTCAGCAAGTCCGATTTCCGCGCTGTGAAGGTGAAGGAATGCGAGGCTGTGCCCAAGAGCAAGAAGCTTCTGAAATTCGTTTTGGATGACGGAAGCGGCACAGATCGGGTGATTTTAAGCGGTATTCATGAGTATTATGAGCCGGAAGAACTGATTGGAAAGACCTGCATCGCCATCGTGAATCTGCCGCCGAGAAAGATGATGGGCATTGATTCCTGCGGTATGCTGATTTCAGCAGTACACGAGGAAGACGGCCATGAAGGATTAAACCTCCTGATGGTGGACAACAGGATTCCGGCGGGAGCAAAGTTATATTAAATCTGGCAAGAAGACTTAAAAAGGACACTTTTCTAAAAGTAATTTTAGAAAGGTGTCTTTTTTATTGTGAAAGATGATTTTAATATTTTAAAAACAAAATCCTGACAGAAAACAAACAAAATTAATATATGATGGGTTCATCAAAACAAGAATATAACATACAAAAGGAAAGGAAATTAACGATTATGGCATTCAAAGAAAATGTAGGGGCATTTGCAGTAAAACAGGCACTCTCTTATCTGGACAAGGATCCGGAGAAGAATTTACCAAAGCTTTTGGATTGGTTTGACTGGTTTGACAGGAACGATACCCTGAAGAATCAGAGGGATTTGATCCGGGGTGTGGTGATGGACAAGGACAATAACTGGCACAAGCTGGTCATGAGCCTTTGGGAGGACATTGATCCCGGCGTCCGCAACCGGTTCTTTGAGAATTTTATCATTAACGGCTGTTTTTTGGGATACCAGAGACAGAATGAATATAAGGAAAAGTATAACTGCAATATTCCCTGGGCTATCCTGCTGGATCCGACCAGCGCCTGCAACTTAAAGTGCACGGGCTGCTGGGCAGCGGAATATGGAAATCATATGAACCTGACTTATGAGGAGATGGACAACATTATTACCCAGGGCGTGGAGATGGGAACCTATGTATATCTGTTCACCGGCGGGGAGCCTCTGGTGCGCAAGAAGGATATCATCCGTTTGTGCGAGGATCATCCGGACTGTGTATTCTCCACCTTTACCAACGGAACGCTCATTGATGAAGCTACGGACTCCCGCCGGGGAGACGGCACTTATCAGAGAATTATCCGGGCCATGAATATTTTGAAGGAGCATAAGCTGCCCTTTGGAATCTCCTGCTGTTATACATCTGCCAATGCAGAAGTCATCGGCAGTGAGGAATACTTTGACCAGATGATTGATATGGGAGCCAAATTTGCCTGGTTCTTTACCTATATGCCAGTGGGAAAGGCTGCAGTGCCTGAGCTGATGGCAACCGCCGAACAGAGAGAAATGATGTATCACAAAATCCGGGAATACCGACAGACCAAGCCCATATTCACGGTGGACTTCTGGAACGACGGGGAATATGTGGGAGGCTGTATTGCGGGAGGCCGCAGCTACTGCCACATCAATGCCAATGGTGACATCGAACCTTGTGCCTTTATCCATTACTCTGATTCCAATATCCGGGAGAAGACCCTTTTGGAGGCATATCGCTCTCCGCTGTTTATGGGTTATCATGATAACCAGCCATGGAATGAGAACATGCTGCGTCCCTGTCCGGTGCTGGACAATCCCGGCCGTTTGACAGAGATTGTGGAGAAGAGCCATGCCAAGAGCACCGATTATCAGAATTTGGAAACAGCGAAGGAGTTTTCCGACAAATGCGTGGAGACCGCAGAAAAATGGGCACCGGTAGCGGATCGCCTCTGGGCTGAGTCCCACGGCGGCTGTGCGTCCTGCAAAAGATGCAAAATGGCTGTAAACGAGTGACAGAAATTAATAATTCATAAACAATTCTGAAGCAAATCGTAAATACTCATACGCTAATATAGAAACATCTTAAGGATACATAGTTAATTAGGAGGTAATGAAAAATGACAAAGAAAAATTTTGTTTCGCTGATTCTTGGAACCATCGGAGGTGTTCTGTTTGCGCTGGGGATGTGTATGGCGCTGATTACGGAGTGGAACGCTTTTATGCCGGGAATCGTTGTGGGATGCATTATGCCATTGAAAATAGAATAGATTTAAACCAGGCAGGCGCCGTTTTATATCTTGTGTCTTCCATATTCTCGGAATATAATGTAGGTATCGGATAGAAAATAATAGTTATGAAAGCATCAGAAAGGAGGGCACCATGGCAGAACGGGTTTATCTGGCAATTGATTTGAAATCGTTTTATGCGTCTGTGGAATGCATTGAGCAGGGATTGGATCCAATGACGACCAATTTGGTCGTTGCCGACAAAAGCCGGACGGAAAAAACCATTTGTCTCGCGGTTTCTCCTTCGCTGAAAGCCTATGGGATACCGGGGCGTCCGCGCCTTTTTGAGGTGGTACAGAAGGTAAGGGAGGTGAACGCTGCCAGAAAGCAGAGGGCGCCGGGGCAAGTGCTTACGGGATCCTCCTGGAAGGCGGAAGAGCTGAGGAATTCGCCGAGTCTGGCTGTGGACTATCTGGTGGCGGTGCCGCGTATGGCGCTTTACATGAAGTACAGTTCCAGAATTTACGAAATTTATCTGAAGTATATTGCGCCGGAGGACATTCATGTCTATTCCATCGATGAAGTGTTTATGGATCTCACGGGCTATTTGAATACGTATCAGATGTCTGCGCGGCAGCTGGGGATGAAAATCATTCTGGATGTTCAGAAGACGGTTGGCATCACCGCCACTGCAGGAATCGGAACGAATCTGTATCTTTGCAAAGTGGCCATGGATATTGGCGCCAAGCATATTCCTCCGGATGAAAACGGCGTTCGGATGGCCCAGTTGGATGAAGAATCGTATCGTCGTCTTTTATGGGGACACCGGCCTTTGACCGATTTCTGGAGAGTTGGCCGTGGATATCAAAAGAAGCTGGAAGAACAAGGGCTGTTTACCATGGGCGATATTGCCAGATGTTCCATTGGAAAGGACAGCGATTACTATAACGAGGAGCTTTTATATCGGATGTTCGGCGTCAACGCGGAACTGCTCATCGACCACGCATGGGGCTGGGAGCCGTGTACCATGGCGGATATTAAAGCGTATCAGCCGGAGTCCAACAGTGTCGGCTCCGGCCAGGTGCTTTCCTGTCCCTATCCCTTTGAAAAAGCCAGACTGGTGCTGCGGGAGATGGCGGATGCGCTGGCTTTGGATTTGGTGGACCGGGGATTGGTGACGAACCAGCTGGTGCTGACCGTAGGGTATGACCGTGCTGTTCTGAAAAACCGGCAGACAGGAAAGGAAGATTGCGAAAAGGTGGAAACAGACCGGCACGGACGGGCGGTACCCAAGCATGCCCATGGGACAAAAAATCTGGAACAGGAGACCGCATCGGCCAGAGTCATCATGGATGCGGCGTCAGAACTGTTTGATCAGATTGTCAATCCAAAACTGCCGGTACGGCGTCTGTATCTGACGGCGGCCCATGTGACAGAAGACAGTCCAATCGTCCGAAAGGAGAAATTTGAACAGATGGATCTGTTTACGGATTATGTCAAATTGGAGCAGGAGAGAAAACGGGAAGCAGAAGAACGGGAGAAAGAAAAGCGGTGGCAGAAAGCGATGCTGGACATTAAGAAGAAGTATGGCAAGAATGCCATCCTGCGCGGAATGAATTTTGAAGAGGGGGCCACCGCCAGGGAACGAAACGATCAGATAGGAGGGCATAAAGCATGAGCGGACCGTATGATGATATGATAGAAATGCCGCATCCGGTGTCCAGAAACCATCCGCCCATGTCCATGGAGGACCGGGCGGCTCAGTTTCTGCCGTTTGCGGCGCTTTCCGGCTTCGGAAATGTCATCCGGGAGACAGCCCGCCGCACCGAAAAACGGCCGATGCTGAGCGAAAGCTGTCAGGAAGATTTGAAGCGAAAGCTGGATATATTGGGGGAATCGATCTTCCGGCATCCGGAAGTATCCATCACTTACTTCCTTCCGGATCCGCAAAAGGAAGGCGGTTCCCATGTCACTGCGGCAGGTAAAATCAAGCGCATCGATGATATCCGGCATAGAATCTGTCTGGAAGACGGAACATTGATTCCGTTTTCTGCCATCCTGGAGATAGAAAGTGAGTTCCTGGATAAATGGGATCTGTAAGTTCCTTTTGCGGTTTATTTCGAAATCTGCTTCAGCGATTTTCGGAACTGGAACGTGAAAAGGACGGCCGTGAAGGAGACGGCCAGAAAATCGGCCACTGGCTCTGCCATATAGACGGCTGTGGTCTGATTCGATGAGAAAATCAGAGGCAGAAGATAGATCAGGGGAATCAGGAGGATAAATTTCCTTGTGACTGCCACCAGGATCGAAGCCTTCGCATTGCCCAAGGCCGTAAACGTCATCTGACATGCAATCTGGATGCCGAACAGCAGCAGACAGGCCATGTAAATTCTCAATGCCGTTTTTGTAAATGTCAGCAATTCCTCGGAATTGGTGAACATGGCGGCAAATCCCTGTGGGAAGATCATGACACAGGCCCATAGTAAGGTGGAATAGACCAGACTGGCTTTCAGCAGAAGCTGAAAGGCTGCTTTTACCCGGCCGGGGTTTCCGGCACCGTAATTGTAGCTGATGATGGGCTGCGCGCCTTGTCCAAGTCCCTGCAGGGGCAGCATGGCAAACTGCATGACACTGGTCAGAATGGTCATGGCGCCCACCGCGATGTCGCCGCCAAAGCGCAGCAGAGAAGAGTTAAAGCAGATGGAAATGATACTCTCACTTGCCTGCATGATAAAGGTGGAAAGCCCCAGCGCCAGACTGGGGAGAACAATCTTTGGATCCAGCCCTAGCTGATTGAAACGGAGTCTCAGATGGGTTTTTTTGCCGCAGAGGAACAGAAGTACCCATACGCAGGACATGGCCTGGGATATGATCGTCGCCCAGGCGGCGCCGGCCACACCCATATTGAAGCCGAAGATGAAGATGGGGTCGAGAATGATGTTGGCGACTGCTCCGATGAGCACGGATAACATACCGGTTTTTGCAAATCCCTGGGCTGTGATGAAGGCATTCATCCCCAGCGTCATCTGTACAAAGATGGTTCCCAGGGCATAGACATTCATATATTCCACACCGTATTCGATGGTGTTTTCACTGGCTCCGAACGCCATGAGAAAATCCCGGTTCCAGAGAAGCAGCACCGCAGTCAGAAGCACGGATATGATAAACTGGATGACAAAACAGTTGCCCAGGGTTTTTTCCGCAGAAGCATGATCGCCTTTTCCCATGAAGATGGACGCTCTGGGGGCGCCGCCATAACCGGCAAATGCCGAAAAGGCCGTGACGATCATGATCAGCGGCATACAGACGCCCACACCGGTCAGCGCCTTATCGCCGATCTCCGGTATATGGCCGATATAAATACGGTCCACGATGTTATACAGCATATTTATGATTTGAGCCGTTACTGTGGGAAGAGCCAGTTTCAGAAGCAGCTTTCCGACCGGCTCTGTTCCAAGAAAATCATTGTCTTTATTCATGATAGCAGTCTCCCTCCTCCGCAGATTTCGTATTTTCTGCAATACGATCATTAAAAAGAATGAATAATTGTTTTTCTTCCTCTGTAAATCCTTTGTAGATCAGCTTTCGGAAGCGTTCCCGGGTGGATTCAATCTCCCGTGTTATGGGAGCTGCCTGGGAAGTGAGTGACAGATGGATTCGTCTTCTGTCTTCTTTGTCCTGCCGCCGCTGCAGCAGAGATTTCTGAATCAGACTCTCAACTGCCAGAGATACATTGCTTTTTGACAGCATACGCAGATCCACAATGTCAGCAGCCGTATCCTTTTCGGGATTATTGAACAGAAAACTGATGATTGTCGCTTCGATCGGTGCCAGGCCGTAGTGGTCGCAGACCGGTCGGAGCATTTTGTCATACAATCGGATAATGCGGCGCAAATTGACTAAAAGAGCGGTTGTTTGCTGCATGAAAACACCTCCCCTCTCATTGGTTTATGATAATATTGTTATAAAGAAAACAGTTTCTTCAACAAACTATTATAATAATAAATCCTAAATAGTCAAGTAAAAAAGAGATTTTTTACAATTTCATAACAATTCAGGGAATAAAGCGCATTATTGACGTATTATTTGTGAGAAATTTCGGTGCAATGGATGGATAAATGAAGAAAATGTGCTACAATAAAAAGGTAAAAGAGGGCGGCGATAGGCGGCTCTCATAAGTTTGCATATGCCTGAATAAAAACAGGCGAGAGAAGAAGGGAGAATGTGATATGTGGCTTTTTTATGCTGTGGGATCGGCGTTTTTTGCCGGACTTACTTCCATACTTGCAAAATGTGGGATTCGCAAAACAGATTCCACCATGGCAACGGCAGTGCGGACCATTGTAATTCTGATTTTTTCCTGGCTGATTGTGGCAATCGTAGGATCTGGGAATCAGATTTCTTCCATAGATGGGACGACACTGCTTTTTCTGATTCTTTCCGGAGCTGCCACGGGCGCCTCTTGGCTCTGTTATTTCCGGGCATTGCAGCTGGGAGATATTAATAAAGTCGTACCCATCGATAAGTCCAGTACGGTACTGACCATCCTTTTGGCATTGATTTTTTTGCAGGAAGGGATCAGCATCCCCAAGGCTTTGGCTGTGCTGGTAATCGCTGCGGGGATTCTGCTGATGGTCGAGAAAAAAGATGTGAAAAAACAGAAGGAAAACAGCAGAGGCAGTTGGCTGCTCTATGCTGTGGGCTCGGCATTCTTTGCAAGTCTGACAGCCATTCTGGGAAAGATAGGGATTTCGGGAGTAGAGTCCAATTTGGGAACAGCCATCCGCACGGGCGTGGTACTCGTCATGGCCTGGGTTATGGTTTTTGTCACGGGAAAGCAGAAAACGGTGCGGACTATCCCGCGAAAGGAACTGGCCTTTATCTGTCTATCAGGAATAGCCACAGGAGCGTCCTGGCTTTGCTATTATCGGGCACTGCAGGAAGGTCCGGCCAGCGTGGTGGCTCCCATCGATAAGCTGAGCGTTTTGGTCACAGTGGCATTCTCCTATTTTGTATTTGGTGAAAAACTGAGCCGCCGGGCGCTGGTGGGGCTTGTACTTTTGACGGCGGGAACAGTAGCCATGGCAGTTCTTTAAACGAGATGGGGATGTTCAGCGAAACAATGCCCGCACGGTTTCTTCGTCATAATCCCGAATCCGTTTCAGAGGAAGACCGGCGCTTCGGAATGCGCGGTCTTTGAATTTATCCCGTTCTTTGGCATCCTTTGTATCATGGCTGGCGTCATCCAATTCCAGCGCGAAAAGCACATGGAGATCCCGATCACAGACGACGAAGTCAATATGTTTTTGGGCAATTTTGTGAAAATATTTCATGTATTGATGGCGGGAAGTGACTGCCAGCAGATCTTTTACGCCCACCTTTGGACAGATGATATAATCATATTCATCAGCGACATCCCGAAGAAGCCGATAAAAATGATATTCCCGTTTGGTCAGAATGTGCTTTGGGGCATAGGGAAAACGATTCTTTTGGACGATCTGTATGACCGCAAAGACAGCAATTACAAATATGAGAATGGCTCCGGCCAGGAATAGATACTTCATTTATAAAATACAAAATCCTTTCTTTTGATGGTTTTTCTTTCTTATAGCAGATTTTTCCCGCAAAAGCAATAAGGAATTTCATTCATCATATGAGGAGGGCAGAACGCGGTGCGACGCTGTTCTTTCCATAAGCAGTCCCGTGCTTCTCTTGTTTTGGATGATTCATACATAAAATGAAAAATTCAGAAAATTGTTCTATAAATTTGGAAAGATCTGTGGTATACTAATTTTGAAGTATGTAATAAATGGCATGGAGGTGGCGTCATGATACATGAAGAAAAAGTAAGATATATGACACAAGCTGCATGCTTTGAAGAAAAGCAAAGAAGAAAAGCTTTGGCCATTATGCGGTATTACAGGAAGGATTATATTTCTTCTCATATGATTTTGATATGGCTGTCTGTGACCGCAGCGTTTTTGATCGGAGTTTTTATGTGGTTGTTTTATCAGGTCGGCAGTACATCATCCATGGTATTGACGAATTTTACGAGTTTGGTTTTGATTGGAATTATTCTGATTGGAATTTATCTGATTCTTACGATTATTTATGTATTTGCGGCATACTGGTATTACAGTGAGAAGTATGACAGGGCGAAACAGCTGATGAAAAAGTATCAGATGACTTTGAAGCAGCTGAACCGCTTATATGAGAGTGAGGAATCAGCTTCAGAAAATGGATTAGGAGGATCCCGCTTATGATGGGATTATTGGTGTTTCGGGAACAAGTGAAGGCATTTTATGGAAAGTACAGCCGATATATCATGCCGGTATGCAAGTTTGTATTTGCACTGACAGCATTTATCAGCATTACGCTGAATACCGGATACATGGTCTCGCTGAACAATCCGTTTGTTCCGATCGTTTTGGCTGTGGCATGTGCTTTTTTGTCTTCCGCTGTGATTACTTTTTTCATGTGCTGTCTGATCTTGATTCACTTGGCAGCGGTATCTGTTGAAATCATGGTGGTTGCAGCTTTAATCTTTGTTTTGATGTTTCTGCTGTATTTTGTGTTTAAGCCGGGAAATGCCTGGCTGATGACATTGATTGTGCTGTTGGGACTATGGGATATACCAGGGGCAGCCATTTTATCAGTGGGTCTGGTGGCAGGACCGCTTTCAGTGGTTCCGGTATGTTTCGGACTGATTACCTGCGGAATGATTACCCTGGTAAAGGCAGATCTCAGCGTGCTGGCATCTGGTACCAGTTCGCTGAATGTGATACAGAAGGTTATCTATTACATGGATTCCGTTCTGCGGGATGAAAAAATCCTTCTGCTTTCCATAGCAGCCTTGATTACTGTCTTGATTGTATGGGCAGTACGCAGGCTTTCCATCAGCTATGCGTGGGCGGTGGCCCTTGCTGCCGGAACCGTGCTGTATACACTGCTTGTGCTGACAGGCAATTTCATTTTTGATGTAAATGTAAATATTGCGGCTGTGATCATCAGTGTTGTGATGGGGATTGCAGTCGGTGCAGCGCTAGAGTTTTTCCTGTTTGCAGTTGATTATTCCCGAACGGAGTATGCACAGTTTGAAGATGATGATTACTATTATTATGTGAAAGCTGTGCCGAAGATTTCTGTAACGAAACCGGAAGTTCAGGTGAAAAATATTACAGAAGCAGCAGAAGATGCTCGAGAGGATGAATAATGAAGGGGGATAAAATTCTATGAATGTAATAACCCAATGGCTGACGGATACATTTTCGTTGGCGCGACTGAATATTGGCTGGAATGACATCATTGAGATCTTTGTATTTGCATTTTTGCTGTATCATATTATCGTATGGATTCAGAGAACGAAGGCATGGGTCCTTTTAAAAGGAGTTTTGACGGTCGGTATTTTGTATGTGGCCGCTCAAATTTTCCAGATGAACAACCTGATATGGCTTTTTGAAAATTCGTTCAGCATGCTGATTATTGTATTGGTAATCGTATTTCAGCCGGAATTTCGAAAAGCGTTGGAGCAGCTGGGAAATCAGAAAGTGATCTCCGGTATTGTTCCGTTTGACAATTCGAAAGATAAACAGGAACGTTTCAGCGAGGAGACGATCAATGCGATCATAGATGCCAGCTTCGATTTGGGCCGGGCAAAAACGGGGGCGCTGATCGTAATCGAGCAGAATATCCTGTTAAATGAGTATATTGATACCGGTATAATTTTGAATGCGAAGGTCAGTGCGCCGTTGCTCGTACAGATTTTCGAACATAACACACCTCTCCATGACGGAGCGGTGGTGATCCGGGGGGATCAGATTATCGCAGCGACCTGTTATCTGCCGCTCTCCGATAATATGCATATCAGCAAAGAATTGGGGACTCGTCATCGTGCCGGACTTGGGATCAGCGAAGTGACAGATTCCATTACCGTGATTGCTTCCGAAGAAACGGGCAATGTGTCCATTGCCATCGGCGGAGAGCTGTTCCACAACGTGGACAGAGATAAATTGCGTGCAAAGCTTAACTTTATCCAGAAAAAAGATATTGATGTAAAACGGTTCAGACTTTGGAAAGGGAAGCGGTGGAAAAAGGCATGAAAAAAATGAAGAAAAAGTTAAAGGAATTTTTCACGACCAATATTTTGCTGAAAGTAGGTTCCCTTATACTGGCGTTTCTTTGCTGGTCAGCGATTGCCAATGCAGCAAATCAGGTAAGAACATTGGTGGTGAGAGTTCCAATTGAATATAAATTTGAAGACTCGCTGGAAGAAGATTATGGGCTGGCAGTATTGGAAGAACCAGAAACGATCGCGATTGATGTCAGGGTACGGCGAAGCGACTCGGATCGTGTGAGTGCGGATGACTTTGTAGCTGTGGCAGATTTGACGCAGAATATCGGGGGCGGAGAAGAATTCCCTTCCGAACGTTTGGTCCGGGTAGAGGTGAATTATTCCGATTCAGCAGATCATTCTACTTATGTGGAATGGGATTATCAAAAGACAGGTCCATATGTGACGGTAACCATGGACAAATATATAGAAAAACAGTTTGAAGTGGAAAAACAGATCACAGCGGGAGAGGGGTTGCCCCAGGAGTATGTGCTGTCAGATGACCAGATTGAACTGAATCCTTCTGTGATTACCATATCCGGACCGGAATCAGAGTTCAGTGATGTGGCCGCTGTCAAAGTAGTGGAAACATTGGAGATGACGACGGAGGATCAGGTGGTAAAGAAAACCGTTAATCTGGAGATGTATGACAATACGGACAGCATGATCAGCCGGGAAAGCAAACCACTGCTGAAAATGAGTTCCGAGACGGCCGAGCTGACGGCGACTTTTCTGAACATTGGCACACCGACTGTACGACTGGAGGGAATTAATGGAACTCCGGCAGATGGATATAAGGTCAGTGCGTTCAGCGTGGAGCCGTCTACCGTTACGATAGCGGGTATGAGGTCAGTCGTCAGTGAGACAAATGAACTTGTCATTCCCAAGGACGTTCTTTCTGTGGAGGGTAAGAAAGAGGATGTGTCCGTGGAGGTGGACCTGAAGGATTACCTGCCGACAGGAGTGGAGATTCAGGGAGAAAACAGTATTGCAAAGGTGACTGTTAAGATTGAACAGCTTCAGGACAAGCTGGTGACATTGAATACTTCCAATTTGCGAATCATCGGAAGAGATAGTTCTTACGACTATACCATTAATACGCCGACGGTGTCCATCCGCTTTAATGGATTCCAGGCAGATTTGGATAAACTCAGTGAAAATGATGTGGAAGCATCCATAGATGTGAGTGGACTGGAGCCGGGAACACATCAGGTGCCAGTCACTGTGGAAGAAGTGGTTGGTTTTACCATTAGCAATCAGGATTCTTTAATGGTACGTGTTACGGTTACCGGAAAAGAAGAAGAGACGCAGAGGGAAACCTCATCTTCTGAGGAAAGAGAGACGGAATCTGCTTCTGACAGGGAAGAAACAGAAAGCGATGCTTCGGCAGGGGAACAGGAGACCACAGGAGAATCGGAATCATTTCCAGCTTCAGGGACAGAAAACCGGGAAGCTGAGAATGAGACGGGCAGTGAGACGATTTCCATAGATAATCACTGAGCGGATGCTGTCAGGTTTGCCTGTGAAACTATGACAGAATAAGTATTTAACTGGATTACTGACTAAATAAGTATAAATAGAGTGGAGGAATAGCTATGATACAGAAAAAAGTAACAATTAAAAACCCGACAGGACTGCATTTGAGACCAGCAGGTGTACTTTGCCGGGAGGCCATGAAATTTAAGTCTTCCATTACATTCAAGTTCAAGGGCAACACCGTGGCAAATGCAAAGAGTGTACTTAGTGTATTGGGCGCCTGTGTAAAGAGCGGAGATGAAGTGGAATTCTGCTGTGAAGGCGTGGACGAAGATGAAGCCATGGAGGCGATTATCAAGGCCGTCAATGACGGACTTGGAGAATAAAATATTGGTCACATAAAGCAAAAACAGGAAGGAGCAGGACTTGCCTATGAAAAAAGAGACAATTATTCTGTATGGAGGTTTTCTTCTTGTCTCGGCTGCTTCTATGTTTATCAGCAAAACCGGACAGCATATTGCTTCCGGTCTTTTGCTGTTATTGGGAGCAGTCTTTTTATATGTTTATTTTTACAGAAAGACAAAAAGCCTGGTCAATTTTAAGGGGCTGTTGTCACTTTCCTTTGTGGGAGGCGAGGGAATTGCAGCATTTCAATTGAGCAATCTTCAGACAGATTGGAGCATTATGACATGGGTTTGTTTTGCTGCCTTTTACCTGAGTTTTTTGGCCGGGTATGACGGGAAGGAATGGCAGTACAGAAAAAAAGATAAAATGGGAAACGGCCGCAGAACGGATGAGGCGGCGGATACAAAGGTCGGCAAAGCTGGAGCGGAAAAGAGAAAAAGAATGGAAAAGAGGCTGCTGATTTCAGCGGTGGCTGTCTCCGCTGTTTCATTTGCCGCGTTTTTGACAGAAGCGTGCATCCTGGGATATGTCCCGCTATTCTCCAAAGACACCCATGCGTACAATTATTTTCATATAACAGGAATTCATTATTTTACCGTCACCTGTATGATGGTACACGCATTGACGCTGATTTATTGGATGGTACACAGGGAAAATCAAAAAATGGGCATAAGCGGGAAACAATCGCGCAAAAACCTGGCAGTCCTGATCGTATCCAATGCAGCCGCGCTTTCCATCGCCATTCTCTGTATTTCAAAATTCCAGTTTTTGCTTACAGTGGCTCTTCCGCTTTTCATCTATCTGATGATGAAAAGAAATGTCAATACAAAACGGATCCTGCTGGTGGGCGGAGGCATCGCGGTTCTTGTCATTTTGGTTATGATCGTCATGATTATGCGAAGAAATTATGCGCCGGGATATCTGAATGATATTTTTGAAATGAAGGATCCGAACCTGCCCATGTTTGTTCAGTATCCGTACATTTATGTGGCCAACAATTACGCCAACTTTAACTGCCTTGTGGAACAAATGACAGAACATACGCTGGGGCTGCGCATGGCCTTTCCTTTGTTTGCGCTGACAGGGCTGAAATTTGTCTCTCCCATACGGGAATGGCTGGTGCTGCCGGTGTACCTGACAAAGACGGAGCTGAATACCCTTACCATCATTTATGACGCATATTATGATTTCGGTCTGATAGGTGTAATACTATTTGGCATTCTTCTGGGGTGTGCCTGTGCATTTCTTGCCAGGGAAATGAGGGAAAATAAAAATCCTGTCATCTATCTGTTCGGCGGACAGATCGCAGTATATCTGGCGCTTTCTTTCTTTTCCACCTGGTTTTCCGTGTCTACGACCTGGTTCTGGCTGGCCGTCACAGGTGCGATTTACTGGTATGTGGGAACGGACTGGAAGGGGATTTCAAAGAAAATTAAGAGGAAGCAAAAGGCATGGAAGCAAAAAGGAGAGAACGAATGAAGGACAGGACAGTGAGTGTGATTATTCCGGTTTATAAACCGGATGAAAAATATGTGAGGCTTCTGAAAGGGCTGCAGAAGCAGACCTACCCCATTTTGGAAGTGATTGTGATCAATACGGAGAGGCAGTATTACCACGAGGAAAACTATCCTGTGTTGGAACAAATGAGAGTGTTCCATATCAGTAAGGACGAGTTTGACCATGGGAGGACGAGGGATGAGGGAGCAAAAAAAGCATCCGGAGAGATTCTTCTGTTCATGACGCAGGATGCAGTTCCGGCAGACTGTCATCTGATTGAAAGACTGGCGGACGCATTTTCGGATGAGACGGTGGGAGCGGCATATGCCAGACAATTGCCGGATAAAAATTGCCGCCTGATCGAACGCTATACCAGAGCATTTAACTATCCGAAGGAGAGCAGGGTGAAAACCAGGGCCGATTTAGGCCAGCTGGGAATTAAGACTTACTTCTGTTCCAATGTATGCGCGGCCTACAAAAAAAGCGTATACGAGGAATTGGGCGGTTTTGAACGGCGCACCATATTCAATGAAGATATGATTTTCGCGGCCGGTCTGATTCAAAAAGGATATTCTTTGGCATACTGCGCCGATGCCAGAGTGATTCATTCCCACAATTATTCGGGGCCGGAACAGCTTCACCGCAACTTTGATCTGGCAGTATCCCAGGCGGATCACCCGGAGATTTTTCAGAATGTGCCGTCAGAAAAGGAAGGAATGCGGCTGGTAATCGATACGGCCCGTTATTTAATGTACAAGCATAAACCGCTGGAGATTGTCCGGCTGGTGTACATCAGTCTATGTAAGTATGCGGGGTATTTTCTGGGGAAGCGGTACCGCAGTCTGCCGGGGTGGGCAGTTCGGAGATTATCCATGAATAAAAGATACTGGTCGTCGGCCGGACCCGCGGACCAGGGGATTTAGTTTGGAAAAGACTTGAATATGAGTGAAATTATGTTATAATAGGTTGGTGTATTTTGGAATTATACTATGCGTGAAAGCAGGAAATGAGGTAAGAAATGGGAAAGATAAAAGTTACAAAATGTGATATTGAAGGATTATATGTGATTGAACCGACTGTTTTCAAGGATGAAAGAGGGTACTTTGTAGAAACCTATAATTATAACGATTTTAAGGAAGCCGGATTGGATATGCAGTTTGTGCAGGACAATCAGTCCATGTCGGTAAAGGGTGTACTGCGGGGCCTCCATTTCCAGAAGCAGTATCCCCAGGGAAAGCTGGTCCGTGCCATCCGCGGTACGGTATTTGATGTGGCAGTCGATCTGCGTGCCGGTTCCAAGACATATGGCAAATGGTTCGGCGTGGAACTGTCAGCAGAAAATAAGAAAATGTTTTATATTCCGGAAGGATTTGCCCATGGATTTCTTGTCTTAAGCGATGAGGCTGAATTTGCCTATAAGTGCACGGATTTCTATCATCCGGGAGATGAGGGCGGCCTTTTGTGGAGTGACCCTGAAATCGGTGTAGACTGGCCCATCGAGGAAGGGATGAAGCTGATTATTTCTGAAAAGGATCAGAAATGGAGCGGGCTGAAAGATACATTCAAATTTGAATAAATGAAGCAAAGGGGCTATTTATGAACAGAAAGAAAGCTGATCTGAACAAAATCGGCCAAATCGCTGTGCTGGGTTATGTGATCTGTGTATTGATTTTTACATGGACCGCCTGGGAACAGATTCAAAACTCAAGGATACGGGGTGCAATCTATCCAATCATCGCCGCAGCCATTCTGCTGCTGATGATCGTATATATCCTGCATTTGAAGAATTGTCAGAAGAAAGGGAAAAAATCCATCGGATTGGACTTTGTTGAGACGGTCCGCAAGTATAAGTTTTTGATGGAACAATTGATCAGCAGGGACTTTAAAATTAAATATAAACGTTCGATCCTGGGGGTTTTCTGGAGCTTCTTGAATCCGCTGCTGATGATGCTGGTACAATATGTTGTGTTCAGTAAGCTGTTTGATTTGCGAGGCATGGGAATCACTCACTATGCCATCTATCTGCTTTGCGGTATTATCACATGGAATGGCTTCAGCGACTGTGCCACGCAGGCCATGCATGCAATCACGGGGAATGCCTCTCTGATTACAAAGGTTTATGTGCCGAAATATATTTATCCGGTCACCAAGGTGCTGTCAGCCGGGATCAATTTGCTTTTGTCCATGGTTCCGCTTCTTTTGGTGACGTTCATCTATGGACTTTTTAATGATCTGTACCTGACCAAAGCGATTTTCCTGATTCCCATCGCTCTTTTGTTTGTCATCGTTTTTACCATCGGCGTGGGATTCCTTCTGTCAAGCCTCATGGTATTTTTCCATGATGTGGAATTTTTGTGGAATGTATTTTCCATGATGTGGATGTATGCCACACCGATTATCTATGGAATCGATATTCTGCGGGGAAAGGCTGAGTGGCTGATTATTTTGATGGAGTTTAATCCCATGTACCATTATGTCAGCTTCATGAGAACCATCATTATTGACGGATGTTCTCCGGCGCTGACCGAATATTTGATCTGCGCTGCCTTTTCACTGGGAATGCTTTTGATTGGGGCGATTGTCTTTAAGAAAACGCAGGATAAATTCATATTATATATTTAATGGAGACGTCGGGATGGAAAAAATGAAAGAAGAAATTGTGATGATTGATGTTCAGGATGTGTCCATGCGTTTTATGATGAGCAACGATAAAATCGGAAGCCTGAAAGAAATGGTGACACAGCTGATTCAACGAAAAATCAAATTCAGGGAGTTCTGGGCACTTCGGGATGTGAATTTTCAGGTAAAAAAAGGGGAAGTCGTCGGTATCATTGGAAGAAACGGCGCTGGAAAAAGTACAATCTTAAAAATTATTTCCGGGATTATGCGGCCGACCAAAGGAAGGGTGATTCGAAACGGAAATATTGTTCCAATGCTGGAGCTGGGATCCGGATTTGATTTTGATTTAAGCGGGCGCGAAAATGTATTTTTGAATGGGGCGATTCTGGGATATTCCAAAGAATTTCTGATGGAGAAATTTGATGAAATCCTGGCTTTTTCAGAACTGGGAGAGTTCATCGAAATGCCCATCCGAAATTACTCTTCTGGTATGCTGATGCGTCTGGCATTTTCCATCGCTACGGTGGTGGAGCCGGAAATTCTGATTGTGGATGAGATTTTGGCAGTAGGGGATGAAAATTTTCAGAACAAAAGCCGCCAGCGGATGATGGAACTGATGAGTGGGGGTACTACAGTATTGTTTGTTTCACACAATCTGGATCAGATCCGCGAGATGTGTAATCGAGTTGTTTGGCTGGACGGAGGTACTGTCCGTATGGCAGGCGAAACAAAGGAAGTCTGCGACGCTTACAAATTGTAAGATGCAGGTAACAGAAATCGGTCTGAAGGAGAGTGAACAGATATGAAGTACAGACATCATGTGGATGTGATACGCTACGACGAGAGAGAAAAGCTACTGTATATTCAGGGCTGGCTGTTTTTTACAGACGGAAGAGACTACAAAATGAAGATCATGGTGGATGGAAAAAAAGTTCCGTATGTCAGAGAGCCTCAGGAGAGAAAAGAGGTCCTGGATATTTGGAAAGAGGCCAGACGTTCCGAACAGGTGGGCTACAATATCACAGTAAAAACGGAGCAGTGTCCGAAAACTGTGGAGGTCTGGGTGAAGGGCGGAGACGTCATCAAGTGTTTGGCACGGAGAAACGAAAGAAGCATCCCGGTGGAGAAAAATGCCAGCTCGATCCGTTACTGTCTGGACAGCAAGCGGATGAGAGACAATAAAATTGTCATTCATGGATGGGCGATCAGTTATCTCAATGAGGAAGTAGGGATTCATGTCTACGATGTGGGAAAAAGAGAGGTTCCGATTCGTCTGAGAAGAACGGCGCGTCTGGATGTGCTGGAGCGTTTTTCCACCCAGGGCGCAACGACAAAGTGCGGATTTGAGCTGGAGATTACAGAGAAAGCGAAACCGGCATATCGTCTGGTGTTTACGGACTCCGAAAGCAGGGTGGCGGTGGATCTGGTCGCAAACCGCATCAAGCTGGAGCAGCAGGTCATGGATCTTATGGCTGTGCGTTTCCTGAAAGAAGTGAAGAAGAGCGGTTTTCGCAGGGCAGCGATAAAAGCATACAATAAGCTGACGCAGAAAGAAAATCAGTCTTATCAGAAATGGTTTGACGCGCATAAGGCCACGCCGGAACAGCTGGCAGAGCAGAGAAAGACGGTATTTGCCTACCAGCCAAAGTTCAGTATTGCAGTTCCGCTGTTTCGCACACCGGAAAAATATCTGAAAGAAATGATTCAATCTGTCATCGATCAGAGCTATGGAAATTGGGAACTGTGCCTGGCAGATGGCGGCGGAAAAGAAAACAGCGTTCAGGCCATCGTGGAGGAATTTTCAGCAAAGGACAGCCGTGTGCGCTATAAACTGTTGGAGGAAAACTTCGGTATCGCCGGGAATACCAATGCCGCGCTTGAAATGGCGCAGGGTGATTTTTTGGCACTTTTGGACCATGACGATATTTTGGCGCCGGATGCGCTTTTTGAATGTGTGAAACTGCTCAACGAGGATCCTGAGACGGACATTATCTACACAGATGAGGATAAAGTGGATATGGAAGGGAAAAGTCACTTTGATCCCCATTTCAAACCGGATTTTAATCTGGATCTTTTGCATACGCAGAATTATATCTGTCACTTTTTCGTGGCAAAAAAGAGTGTTGTCGATCAGACAGACGGATTCCGTCCCATGTACGATGGCGCACAGGATTTTGATTTCATATTCCGCTGCACCGAAGTGGCCAAACACATCCGCCATATACCGAAGATTCTGTATTACTGGAGATGTCATATGAACTCCACGGCCATGAATCCGGAGAGCAAGTTATATGCATATGAGGCAGGCGTGCGTGCCATTGAAGATCATTATAAGCGTCTGGGTATTCCGGCTAAAGTGGAAAATGGAGTAGGCTGGGGCCTGTATCATACGATCTATCAGTATAAAGAGAAACCGCTGATCTCCATTATTATTCCGAATAAAGACCATATCAGTGATCTGAACCGCTGTATGCGTTCCATTGTGAAAAAAACCAAGTATCCGAATATTGAATTTATTATTGTGGAAAATAACAGTACGGAGAAAAAGACATTTGGCTATTATGACCTGGTGGAAGGGCATTATCCGTTTGTCCATGTGGTAAAATGGGAGGGCCCGTTTAATTATTCCGCCATCAACAATTACGGCGTCACATTTGCCAAGGGGGAATATCTGCTGTTCTTGAACAATGATACGCAGATGATCAACGATGACTGTCTGGAGGAAATGCTGGGACCGTGTATGAGAGACGATGTGGGATGTGTCGGCGCAAAGCTTTTGTTCAGCGACAATACGATCCAGCATGCCGGTGTAATCCTTGGTCTTGGCGCTGCCCGCACAGCGGGACACGCATTCTACGGGCTTCCGAATTCCGAGTACGGCTATATGCTTCGCCAGCTGGCGCCTCAGGATTACAGTGCGGTTACGGCAGCTTGCATGATGGTGAAAAAATCTGTTTTTGAAGAAGTGGGCGGATTTTCCGAGGAACTGGCAGTGGCGTTCAATGATGTGGATTTCTGTCTGAAATTGAGAAAAGCCGGCTATCTGGTCTACTATAATCCATATGCCATGATGTATCATTACGAATCCAAGACGCGCGGCATGGAGGATGATCCGGTAAAGAAAGCACGTTTTGACAAGGAGTGCGCGATCTTTAAAGAGCGTTGGAACGATATTCTGGAAAAAGGGGACCCCTATTATAATCCGAACTTCACATTGGATAAGAGTGATTTCTCCCTGCGGGATTGAGAAAGGGCTTGTCAGAAAAGAGAGGATAAGTGATGCAGAAGAGAGTTACAGTTGTAATTCCGAATTACAATGGAATGAAATACCTGAAGACCTGCCTGGACTCGTTGGCCAGACAGGTATTTCAGGAATTTGACACAATCGTCGTGGACAATGCGTCGGCCGATGAGAGCCGCACATTTATAAGGGAAAATTATCCGTGGGTCCGTCTGATTGTCATGGATAAAAATACCGGATTTTCCGGTGCAGTAAACCGGGGTATCAGAGAGGCGAAAACACCCTATGTCATTCTTCTGAATAATGATACAGAGGCGGACAGAAAATTTGTTCTGGAAATGGTTCAGATTATGGACAGCGATGAACGTATTTTTTCCGCAAACTGTAAGCTGGTTCAGTTTTACAACAGGGATCGTCTGGATGACGCGGGAGATCTTTATACTATAGTCGGCTGGGGATTTCAGAGGGGCGTGGATCACAGCAGTCAGTCCTATAACCGCAGAACCGATGTGTTTTCTGCCTGTGCGGCGGCCGCCATATACAGAAGAGATGTTTTTAAGAAAATTGGTCTGTTTGACAGACGACATTTCGCATATTTGGAAGATATTGATGTGGGATATCGGGCAAGGATCGCGGGATACCGCAACGTATATTGTCCGGACGCGGTTGTATATCATGTGGGAAGCGGAACAAGCGGTTCCAAATATAACAGTTTCAAAGTCCGTCTTTCTGCCCGAAACAGTATTTATTTGAATTATAAAAATATGCCTTTTTTGCAGCTTTCGGTCAACATGCCGTTTCTGCTTCTGGGTTATCTGATAAAATGGCGTTTTTTTGAAAAAATCGGATTTGCCAATGAGTATATTGACGGATTGAGGGAAGGTGTAAAGACCTGCCGAAAATGCCGTAAGGTAGCATTCGAGAAAAAAAATCTGAAAAATTATATCCGAATCCAGTTTGATCTGGTGAAAAATATGTTTATCTATGCATTGGAGTATGGGATGAGAAAGCTGAGAAAAGAATAGTGATGCCATGCTGAATTGGGAACGTGCCGGAGGGAAGGGCTATTTTTGAAAGGAAAAATTAAGAAAGAATAAAAGGAAATAGGTTGCCCTTTTCCAGCTTTTAGGGTAGAATATAGGCAAAATGAGACAAAACAGGTGAGAGTTAGTGATAAAAGATAATCAGAAGAGATTGAATCAATTTCATATTGTCCTTGATATATGTGTGATTGCGCTTGCATACGTGTCTGCCTATTATATCTTTTTCAGTCTGCTCAGGGGAACTTGGCTTGGCGGTGTTCCCAATGGTGTGGTTACACAGGAAATATACTTTACAGCCATTCCATTTGTTGTAGTTCTGATGCTGATTCTGAATGCGGTATTCCATCTGTATCAGCAGCCCAAACGAGTCTCCGGGAGAAGACTGGAGTTTTCCAATATTGTAAAAGCCAGTGTCCTGGGAACACTGATTATCATAGCGATTTTATGGCTGATGCCGCGTGAAGGGAGACTGGGAGCTTTCTATATGGAAATTTCCCGTAAGTTTCTTGTCTGGTTCTGCGTTCTGAATATTTTGTTTTTGACGGTGGAGAGGAATATTCTGCGTCTGATTTTGATGTATGCCCGCAAAAGCGGCTTTAATCAGAAGCATGTTCTGATCGTGGGATACAGCCGGACTGCAGAAGCTTTTATCGATCGCGTCAAGGCCAATCCTCAGTGGGGGTATCAGCTGAGGGGGATTTTGGATGATACCATGCCAAGAGGAAAGGAATACAAAGGGGTTCGGGTCATCAGCAACCTGAGTAATCTGGAAGCGATTCTGGACATCAACCGTCTGGATGAAGTGGTGATTGCCCTCGGACTGTCCGAATATAAAAAACTGGAAAGTATTGTAAATAGCTGTGAAAAAGTCGGGGTTCATACAAAATTTATTCCCGATTATAATAATATTATTCCGACAAAGCCGTACACGGAGGATCTTTTGGGACTTCCAGTGGTGCATATCCGTCATGTTCCGCTGATGGAGGGATTTAATCGTGTGGTAAAGAGAACCATGGATATTGTCGGTTCCATTGCATGCATTATCCTATTCTCGCCGGTTATGCTGATCACTGCGATTGCGGTGAAAGTGACATCGCCCGGACCTCTTATTTATAAGCAGGAGCGGGTTGGGCTGCATAATCGGCCGTTTAAGATGTATAAATTCCGTTCCATGGAAGTCCAGACCGCGAAAGAGGAACAAGGAAAGTGGACAACCCCAAATGATCCCCGGGTGACCAATGTTGGAAAATTTATTCGAAAGACAAGTATTGATGAACTGCCGCAGCTGTTCAATGTACTTGTCGGTGATATGAGCTTAGTAGGGCCAAGGCCGGAGCGGCCGTTTTTTGTCGAAAAATTCAAAGAGGAAATACCAAGGTATATGGTCAAGCATCAGGTGCGTCCGGGTATGACCGGATGGGCACAGGTCAATGGATACCGCGGAGATACATCCATTCGTAAGCGGATTGATCATGATCTCTACTATATAGAAAATTGGACTCTTGGATTTGATTTTAAGATCTTATTCTTAACCGTATTTAAAGGGTTCATCAATAAAAATGCTTACTGATGGAAAAGATAAAACGACCGTTATCTGACGGCATTGGAGGAAAAAATGGAAAATTCAAAAACCCCGCAGTCCGATAAGAGAAAAGAGAGGCTGGAAAGACAAAGAAAATTAAGAATAAAAAGACGCCGCCGCCGGATTATCATTGTATGCTGCGAGATTATTATGATGTTGGTTTTGGCGATTGCATGCTATGCGGTGAATACATTGAACCTGATTCAGAGAAAGGAATTTGACAATATTCAGACAGCCGATTTTGCGGCAACGCAGGCTCCGGAAACGGTGGTAAAGGAAGTCACCAATGCCGTTGGGGAAGTGGAGACGGATGCACAGGGAGAACCGGAAACGGTGGTCAGTCAGGAACAGGTGCTCTCCGGCTATACCAATATCGCCGTCTTTGGCGTGGACGCCCGTGCCAATGATGAACTGACATCGGGAGTCAACAGTGATGTCATCATGATCTGCAGTATCAATAATGAAACTGGGGAGATAAAACTGGCATCCATAGCAAGAGATTTGATTTTAAGGCTTGCCAATGACAGGCGGACCAGTTATGGACAGTATGATAAGGCCAATTCTCAGATGGCCTACACCGATGTGGGGGATGAATTGTCCATGATAAATCTGAATTTTGATTTAAACATTACGGATTATGTGGTAGTAAACTGGGCAGCGGTTGCCATGGCCATCGATGATCTGGGGGGCATACCGGATGTGGATATCTATAATCAGGAGTTCATGGAGCTTGTAAACAGCTATACCGACAGTGTCAATCGGGCGACGGGTATTTGGTCACCGGAGCTGACATCGCCGGGCGTTCAGGACCTGACCGGAACGCAGGCGGTGGCCTACTGCCGTGTGCGTTATGGATTGGAAAATGGGGATTTTGACAGAACTGCCCACCAAAGAGAAGTGGTTATGAAGATGCTGGATCAGGCTAAGATCGTTATGGCGACAGATCAGCAGAAATTGCTGAAAATGGCTCAGGATCTTTTGCCCAATGTGGCTACAAACTACACTTGGGCAGAGATCATGCCATTGATTTTCCGGATTGGCAGTTTGGAATTCACATCAGAATCTACCACCGTGATTCCGCAGGATTATGTGGCAGCAGAGTATGTGGGAAATCTGAGTGTTCCGGACCCTGTGGTGGCCACAGATCTGGAAGCGGAGGTATCTTATCTGCATAAATTCTTATTCGGCACAGAAGATTATCAGCCGACACAGACGGTGAAAGAGATCAGCGATGAGATCAGGAACGTTACCGGTGTGAAGCCGAAAACATCGGCCAATAGACAGTAAAAGCAAAGAAACAGTCATATTTCAGGATGATTACTTCCGGAATGTGACTGTTTTTTTAGAAAGATCAATTTTTTTTAAAATATAATACACATAATCATCACAATTCGCTGATAGACTGTAATCATTCGAAGAAGTGAACAGGAGGATGCATAAGATGACTGATGAATATAGAAATGATAATGAATCAATGGAGGAAAACGTGACGGCAGAGGGAACACAGACGGCGGATGCAGCCGATGGGCAGCAGGGAGAACAGAAAGATGGATTCTGCTTTGAAGAGCAGCGCGCGGATAATGTGGATACTTCTTACAGACAGCCCCACCCGGAGAGATCTGAGGGTGCAGACGGGGAAACGCAGGGATATACCTCTTACGGAGATGCCATGCATGCCAAGATGGAAGAGATGAGAAATGAAACCACGCCTCCTGTACGAAAGCTTTCCAGAAAAGAGAGAAGACAATTGAAAAAGAGCCAGAAGAAAAGCGGAAAAGGTGTTGTGATTGCAGTCACGGCAGCCTGTGTGATTGTTTTAGCCGGAATCGGCGCCGGTGCATATGGAGTCGTTCAATATATTGATAATAATTTCGTAAGGAAGGGAGATCTCATCTCCACGGTAAACAGCAATCAGACAGCGGACAATGCGAGCACGTCATCTTCCGGAGGCGGTATGGTGGCCATGGATGTCTCCGGTATCGTGGCAGAGGTACAGCCGTCCGTAGTGGCGATTACAGATTCTCTCCAGTATACCACCTACTATAATAATTTCTTTGGTCAGATGCAGGGGCAGACACAGGAAGCCACAGCATCCGGTTCCGGAGTTATCATTGGAAAAAATGACACGGAACTTTTGATTGTCACAAACAATCATGTGGTGAGCAACAACGAAGGCTCTGAGACGACGTACAGCCAGTATAAGGTGGAGTCGGTGGGCCTGACAGTGGAGTTCGATGATGGTTCCACAGGAGACGCCTATGTGAAAGGAACGGATGAAGAAATGGATTTGGCAGTGATCGCTGTAAGTCTGGACAGTATTTCTGCCGATACCTTGAATCAGATAAAAATTGCCAGTGTCGGCGATTCCAACAATTGTCAGGTGGGAAATGGTGTCATAGCCATCGGCAATGCGCTGGGCTATGGACAGTCCACAACCGTCGGATATATCAGCGCCCTGAACCGGACCGTCACCACAGAGGATGGTTACAGCAAGCAGGTGATCCAGGTGGATGCAGCGATTAATCCGGGAAACAGCGGCGGCGGTCTGTTTAATACCAAGGGTGAACTGATTGGAATCAATTCAGCGAAGATTGCCGAAGAAGATGTGGAAGGTGTGGGATATGCCATTCCGATCACAGATGCAGAGGATATCATCAATGAGCTGATGAATAAAACTCCGGTGGAAGAAGGAGAAGAAGGTTATCTGGGCGTCATGGGTGTTTCTGTTCCGGATCAGCTGGTTCAGGGATATGGCTATCCGGCAGGCGCATCGGTGAACCAGATTACGGAAGGTTCCCCGGCGGCAGAGGCAGGACTTCGTGTTTATGATATCATCACAGGTGTCAATGGAAGACAGATCACCAGCTTTGAACAGCTTCAGAATGTCATCCACGGATATCCGGCCGGTGAGACAGTGGAATTAACTGTCATGCGTGCATCGAGCGGAAATGAATTTGAAGAGCTGACGATTTCTGTTACATTGGCTCACCAGGAAGATATTCAGGGAGCAGCGGAGCAAACCGAACCGCAGCCGACACAGGAAGCATTTATCTTCCGTTAAGGTCGGACGGTTGGGATACCGTTTAGAATAGATGATACAGAAAAGTACCGTATTGCTGGGAATGAGAAAATTCAGCGGTACGGTACTTTTTTGTCTTTTTTTTCATATATTGAGAAAGAGGACGGGAAGGGGAAAGAAGCAATGAAACGGAAGATGGGGGTTGTGGTGCTGACGTTATGTCTATTGATTGGCGCTTTTCTGGGAGGAGTCGGCCTTCGGTATTGGGGAGAGGGAAAAGAAAGCAGCGGCAGTCCGGATGATTATGTGCCGGAGAAAAAGGAGCCGCAGGAGATCAAACAGGTGGCGCTGACATTTGATGACGGGCCCAGCGAAACCTATACGGGACAGCTTTTGGACGGGCTGAAAGAAAGAAATGTAAAAGCCACTTTTTTTGTCATTGGAATGTATGCGGAGGAACATCCGGATCTGATTCGCCGGATGACGGAAGAAGGTCATGTGATCGGGAACCATACTTATCATCATGTTCAGCTGGGAAAACTGACCGATGAACAGGCAGAACAAGAATTAAATATGACAAATGAAGTGTTGGAGAGCATAACGGGTGAAAGACCGGTATTTGCCCGGCCGCCATTTGGCGACTGGAATAAGAAAAAAGATTTTCCGGCAGAACTGATCCCTGTATTATGGAATGTGGATCCTTTGGACTGGAAGGTGCAGAATACGAACACGGTGGTAAAACACATTTTGACACATGTGGAGGACGGAGACATTATTTTGCTTCACGATTCCTATGCCACCAGTGTGAAAGCGGCCTTCCAATGTATTGACCTTCTGAAAGAACAGGGGTACCAGTTTGTGACAGTGGATGAACTGATGTTTGGATGATGCGGATTTCCCTTGTAAAAGAGGGAATGCTATAGTAAGATAAAAGGGTAGAAATCGGAAAAGAAATGAGGGATTGCGATGAAGTACGACGTTATTATAATCGGCGCTGGTCCATCGGGGATTTTCTGTGCCTATGAACTGAAACGCCAGAGACCGGAAATGAAGATTTTGATGATTGAAAAGGGGCGGTCCATAGAAAAGAGGCAGTGCCCGAAACGGGTGACAAAAAAATGTGTCGGATGTAAGCCCTGTTCCATTACCACCGGTTTTGCCGGGGCAGGAGCCTTTTCAGACGGAAAACTTTCTCTGTCTCCGGATGTGGGAGGAAATCTCCCCGAAATCCTGGGATATGACGAGACGGTTTCTTTGCTGAAAGAATCCGACCAGATTTACCTGGACTTCGGCGCGGATAAAAATGTTTATGGAATTGACAAAGAGAAAGAAATAAGAGAAATTCGAAAAAAGGCCATCACTGCCAATTTAAAGTTAATCGAATGCCCGATCCGCCATCTTGGCACGGAAGAGGGGTATAAGATTTACGAAAAAATGCAGCATCATCTGGAAGAGGCCGGGGTGGAATTGAAGTTTCTGACCATGGTGGAAGAGATTCTGATTGAAGATGGACAAGCCGTCGGTGTCAGAACGGACCGCCAGGAGTGTTTCTACGCGGACGAGATTGTGGCCGCGGTTGGAAGAGAGGGGGCCGATTGGTTCAGCCATGTCTGCCGGAATCATGATATAGAGACGAAAGTGGGAACGGTTGATATCGGCGTCCGGGTAGAAGTCCGGGATGAGGTGATGGAGTTTTTAAATAAGAATTTGTATGAGGCAAAACTTGTTTATCATACACCGACTTTTGACGATAAAGTGCGCACATTCTGCACCAACCCTTCCGGAGAGGTGGCGACGGAATACTATGAGGACGGACTGGCTGTTGTGAACGGACATGCCTATAAATCAAAGGAGTATAAGACCCAGAATACGAATTTTGCCCTTTTGGTATCCAAGAATTTCACAAAACCCTTCAAATCCCCCATTGAATACGGGAAGAAAATTGCGCAGCTGAGCAACATGCTCTGTGACGGAAAAATACTGGTTCAGACCTTCGGCGATTTCAAGAGAGGACGGAGAACAACGGAAGAACGCCTTTGCAGAAATAATCTGATTCCCACACTGAAAGATGCGGTGCCGGGAGACCTGTCCCTTGTATTTCCGCACAGAATTATGGTGGATATTGAGGAGATGCTGATGGCGCTGGATAAGGTGACGCCCGGGATTGCCAGCGATGAGACTCTTTTGTATGGGGTAGAGGTGAAATTTTACTCCAATAAAGTGGTGGTGGACAGAGATTTCTGCACCAGCATCAAAGGGCTTCGGGCCATCGGAGACGGAGCTTCAGTGACCAGAGGGCTTCAGCAGGCATCGGCAAACGGACTGAGTGTGGCCAGGAGTATTCTGAAGGGGATGGAAGAGCGGAGAAAGTGTGAAGGCGTATGACAGAAGCGCGGAAAAGTAAGAATTACAGAACGAGATAAGACGGAGAATAGGATGGAATTATACAGAGAGCTGCAGCTATATGAAGGGGAGGAGTCTCGGTATACGTATGAAGAACGGATCCGGGTGATGATGGAGCCATTGATGAATTGGTATGAAACGAATGCCAGGGTGCTGCCCTGGAGGACGAATCCAGAGCCTTATTGGGTCTGGGTGTCGGAGATCATGCTTCAGCAGACCAGGGTGGAAGCGGTCAAACCGTATTTTGCCCGGTTTATGGAGACTTTTCCCCGGATTCAGGATCTGGCGGCTGCAGAAGATGATGTGCTGATGAAAATCTGGGAGGGACTGGGATATTATTCCAGAGCCAGAAACTTGAAGAAGGCGGCTCAGGTCTGTGTGGAACTATATGGCAAAGAGCTGCCGGATACGTATGAAGCTCTCCTTAAGCTCCCCGGCGTGGGAAGTTATACGGCCGGTGCCGTGGCTTCCATCGCCTACGGAAAGATGGTACCGGCGGTGGATGGCAATGTCCTTCGGGTGATTTCAAGGCTGGGAGAACGGACGGATGATATCGGCAAACAATCGGTAAAAAAACAGATGGAAGCGGATTTGAAGGCAGCCATGGAGGATGTGCTGGAAAAAAAGGGCAAGGAAAAAAATTATCCCGGCATGTTAAATCAGGCATTGATGGAACTGGGAGCCTGTGTCTGTCTGCCCAACGGGGAACCCAAATGCGCGGTGTGTCCCTGGGAGGGAATCTGCCTGGCCCACAGGCACAACCGGACCGATACGATTCCGGTGAAAGCCAAGAAAAAGCCCAGGCGCGTCGAAGAGCGGACCGTGTTTGTCGTACGTCTGGGGGGACGAACGCTCCTGAAAAGAAGGCCGGAGACAGGCCTTTTGGCCGGATTGTATGAGCTTCCGGGAACCGAGGGCCATTTGAGCGAAGAGGAGGCCGCGCAGTATTGGGAGAATAGCCTTTCCTGCCGTGCAAAGGTCCGTCCCCTGCCGGATGGAAAGCATATTTTCAGCCATATTGAATGGCATATGAAGGCATATGAAGTTTTTCTGGAAGAAGAGACGGATCAGGCAGCCTTGGTGAAAGAAGGGGAGGAAGACTGGATTTTTGCCTCCAGAGAAGAACTGCAGACGGTCTATGCGCTGCCCAGTGCGTTCCAGCCGTGGAAAAAATTTTTAAAATAAGAAAAGATAAGAAAACCTCCGGTTTTTCCGGCATATAATACACCAAATACAGTTTTGGTACAGTCGCCGGAAATAGGGAGGTTTTTTATGTGGTTGACGGATTTTCTTTGGAAACTAAATGGATGGGTGGGAGATTTTGTATGGGGTCCGATTATGATAGGGGTCTTTTTAATGGAGGGAATGTGGTTTCAGATTAAGACAGCATTTTTACCGGTTTGGAAATGGAAACTGTGGATGAGAAAAACGATTCTGGCGGCCTTTTTTGAGAAGGAAGTCCATGAATCCAAGGAAAAGGGAACCCTCTCCCAATTCCAGTCGGTCTGCACAGCTCTGGCGGCCACCATCGGGACCGGAAATATCGCCGGAGTGGCGACGGCCATCACGGCAGGAGGTCCCGGCGCGGTATTCTGGATGTGGCTTTCCGCTGTGATAGGTATGGCAACCACCTATGCGGAGAATCTTTTGGGCATCAAATACAGGTATAAAGATAAAGATGGCAATTATGTGGGCGGCGCCATGGTTTATATGGAACGGGGATGCAGGATGAAATGGATGGCCGTGCTGTTTGCTTTTTTCTGTATGCTGTCTTCCCTGGGCATGGGCAATATGACCCAGGCCAATTCCGTTTCCAGGGCTCTGGAAGCTGCCTTTTCCATACCTCTTCCTGTGACAGGGATTGTGATGGCCGTCCTTATCGGCATTCTGATCCTGGGTGGAATCGGCAGGATCGCCAAGGTAACGGAAAAGATGGTTCCGCTCATGGGACTGGCATTTATCGTGGGAACCGTTATGGTGATCGGTGTCCATTACAGGGCGATTCCAGAGGCACTTTCCAGCATATTCAGAGAGGCATTTTCCTTCCGGGCCGGAGTGAGCGGTGTGGCCGGATATGGGATCGCCGCAGCCATGCGGATGGGTATTTCCAGGGGGATTTTTACCAATGAAGCAGGCCTTGGCACATCCGTTATGGTAAACGCCGTATCCGACGTAAAAGAACCGGCGGAACAGGGAATGTGGGCCATTTTCACAGTTTTTGTCGATACCATCGTCATGTGTACACTGACTGCTTTGGCGATTCTGGTCTCCGGGGTATACGATCCGGAAGTATACGGGGCTGCCCTTGGAACGGAAGCCTTTGGCGCATTGCCGGACGGAGCGGTGCTGACCGGCCAGGCCTTTGCCTCCGCTTTCGGAAAACAGGGAGCCAACTTTGTGGCCATATCCATCGCCGTGTTCGCTTTTGCCACACTGCTGGCATGGTCCTATTATGGAGAAAAATCGGCGGAGTACATATGGGGAAAAAAGGCGATCCCCGTGTTTCAGCTGCTCTTCATCGCATCCATTTATATTGGCAGCATTATGAAGCTGACGGTGGTATGGGAGCTGTCTGACACCTTCAATGGTCTGATGGCCATTCCCAATCTGATCGCCCTGGCCATGCTGTGGCCGGAAGTGGCAAAGGAGACAAGAACGTATATGCAAAAAAAGTCGAATGGTGTAAAATGATGAAAAATCCTGCGATATGAACAAAAAAGTTAGCCAATTAAACAAAAGCGATTGACGAAAATTCGATTAGCAGTTACAATAATCATGTACAATCAATTCATGGAATTTTCCTGAATTAAGAAAGGATGACAGGTATGGGGTACAAGATCATTGAGATTGACAGTTTGTTAAAGAATTACGAAAGCGACATCAATTTAAGGATGGACAGTTACAAGAAGAAAAAAAAGGAGCTGCTTTCGAATGGGCAGACACTGCCTGAATTTGCCAATGGATACGAGTACTTTGGTATCCATCGAATTCGCGGAGGCTGGGTCTACCGGGAGTGGGCACCGGCTGCCGATGCAATGTACCTGATGGGAGATTTTAATGACTGGAATAAGACCTCTCATCCTATGGAAAAGCTCGATCATGGTGTATTTGAGATTACCTTAAAGACAAAAGACCTCTGGCATGGCTGCCGTGTGAAGGCGGTTGTGGTAAACGGGGACCGTGTGCTGGAGCGCATTCCTCTTTATGCCACCAGGGTGGAACAGGATCCGCAGACCTATCTCTGGACAGGGGTGGTATGGCATCCGAAGAAAAATTACCAATGGAAGGATGAGGGATTCAAGGCAGAGAAAACACCGTATATATACGAGTGCCATATCGGAATGGCTCAGGAAAAGTATGGAGTTGGGACGTACAAAGAATTTAAGGACAATGTACTTCCTCGGATCAAGGATCTGGGTTATAATGCGATTCAGATTATGGCAGTTATGGAGCACCCCTATTATGGCTCATTCGGCTATCAGGTGTCCAATTTCTATGCGGCTTCTTCCCGGTTTGGCAAACCGGAGGATCTGAAAGAACTGATTGATACGGCCCATCAGATGGGAATCCAGGTGCTTTTGGATGTGGTTCATTCCCATGCCGTGAAGAATACCAATGAGGGAATCAATGAGTTCGACGGAACCGTGGAACAGTTTTTCCATACCGGCAAGATGGGCGAGCATTCCGCATGGGATACCAAATTGTTCAATTACGGGAAAAATGAAGTCCTGTATTTCCTGCTGTCCAATTTGAAATATTGGATGACAGAATATCATTTTGACGGATTCCGTTTTGACGGTGTGACTTCCATGATTTATCACGACCATGGTCTGGGAACCAGCTTTGATAATTACGACAAGTATTTCTCCATGAATACGGACATTGAAGCTCTGACCTACCTGACTTTGGCCAATGATCTGATTCATCAAATGAATAAGAGGGCGATCACCATCGCAGAGGATATGTCCGGTATGCCTGGAATGTGCATCCCCATAAAAGACGGCGGTGTGGGATTTGATTACCGTCTCTCCATGGGCGTGCCGGATCTCTGGATCAAGATGCTGAAGGAGGTACCGGATGAAGACTGGGATATGTGGAGACTCTGGTATGAGCTGACAGGGAGACGGCCGAAGGAAAAGGTAATCGGATATGCCGAATCCCATGATCAGGCTCTGGTGGGCGACAAGACGATTATGTTCCGCCTGTGTGATCAGGAAATGTACTGGAGCATGGAAAAAAAGGCGCAGAATATGATCATCGACCGCGGTATCGCTCTGCATAAGATGATTCGTCTGATTACACTGACTCTGGCAGGAGAAGGATATCTGAATTTCATGGGAAATGAATTCGGCCATCCGGAGTGGATTGACTTCCCGAGACAGGGAAATAACTGGAGCTACCATTACTGCAGACGTCAGTGGAGTCTGGTGGATAATCCGGACCTGAAATATGAATGGCTGAACAATTTTGACAGGGCAATGATTGCCATGACCAAAAAGGAAAAAACACTGACCGCTGAGAATGTACATAACTTGTGGGTACATCAGGGTGATAAGGTCATGGTTTATGAAAAAGGAAATGATATCTATGTCATGAATTTCCACCCCAACCGTTCCTTCCGCGGGTACTTTATCCCGGTGACGGAACCAGGGGAATATAAAGTGATTCTTTCCACAGACGAAAAGCAGTTTGGAGGGCAGGAACGAGTGTCAAAGACGTATGTATATAAGACAGAGGAGCTGCCTGACGGAAGATGCGGCTTTCTGCTCTATACGCCAAGCCGTACAGCGATCGTTTTGAAGAAAATGAAGGGAAAGAGCAGCAAAAAATAAGGGGTAGAAAAACTCTCTGTGAAACAGATGGAAACAAAAACCGGCGGTTTACCGCCGGTTTTTTTGATATAAAACAGAAAGTCCTTTCAATAACAGTTCTCCGTCATAGATAATTTTATGCCTGCAGTGGGGGATGATAAAACGGGAAAGGCCCCCTGTGGCAACCACTGTGACATCCCCTTCCAATTCGTCTGATATCCGATCGATCATACCGTCGATCAGAGAAGCGTTTCCGAAAATGACTCCGCTTTTCATACTGTCGACGGTGTTTGTGCAGATGGTTGCTTTCGGCGCTTCCAGACTGATTTTGGGAAGCTGTGAGGTGTTCTGTGTCAGAGAATCCAGAGATACTTTGACACCCGGAATGATGACGCCGCCCAGATAACTGCCTTCATGGTCGATGGCGGAGATGGTGGTGGCTGTCCCCATGTCAAAAATAATCAAGGGAGCAGGATAGTGATAGATGGCAGCCACGGCGTCAACCACCCGGTCAGAACCCAGGGCTGCCGGATTGTCCACTTTCAGATTAAGCCCTGTCTTCAGGCCCGGCCCAACCTGTAAAATGGTCTTTCCAAGGATTTTTTCCGCTGCCTTTTTTACAGTGCTGGAAATCGGGGGAACAACGGAGGAAAGAATACCGCCCTCCAGACGGGATGGATCGATGCGGCTGATGTCCAGTATATTTTTTATGGCGATGGCATATTCGACTTCTGTCTGGCTGTGATTGGTGGAAAGACGCTCCTCCACAAGGACGCGCTGCTTTTCCAGGATTCCGATTACGATGTTGGAATTTCCAATGTCAATGGCTAAAATCATTTCCCCTCTCCTTTCTGGGCGGCAGACTTTTCCGAATGGGAACAGCGGCCGCTGTTCTTTTCATATATGGACAAGAGCCCCTTGAGCATAAGCGTATCATCATACAGGATTTTATGGCGGCAGTAGGGAGAGATAAAGCGGGCGATTTTTCCGGTGGAAACGACGGTGGCGGGGCTGCCAAGCTCTTCTTCCATCCGCTCGATCATACCGTCCAGCATGGAGGCAGTGCCATACACGGCGCCGCTCTGCATACAGGCGACGGTGTTTTTTCCAATGGTGTGTTCCGGCGCTTCCAGACTGATTTTGGGAAGCTGGGAAGTGCGGACGGCCAGATAATCCAGGGCACTGTTCAGCCCGGGAATGATGACGCCTCCGGCATAGCAGCCCTTCTGGTTGATTACGGAGATGGAGGTGGCTGTCCCCATGTCAATGATGATAATGGGAAGAGGGTAGGATTCCATGGCGCCCACAGCGTTGACCACCATATTGCTGCCAAGCTGGGCCGGATTATCAATCTGAATATTTAAGCCGTTTTTCAAGCCGGGCCCCACTAGACGCACATCCTTTTGGATAATCTTGATGGCCGATTGGCGTATGATTTCGGAAAGCGGCGGTACGACGGAAGACACGATGCCTCCCTCGATATGTTCGGGAGAAATTTGGTAAAGCTCCATTATATTTTTTAGAGAAATGGCATACTCCAATTCTGTTTTATTCAGCTGGGTGGAGATCCGCTCAATGAAATACGTTTGTTTTCGGTCAATACATCCGACTGTGACATTGGTATTGCCGACATTGATGGCCAGGATCATGTAAATACCTCCTTTTTCTGGGCACTGCCCGCAGGATATGATATGGCAATATCCGGCGCACAGCCCGGTTTGGGTCAAATGCATTATACTATGGGAGAGGGAAAAAAGCAACGAAAACCAGGACGGCTTCAGGATGTCCTGGGACAGCTTCGGTAAGTCTTTACATTCCCGGTCATATATAGTATGATGAAAAAAAGGATTGCGAATATCCGTTTGATTGAAATAGCCTGGAAATAACAGGGCAGTGGGAGGAACGTATGCTTACAGGAAAAACAGTGATACTTGGTGTGACAGGGAGCATCGCCGCGTATAAGATTGCCAATCTGGCCAGCGCGCTTCGAAAGCTTCATGCGGATGTCCATGTGCTGATGACGAAAAATGCCACCAATTTTATCAATCCGATCACATTTGAAACGCTGACGGATCATAAATGTCTGGTAGACACCTTTGACCGGAATTTTAATTATAATGTGGAACACGTATCCCTAGCCAAAAAAGCGGATGTGGTGATGGTGGCACCCGCCTCGGCGGATGTGATCGCCAAGATGGCCCATGGGATTGCCGATGATATGCTGACCACCACAGTTTTGGCGTGCAAATGCAAAAAAATTGTCTCCCCGGCCATGAATACGCAGATGTTTGAAAATCCCATCACACAGGATAATCTGAAAATCCTGGAACACTATGGATTTGAGGTGATTCAGCCAGCGGTGGGAATGCTGGCCTGTAAGGATGTCGGCGCAGGGAAGATGCCGGAATGGGACGTGCTTTTGGATTATATCATCAGGGAAACGGCATACGAAAAGGATATGGCCGGAAAGAAGGTGCTGGTGACGGCAGGACCCACCCAGGAGGCCATCGATCCGGTGCGGTATATTACAAACCATTCCACGGGAAAGATGGGATATGCCATCGCGGAGGCAGCCAGCCTAAGAGGGGCTGAAGTAACATTGATTTCAGGACAGACAGCGATTCCGGTTCCCAGATTTGTGACATGTGTGCCGGTGGTGTCGGCCAAGGATATGTTCCGTGAGGTGATCGCGCGCGCGGATGAGGCGGATATCATCGTAAAGGCAGCGGCTGTGGCAGATTACAGACCCGTCCATGCCGCAGAGGAAAAGATTAAAAAGCAGGATGGGGATATGTCCATTGCGCTGGAACGCACGGACGATATTTTAAGTTATTTGGGAGAACACAAAAGGGAACACCAGTTTATCTGCGGATTTTCCATGGAAACCCAAGATATGCTGGAGAATTCCAGAAAGAAACTGGGAAAAAAGCATGTGGATATGATTGCCGCCAATAATCTGAAAGTAGAAGGAGCCGGCTTTGGCGTGGATACCAATGTACTTACGTTGATCACGAAAACATCGTGCAAAGAACTGGCCATGATGAGTAAAAAAGAAGCGGCCCACTGTCTTCTGAGTGAGATTCTGTCATATATGTGAGGAAATGGGCCGGAAGCAATTATAAAGAGTTTCTAAAAAGTAGGAAAGATTTATGAAAAGGGGAAAGTTGCTTGACTTTTCTCTTTTTTTTTATTATACTCCAAAACATTAGCCGACTAATTATTAGCCGACTAACGAAAAGGGAGTGAAAAATCATGGAAGGAAAAAAGAATACGGCCCAATGTTTCCTGATGGATCTTTCCAAGACCTACTTTTCCAAGCTGTTTGTTCAGGCCAGTCACTATGGACTTCATCCGGGACAAATCCCGATTCTGGGAATTCTGAATAAACACGACGGCATCAGCCAGAGGGAATTGGCGAAAATGTTGGGGGTTAAGCCATCGACAGTGACGATTTCCATTCACCGCCTTGGAAAGAACGATTTGGTGGAATGCAGGCCGGATGGAAAGGACAGGAGAAAAAGCTGTCTGTATCTGACGGAAGCGGGAAAGCGTTTCAGTCGGAAGATGAATGAAATACTGGAAATGAATGAAACGTTTATTTTGAAGGGATTTTCAGAATCAGAAACCAAATGTCTGAACGATTTTGTGAAGCGAATCATTCATAATATAGGAGAAATTCCGGAAATCATTCCGGAAGATGATGAGACAAAGCGATGAATGCAGAATGAAGGAGGATTTTACACATGCTGAAAATGTTTAAAAGGCTCAAAAGCAGTGCAGGTTATATTTTATTGATATTTGCGCTTTTGTTTTTGCAGGCCTACTGCGATTTATCATTGCCATCCTACACATCCAATATTGTCGATGTCGGTATCCAGCAGAAGGGAATCGAAGACGGTGTGCCGGATAAAATCCGGGAAAGCAGTCTGGCCATGCTGGAAATTTTCATGGATGAGGGGGAAAGAGAGAAGGTAGATGCTGCCTATACCAAAAACGGTGATATTTATGAGAAAAACCGCATTTCATCGGAGGAGCGGGAAGAGCTGAATGATATATTCAGCGTTCCCATGATGATTGCCATGCAGGCAGAGGAAAATGGTGTGACGGCCGAGATGATTCAAAATATGCCGCAGGAACAGCTGGAAGCCGTGGCGGCACAGATGGATGAGGCAAAGGCACAGATTGAAGCCATGCCGGAGAGTATCATCACCCAGAGCGCCGTTGCCTATGTTCAGCAGGAGTATGCGGCCATGGGAGAGGATGTGGATTCCATCCAAATGACCTATGTGCTGATATCCGGCGTGAAGATGCTTGGAATGGCGCTTCTGATCATGGTATGCGCGGTATCCGTAACCTTTTTGTCCAGCCGCCTGGCGGCAAAGCTGGGCCATGATTTGAGAAATCAGGTTTATAGGAAAGTGATTTCTTTTTCCAATAGTGAGATGGATCAATTTTCTACGGCCTCGTTGATTACAAGAAGTACCAACGATATCCAACAGGTACAGATGATGTTTGCCATGCTGTTTCGTATTGTGCTGTATGCACCGATTCTTGGGATCGGCGGTGTTTTAAAAGTCATGGAGACCGATTCTTCCATGACATGGATTCTGGCAGTGGCAGTGGGCCTGATTCTTGCCCTGGTTCTCATTCTTATGATCATCGCCATGCCGAAATTCAACAAACTGCAGACACTGATTGACCGGCTCAACCTGGTATCCAGAGAAATCCTCACAGGAATACCGGTGATCCGCGCATTTTCCAGAGAAAAACACGAGGAAGACCGATTCGAAGTGGCAAACAGACGTCTGATGAAGACGAATTTATTTGTCAACCGTGTCATGACGGTCATGATGCCGCTTATGATGTTGATCATGAACGGTATCACGGTGCTGATTGTCTACAGTGGTTCCCATGCCGTGGATCAGGGACAGATTCAGGTGGGTTCCATGATGGCGTTTATCCAGTATACCATGCAGATCATCATGTCCTTCCTGATGATTACCATGCTGTCTGTCATGCTGCCAAGAGCTGAGGTATCTGCAAAACGTATTAACGAAGTGCTTTCCACAAAAGAACAGATCGAAAATCCGAAGCAGCCGCTTCATATTTGTCCAGAAGTGGGGACCGTAGAGTTCCAGGATGTCACGTTTTCTTATCCGGGAGCAGAAGAAAATGTACTTTCGCATATTTCTTTCAAGGCACAAAAAGGAGAGACTGTGGCTTTTATCGGAAGCACTGGAAGCGGAAAGAGTACGCTGGTTAACCTGATTCCCAGATTGTTCGATGTAACTTCAGGCAAGGTTTTGGTGGACGGTGTGGATGTCAGAGAAATGGATATTCACGAATTGAGGGATAAGATTGGATTTGTACCTCAGAAAGGTGTGCTGTTCTCCGGGACAATCGCTTCCAACATTTGCTATGGTGCAAAAGACGCTTCTCAGGAGGATATGAAACGGGCGGCTAGAATCGCCCAGGCAGAAGATTTTATTGAGGAAAAAGAAGATCAATACGAGGATCCGATCGCCCAAGGAGGCAGCAATGTATCAGGCGGTCAAAAGCAGCGTCTTTCTATTGCGCGTGCCATCGCCAAAAATCCGGAAATCTTCATTTTTGATGACAGTTTCTCCGCATTGGATTTTAAGACGGATCTGGCACTTCGTCAGGCATTGAAGCGGGAGACGAAAAATGCCACCACCTTGATTGTCGCACAGAGAATCAGCACAATTATTCATGCAGATAAAATTCTTGTATTGGATGAAGGGGAAGTGGCCGGTATGGGTACCCACAAAGAACTGCTTCAAACCTGTCCGGTATATCAGCAGATTGCCAAATCTCAGTTGTCAGAGGAGGAGTTAGACGTATGAGTCAGAGAAAAACAAGTATGCGAGGTCCCATGGGAGCTGGCAGGATGGGAGCCGGGGAAAAAGCGAAAGATTTTAAAGAAGCCATAAAAAAGATGGCAATGTATATGCTCCGCTATAAGTTCCGTTTGCTTATCATGCTCATCTGTGCCATCGCCGGTACAACATTTACCATCATAGGACCAAAGATTCTCGGAAAGGCGACTACAGAGCTGTTCAATGGACTTGTGGCCAAGATCAATGGAAGCGGCGGCATTAATTTCGGCCGCATCGGTGAAATTCTGATTTTTCTGCTCTGTCTTTATGCGGTAAGCGCTGTGTTTTCTTTAATTCAGGGATTTATTATGACAGGAATTTCCAACGATGTCAGCTATAATCTGCGTCGGGACATTTCCAAAAAATTTAACCGGCTGCCGATGAAATATTATGAAAGCCAGACATATGGAGAAATTTTATCCCGTGTAACGAATGACGTGGATATGCTGCAGCAGGGGCTGAACCAGAGCATCACCCAATTAATCACGTCTGTCACAACCCTGATCGGTGTGTTTATCATGATGTTGTCCATTAATATCTGGATGACGCTGGTGGCTTTGCTTATCCTTCCGTTTTCCATGCTCATCATTACAAATGTGATGAAGCATTCTCAAAAGTATTTCCAGCAGCAGCAGGCTTATTTGGGAGATGTCAATGGCCAGGTGGAAGAAATCTATTCCGGCCACAATGTGGTAAAGCTGTTCAATAAAGAAGAAGATGTCATCCGTACCTTTGAGGAGTCCAATAAGCATCTTTATGAGTCCGCATGGAAGTCCCAGTTTTTCTCCGGGATGATGATGCCTGTCATGCAGTTTGTGGGAAATTTAGGATACGTTATTGTAGCGCTTTTGGGAGGGTATTTCAGTATAAAGCGGGTAATTGAAGTCGGAGATATTCAGTCCTTTTTCCAGTACATTCGAAATTTTACCCAGCCGATTCAGCAGATTGCACAGGTCACCAATATGCTTCAGATGTCTGCTGCGGCCTCTGAGCGTGTATTTGAATTCTTAGATGAAGAAGAAGAGGAACAAACCGTGGAACATCCGGTTTCCATTGAAGGAAAAGAAGGAAATGTCACATTCGAGCATGTGTCTTTTGGATACGATCCGGAAAAGATTATTATCCATGATTTTTCAGAAGAGGTGAAATCCGGACAGAAGATCGCCATCGTGGGTCCGACGGGAGCCGGAAAAACTACCATGGTAAAATTGCTGATGCGTTTCTACGATGTAACCAGCGGTTCCATAAAAGTCGACGGTTACGATATCAAAGATTACAATCGAAGCGAGCTCAGAGAAATGTTTGGAATGGTTCTTCAGGATACGTGGCTGTTCAATGGAACCATTATGGAAAATATCCGCTATGGCCGTCTGGATGCTACTGATGAAGAAGTCATCGCGGCTGCCAAGGCAGCCCATGCCCATCGCTTTATCATGGCACAGTCCGATGGATATCAGACCGTCCTGAATGAAGAAACAAATAATATTTCCCAGGGGCAGAAGCAGCTTTTGACCATCGCAAGAGCCATTTTGGCTGATAATAAGATTCTGATCCTGGACGAGGCCACATCCTCAGTGGATACAAGGACAGAGATTCAGATTCAGAAGGCCATGGATAATCTGATGCGCGGCCGTACCAGCTTCGTCATTGCCCACCGCCTTTCCACCATCAAAGACGCCGATGTGATCTTGGTTATGAAGGACGGGGATATCATCGAGCAGGGGGACCATGAAACCTTGATGGCACAGAATGGATTTTACGCCGCGCTCTATAATAGCCAGTTTGACAAAGTGGGTTGATCTATCGCTGCCGCTGTGAAACTCATCCATGCGTTTTCCGTTGCAAAAAAAATTATTTTCTTGGCAGAAAACTGAAAAAATGTTATGCTGATATAAAGGGGCTCAAAGCGGAACTTCCGCGGTCTGTGGTATGGAAAAGCGAGGGGCTTTGTGAATGTAGGAAAAACGCAGGAACGCAGCGTCTGTCCGTTTGGATGTGGCTGCAGATTGGAGGAGTTATGCAGTTTGATGTAACCAATGGAAAACAGCCGTATAGCAATGACTGGTTTCGAAACAGCCAGGTGACGCATACGGGAAAGGAAGCCTATCATACCATGTTTCAGGCATACCCGTCATTGGAAACGGCGAAGAAAGAAGAGACTCCTTGGGAGTATTTTCTGGACGGCGAATGGAAATTTTTTTACAGCCGAAACATCAGAATGGAAATCGGAGAAATGATAAAAGAGACGTTTTCGGATGAAGCCTGGAAGACGATTCCGGTTCCGTCCTGCTGGCAGGATCGGGAAATCCGGGCGGAAGATCCCCTTTACGTCAATATCAAAACGCCGTTTTATGAAAAGAAAAGCGATATTTGTCCGCCTCATGTGCCAGATCAGGCAAACAGCATGGGAATATACCGCAGGCGGTTTTCTGTGCCCAAGGCATTTGAGGGGCGCCATACGATGCTTTTCATGGAAGGTGTGGAGAGCGCGGTCAATATATGGGTCAACGGATATTTTGTGGGATTTTCCCAGGGAAGTTTTTCACCGGTGGAGTTTGAGATTACACAGTATCTGCATGAGGGGGAAAATCTGCTTTGCTGTCAGGTGTACCGCTATAGTGCTGCGTCTTTTTTGGAAGATCAGGATATGTGGAGGCTGGCGGGGATTTTCAGAAGCGTCCGTCTGATTTCCAGACCGGATGTGGGGCTGTTTGATTTTCAGATTCAGACGGAGCTGGATGAAAAATATCAGGATGCCAATTTGAAAATCATGGCAGTAATCCGAAATCGGTCCGGCAAAATGCAGGAAGCACACCGACTGAAAGCCTGCCTGGAAGCGCCGGATGGAACGTTGCTGGAGGGAGCGGAAGCAGAAGGCTTCACCGGCATGGAAAATCCGGACTGGCCGGCCAATTCCTGGAGAGGAATGCCCGCATTTGAGAAACCGATTTTTGCCAACAGCATTCGAAGCGTTTATTTGAATATACCGGTGGCGGCCCCCGAAAAGTGGACGGCAGAGACCCCTGTTTTATACCATATCCGTCTCACGCTCATGACGGAGGATGGAACGGTCACGGAGGTCATCCGCTGGCCGGTGGGATTCCGCAAAATCGAGGTCAAAGACGGAAAAATCTGTGTCAATGGCAGACATGTGATTATAAAAGGAGTCAATTACCATGAATTCAGCCCACGGGGGCTTCGGGCGATTACAAAAGAGGAGATGGAACGGGATATTTGCATGATGAAGCAGAACCACATCAATTCTGTCCGCTGTGCCCATTATCCTCACAGCAGATGCTTTTATGAACTCTGTGACCGGTATGGGCTTTATGTGATGGATGAGGCAGATATGGAGAGTCATGATATCTCCTATAAGGACGATGTCCTTCCGGGAAATGATATGCGCTATACCAATGCCTGCCTGGACCGAATCTCAGCCATGGTTCTGACGAATCAGAATTATCCAAGCGTAGTGATCTGGTCTTTGGGCAATGAGATGGGATACGGAAAGAACGTGGCGTTTATGGCAGCCTACTGCCGGTCCATGGATGGAACGAGACTGATTCATAAGCGTCAGATGAGCGTGGTGGCAGATATGGACAGTGATACGTATCCCAGCGTAGAATGGGTGAAAAAGCGGGCTGCCCAGAATCCGGGGAAGCCATTTTTAATGAACGAATATGCCCATGCTATGGGAAATGCCATGGGCAATTTGAAGGAATATCAGGATGCGGTCCGCAGTTACCCGGCCCTGGCCGGAGGCTATATCTGGGAATGGTGCGACCACGGGATTCTGGACAAAAATGAAAATGGGACACCGATTTTTGCCTACGGGTCCGATTATCCGGCTGCCTATCAGGATGAAAATTTCTGCATCGACGGCGTGGTGCTTCCGGACAGAAGGGAGACGGCAAAGTTGGCAGAGGTGAACGCTGTATACCGCTGGATTCGAGCAGAGGTATTAAACCGGGATACCGGCTGGATCCGTGTTTTCAATGAATACAGCCATGTAAGTCTCAGCGGACTGGCATTGGAGTGGAGCCTGGAGAAAAACGGCCGTGTCATAAAAAGGGGCAGAAGAGAGGATTTGTGTGCAGAAGCCGGAGCGTTCGAAGATATTCTTTTGGATTTGAACCTTTATGGCCTGTCAGGCAGGGAAGAGGGGCAGGAAGATGGATCCGGCGTATATCTTTTGAATCTGAACTTTGTCTTAAAGGAAAAAGCCCTGTGGGCGCCGGAAGGATTTGCGGATACCTGGATTCAATTGGAACTGGGCCAGAGTCCCTGTGCACAAAGAATCTTCGGCATGACGGAAAAGACTGTGCCAAAAGCGCAGCCAGAGGCCGGTGTGCTGACGGTGAGCGAGGACGCGCAGCGGATTATTTTTGAAAGTAATCAGATGATGGCAGAGATTTCAAAGAAAACCGGATTCCTTTCCAGATTGGAATATGCATATAAGGATGGAAACGGGAAGAAGCAGAGCATAGTGGGGGAAAGTGAGATTCCTGCCATGGGTCTGCAGACCTTTCGGGCCCCGACGGATAATGACAGCCACAGCCTTTCCGGCATAGAGGAAAAAGGCTGGATTTCTCTGGGGCTTAATCGGATGGAGCATACGCTGAATACCTGTGCGGTCACAGACCAGTCACAGGAGAGGTGTACCGTCAAGATCCATCATACATACCGCTGTCTGCAGAAGGCAGATACTGGATTTCATCATTATGTAATCACCCGTGTCTGGGCCGATGGCCATATTTCTGTCGAACAGTTTGTGCAGCCGTTTGGAGAGATGGGGATCATACCGCGGGTGGGTGTCCGTATTCCTGTGAATCCCAATCTTTCTAAGGTAGATTATTTTGGTCTGGGACCGAAAGAAAATTATCCGGACCGGTGTACAGGAGCTTACCTGGGGCGATTCCGGAGTACGGTGGATGAACAGGCAGAACCGTATATCCGTCCCCAGGAAAACGGCAGCCGCGGCCGGGTGACGTATGCGGCGCTGACGGATTTGGAAGGAACTGGACTTCTGGTGACGGGGGACCGGCCGTTTGCCTTTTCGGCCCTGCCCTATTCGGCGGAGCAGCTGAGCAGAGTGAGACATGAAAGTGAACTGGAGCGCGAGGAGACTGTGATACTGTCGGTGGATTGGAAACGGAATGGCCTTGGAAACAGCAGCTGCGGAACCGATGTATTGGAAGAGTACCGGCTGTATCCCACGGAGAGCCGGTTTGTGATGGAACTGATGCCGTACGACAGTTTGGAAGATCCGTTTACGAAATCCGTATGCCGGATGGAAGCCGGGGAGGTGGATCAGTACTTCTCCATTGATCATACCATTTCCCTTCATCCGGAACAGGAAAAGGGGCGGGCTCCTTTTGATCCCAGTGATTTTATTGAACGGCTGAAAGCCGGATTTAAACAGTGATAGGAAAAAGCCGCAGAACCGATGGGAATCCCATTTGTTCTGCGGCTTTTTTCTATTTGCTGAGAGGCTTATTTATTTTCTTTGTCAGCCATCATCATTGCACGTACTTTTAAGGAGAGACCAAACAGATTGATGAATCCTTCGGCATCGTGATGATCGTACAAATCGCCGGTTGTGAAGGAAGCGATGCTTTCGTTGTAAAGGCTGTATGGAGAAGTGGTACCCTGTTTGATGATGTTGCCCTTGTAAAGTTTCATCTTAACTTCTCCTGTCACATATTCCTGTGTGGAGGTGACGAAGGCCTGGAGCGCTTCACGCAGAGGAGTAAACCACTTTCCTTCATAGACCAAATCAGCAAAACGGTTTCCGATGGTCTTTTTAAATGCCATGGTATCGCGGTCCAGAATCAGTTCTTCCAGCTGCTCATGAGCCTCCAGGAGGATGGTTCCGCCCGGCGTTTCATAAACACCGCGGGATTTCATGCCTACAACACGGTTCTCCACAATATCTACAATACCCACACCATGCTTTCCACCCAGAGCGTTCAGGTCACGGACGATATCAGATACTTTTTTCTTTTCTCCGTTGATGGCAACCGGCACACCCTTTTCAAATGTTAGGGAAACCATTTCTCCTTCTTCCGGCGCTTTTTCAGGCGTTACGCCCAAAACCAGAAGGTGATCATAGTTTGGTGCCTGGGCAGGATCCTCCAGTTCCAGACCTTCATGGCTGATGTGCCACAGGTTGCGGTCACGGCTGTAGCTGGAATCTGCGGAGAATGGAAGGTCGATGCCGTGCTTTTTGCAGTATTCGATTTCTTCTTCACGGGAGCTCATTCCCCATGTCTCATTGCATCTCCATGGAGCAATGATCTTTAAGTCAGGAGCCAGCGCCTTGATGCCCAGTTCAAAACGAACCTGGTCATTGCCTTTGCCGGTGGCGCCGTGGCAGATGGCTACCGCGCCTTCTTTTCTGGCTACTTCCACCAGTTTCTTGGCGATCAGAGGTCTTGCCATGGAAGTTCCGAGCAGGTATTTGTTTTCATATACAGCATTGGCCTGTACACAGGGAACCACATATTCGTCACAGAATTCATCTACCACATCCAGCACGTATAATTTGGATGCACCGGATAATTTGGCACGTTCTTCCAGACCGTCCAGTTCATTTCCCTGGCCCACATCGATACAGCAGCAAACCACATCATAATCATAGTTTTCCTTTAACCAGGGAATGATGGCAGTGGTATCCAGTCCGCCGGAATACGCTAAAATAACTTTTTCTTTCATAATGATACTCTCCTTCTATTTCTATTTTTCTTCCTGTATGTAACCTCATTTTCCTCCCGCAGGGAATGCCCACAGGGAATGGTATCATGGTGATTACTATACATCAACTTGCATCGGAATGCAATAGGAAAAATGAAAAAAAAGAAAAAAACACTTGCATAATATTCATTAAATATGTATAATTATGAAAAAATCCCGAATAAAAGTTGAATATATGCAAACAAAATGCATATTCAATGGAAAGGGAGGAGAGCCTGGAAGAAACCGTACCGGCATGAAACAGCAGATTGCTTTACAATGGGAAAAAGTTTGCTATAATGGATAAAAACGGAGTCCGCAGATAAAAAACGGTGAGGAGGATTTCATGGATACGGATGGAAAGCTGATTATGGAAATGATTCGTTATTATGAGAGTGATCCGAAGCGGGTGGGCCATTTCCTTAAAGTATATGGGTACGCCAAGACAATCGGGGAAGCGGAAGCGCTGAGTCCTCAGCTGGAGCAGATTTTGGAGATCGCCGCCATTGTACATGATATCGGAATCAAAGCCAGTCTTAAAAAATATAAAAGCAGTGCGGGAAAGTATCAGGAGAGGGAGGGACCGCCTTTGGCAAAGGCCATGCTGGAAAAATTAAAGTATCCGGCCGAACTGATCGGACGTGTCTGCTATCTGGTGGGCCACCATCATACGTATACGAACATCAACGGTCTGGATTATCAGATCCTGGTGGAGGCAGACTTTCTGGTAAATATGGAAGAATCCGGTATGGAGAAGGAACAGATAAAATACGTCGGTGAGACGATTTTTAAAACCGAATGCGGAAAGGTCATTTTGAAGGAACTGTATTTGAGCGATCCGCAGGAGGAGAAGAAAAGAAAAAACAGAAGGAAAGAGGAGAACAGTTAAAATGATAAAAGCAGGAATCATAGGGTCAACAGGATATGCCGGAAATGAGCTGGTAAGGCTGCTGCTGCAGCATAAGGAGGCAAAAATCGTATGGTACGGCTCCCGGAGCTATATTGGAGAAGAATATGCTTCTGTCTATAGAAATATGTTTCGGCTGGTGGATGAAACGTGCCTGGATGATAATATGGAGGCGCTGGCAGAGGAAGCGGATGTGATTTTCACTGCGACACCCCAGGGACTTTGCGCATCTTTGGTGACCGAAGAGATATTGAAGAAGACCAAGATCATTGACTTGAGCGCCGATTTTCGTATCAAGGACGTGAAGACCTATGAACAGTGGTACGGTATCGAACACAAGAGTCCGCAGTTTATCGGTGAAGCGGTCTATGGACTGTGTGAGATCAACCGGGAGCAGGTGAAGCATGCGCGCCTGGTGGCGAATCCGGGATGTTATCCGACCTGCAGCACCCTTTCCATATATCCGCTGGTGAAGGAGGGCATCATTGATCCCAATACCATCATCATTGACGCGAAATCAGGAACTTCGGGGGCAGGAAGAGGAGCCAAACTTCAAAATCTTTTCTGTGAAGTCAATGAAAACATAAAGGCATACGGGGTGACTACCCATCGTCATACACCGGAAATCGAAGAACAGCTGGGATACGCGGCCGGATGTCCGGTGACGCTGAATTTCACGCCCCATCTGGTGCCGATGAATAGGGGAATTCTGGTGACCGCCTATGCTTCTCTGGCAAAGGATGTGACAGAGCAGGAAATCCGTGCCATCTATCATAACTATTATGACAGCGAGACGTTTGTCCGTGTTCTGAATCCGGGAGACTGTCCGGAGACACGCTTTGTGGAGGGCAGCAACTATGTGGATGTCAATGTTAAACTGGATTCCAGGACCAGGCGCGTCATTATGATGGGAGCCATGGATAATCTGGTGAAAGGAGCTGCCGGTCAGGCGATTCAGAATATGAATCTGATGTTTGGGCTGCCGGAAACCATGGGATTGATGCAGGTGCCCATGTTCCCGTGATGGCTTGAACGCAGAAAAAGAAAAGAATTGAAATGCCGCTTGCGCGGCGGAATGAGAGGAAAATATGAAGAAGATAGATGGAGGAATCACCGCGGCAGCGGGATTTTTGGCGGCCGGATTAAACGCCGGGATTAAAGGAACCGAAAAAAAAGATATGGCCATGGTTTACAGTGAAGTACCATGTACAGCAGCGGGCGTATTTACGACCAATGTGGTGAAAGCGGCGCCGGTAAAGTGGGATAAGAACGTGGTGGATACCGCGCCTTTTGTCCAGGCGATCGTGGTAAACAGCGGTGTGGCCAATGCCTGTACCGGAGAGGAGGGCTATCAGTACTGTGTGGATATGGCTTCCCAGGCCGGCCAGGCGCTTGGGGTGCCGACGGATGCGGTTTTGGTGGCATCTACTGGTGTGATCGGAAGGCAGCTGCCCATGGATAAAATCAAACCGGGAATTCAGGCGCTTTCCAAAGCTTTGGGAGCGTCCAGGGAGGATGCGGCCCAGGCGGCCCAGGCCATCATGACCACGGATACAAAGCCGAAGGAAGTGGCGCTGGAGATTGAAATCGACGGAAAAAAGGCGGTGGTTTCCGGCATGTGCAAAGGCTCCGGCATGATTCATCCCAACATGGCCACCATGCTCTGCTTTGTGGTGACGGATGCGGCCATATCCCATGAAATGCTTCAAAAGGCTCTCAGCAGCATCGTGGTGGATACCTTCAACATGATCTCCGTGGACGGCGATACGTCCACCAACGACAGTGTCCTGCTTTTGGCAAACGGCAGGGCGGGAAATAAACGGATTGAACAAGAGGGAGAAGATTACGAAACATTCTGCGAGGCTTTGCGGGAAGTGATGACAGAACTGTCAAAGAAAATTGCGGGAGACGGCGAGGGATGCACCTGTCTGTTTGAGGCAAAGGTTATCGGGGCAGAGACCAAGGAGCAGGCACGTATTCTGGCAAAATCCATCATTTGTTCCAATCTGACCAAGGCGGCTATATTCGGCCATGACGCCAACTGGGGACGAATCCTGTGCGCCATGGGATATTCCGGGGCTTCCTTTGAGCCGGAAAAGGTGGACATCTATTTTGAGAGCAAGGCCGGTAAGCTGAAGATTGTGGAGAACGGTGTGGATACCGGATACAGTGAAGAAAAGGCTACGGAAATCCTCTCCCAGGAAGAAGTGACGGCCATCGCGGACATCAAGATGGGAAATGAGGGAGCGACGGCCTGGGGATGCGATCTGACGTATGATTATGTGAAGATCAATGGAGATTACAGAAGCTGACAGCAGAAATGAAAAGGAGAACATGAAATTGAATAAGGAAATTATGCATAAGGCAGAGACTTTAATCGAGGCTCTTCCGTATATTCAGAGATTCAACAGAAAAATTATCGTGGTAAAATATGGCGGAAGCGCCATGGCGGATGAGGAATTGAAGCGCCATGTCATTCAGGATGTGGTTTTGCTGAAGCTGGTTGGATTTAAGCCGATCATCGTGCACGGAGGGGGAAAGGAAATCAGCCGCTGGGTGAGCAAGGTGGGCAAAGAGCCGAAATTTGTCAATGGTCTTCGCGTGACCGATGAAGAAACCATGGAAATTGCGGAAATGGTGCTGAATAAAGTGAACAAAAGCCTGGTCTCCCTCGTCCATGAGCTGGGGGTTAAGGCCGTGGGAATATCGGGGAAGGACGGAGAACTGCTGCGGGTGGACAGAAAATATTCCAATGGACAGGACATTGGATATGTGGGCGAAGTAAAAGAAGTCAATCCCAAGATTCTTTACGATCTCCTGGAAAAAGACTTTCTGCCCATCGTCTGCCCGGTGGGATTTGATGATTCCTATCACAGCTATAACATCAATGCGGATGATGCGGCATGTGCCATTGCGACGGCTGTCAAGGCGGAAAAGCTGGCGTTTTTGACGGATGTGGAAGGCGTATACCGGGATCCGGCCGACGAATCCACGCTGATTTCCGAACTGCCTGTCAGTGAGATGGAAGAGCTGATCGCCAGCGGAACGATCGGCGGGGGCATGCTCCCGAAACTGAAGAACTGTATGGATGCGGTCAAAAACGGTGTATCCAGAGTACATATCATGGACGGCAGAATCGCCCATTGTCTGCTCTTGGAGATTTTCACGAAAAAAGGGATAGGAACCGCGGTGATTGGAAACGAAAAAGAATAGAACTCTGGTCAGCAGTCAGCTCGGATGCCGAAGATGAGAAAAACGGCCAGCACAGAAAAGAGGATGGAAGATGAAAACAGAAGAATATATTGAGAAAGCGGAGGGCGCGCTCCTCCACACGTATAATCGTTATCCGGTGGTATTGGACAGGGGAGAGGGCGTATACCTGTACGACACCAATGGAAAAAAGTATCTGGATTTTGCGGCAGGCATCGCCGTATTTGCCCTGGGATATCACTATAAAGGGCTGGATGAAGCTTTGAAAAATCAGGTGGATAAACTGATTCATACATCCAATTTGTTTTATAATGTGCCTGCTCTGGATGCGGCTGCCAAGCTGAAAGAGGTCACCGGACTGGACCGCGTATTTTTTACAAACAGCGGAACAGAAGCCATTGAGGGAGCCATTAAACTGGCCAGAAAGTATGCATGGAAGAAGGATCACGGACATGACCATGAAATCATTGCCATGAACCATTCCTTTCATGGGAGAACCATGGGGGCCCTGTCCGTTACGGGAAATGAACACTATCAGGAACCGTTTAAACCCATGATCGGCGGGATAAAATTTGCCGAATTCAATAATCTGGACAGTGTAAAAGCCCTGGTCAATGAAAAGACATGCGCCATCATCATGGAGACGCTGCAGGGCGAGGGCGGAATCTATCAGGCGGAGGAATCCTTTATCAAGGGTGTCCGTCAAATCTGTGATGAACATGATATCCTTTTGATTCTGGATGAAATCCAGTGCGGTATGGGAAGAACAGGAACCATGTTTTGCTTCCAGCAGTACGGTGTTATGCCGGATATCATGACAGTGGCAAAGGCCCTGGGATGCGGAGTGCCCATCGGTGCGTTTGTATGTACAGAAAAAGCGGCTTCTCTGGAGCCGGGAGACCATGGCACCACATATGGGGGAAATCCGATGGTCTGCGCCGCAGCCAGCAAAGTGCTGGATATCTTCAAAGAAGACGATATCCTGGAGCATGTAAAAGAGGTGGGGGCGTATCTCTATGAGAAACTGGAAGAAATTAAGGAAAGCAGTCCAATTGTGACAGCCCATCGGGGAATGGGGCTGATGCAGGGACTGGAAGTCTCCTGTGCGCCGTCTGAGGTCATCACGAAGGCGATGGATCGGGGACTGATTATCATTTCGGCCGGAAGCAATGTGCTTCGCTTCGTTCCGCCGCTGGTCATCACGAAAGAACATGTGGATGAAATGACAGCGATTCTTAAAGAGTGCCTGGCATAGGAAGAATCCGGAAAGATAAGAATTCCCGGACTAAAATCTGAAGAAAATGGAAATAGTAATGGAGAGGATGCCAAATACCTTTGCCGTAAAAACGGCAGGGTCGGCAGCCTCTTTTCCTATATAACCGGAACCGGTTCCGGAAAACGAATGCTTCAGATTGGAGGAATTTTTATGTTTGGTGTGATGATGGCGCTGGTCTCAGGCGCGCTGATGAGTATTCAGGGAGTATTTAATACCGAGGTGACGAAACAGAGCAGCATCTGGGCAGCCGCTGGATTTGTGCAGCTGACGGCCCTTGTGACATGCGCGGCGGCATGGTATGTGACCGGCAAGGGGGATGTGGCCGGTATGTTCCATATGGACAAGAAATATATGCTTTTGGGAGGAGTAATCGGTGCGTTTATTACGATCACAGTGATTAAGAGTATGGATGCTCTTGGGCCAGCAAAAGCCGTCATGATCATCGTGATTTCTCAGCTGGCCGTGGCGTATCTGATTGAACTATTTGGGCTTTTTGGTGTGGAAAAAGTCGGATTTGAATGGAAAAAGGCATTGGGGATGGCATTGGCTGTGGCCGGAATTGTGATTTTCAAATGGGAATACTGATGAGAAACGGGGGTAAAAAATCCCTTGCCAAACCTAGAGGAATTCGTTACAATGGTAGTAACAGTCATGATCTGGCTGGATTCTGGGTGCTTGGAGAGCAGGAAGGGGTCTGACCGATTATGATTCAAAAAATATTCTCCAAAAAAAATGTGGCACTGGCTGTTTTGATTTTGGCCGCCGGGATTTTGTATATGACCTCAGGCTCTTCCGATGGGGAAGAGTGGCAGGTCATTGCTGTGACAGAGACGGACGCCCGGTCGGAAGAGGAAACGGAAGAAGCCGGTCTGCCATCTGAGACCGGCGGCAAAGATATGCCGACTGCTGAAGAAGCGGATTCGGAGCCGACGGGCGGGATGCAGATGGTATTTGTCCATGTGGCCGGTGCGGTCAACAGCCCCGGCGTGTATCAGGTGGAAGCGGGAACCAGAGTTTACCAGGTGATCGATTTGGCGGGAGGGCTGACCGGCGATGCCGACAGAGAATTTTTAAATATGGCTCAGTTGGTGGCAGACGGGCAGAAGATCACGGTCTATACCAAAGAAGAGGTGGAGGCCGGGGAGGCAGAACGTCCTGCCGACGGCGCTGTCTCAGGCACGGTTCCCTCGGCAAAAGAAAAAATTAACCTGAACACTGCAGGGAAAGAGGCCCTCATGAGCCTGACCGGCATCGGGGAAGCCAAAGCTGACGCAATCCTGGCCTATCGCATGGAACATGGAACCTTTCAGTCCATAGAAGAGATTATGGAGGTCCCGGGAATCAAATCTGCCGCATTTGAAAAGATAAAAGATGATATCACCGTTTAGGAAAAGAAGAAAAGACAGGAGTAAGCATCATGGCAAAGGTATTGGTAGTAGATGATGAAAAGATGATCGTAAAGGGGATACGGTTCAGTCTGCTTCAGGATCAAATGGAAGTGGACTGCGCTTATGACGGCGAGGAAGCCGTGGAGATGGCAAAGAAAAAGGAATATGATGTGGTGCTTTTGGATGTCATGCTGCCAAAGCTGGACGGATTTGAGGTCTGCCAGCAGATTCGTGAATTTTCCAATATGCCGATTATCATGCTGACGGCGAAGGGAGATGATATGGATAAAATCCTTGGCCTGGAATACGGAGCAGATGATTATATCACAAAGCCTTTTAACATCCTGGAGGTAAAAGCCCGAATCAAAGCCATCATGCGGCGCAGCGGTCACAATAAGACTGTGAAGGAAAAGGAAGAAGAAAGCAAAATTGTGACAGCCGGTGATTTGAAATTGGATACAGAAGGCAGAAGAGTGTTCATAGCCGGAAAGGAAATCAATGTCACTGCCAAGGAATTTGACCTCCTGGAACTTCTGATTTTGAATCCGAATAAAGTATACAGCAGAGAAAATCTGTTGAATATCGTCTGGGGATATGAGTATCCGGGTGATGTGAGAACGGTAGATGTGCATATCCGGCGTCTGCGTGAAAAGATCGAGACAAATCCGAGCGAACCAAAATATGTGCATACAAAGTGGGGAGTGGGTTATTATTTTAAGAATTAAAGGACTGGGAAAACGTATAAAAAGCATGCGCTTTTATCTGTTTCTGCTGATTTTTTTGGCAGGAATTATCCCGGCATTCATCATAAAAGAGACGACAATCCGCTCCATAGAAGGAAAACTCGTCAGCCAAAAGACGATGGAGCTGAGACAGCGGTGCAGTATTTTGGCGGATCAGCTGGGAGCAGAGGCATCTTTGCAGATGGTACTGGCCAATTCAGAGGGTCTGCAGAATGAATTAAACTGGATTTCCGAGATGTACAGCGGGCGTCTTCTTTTGATTGACAATACGTATCGTATTATCCTGGATACATATGGGCTGGATGAAGGAAAGACATGTATTTCGGATGAAGTGTTTCGGGGATTTAAAGGAGAATCCTACTCCAACTATGACAGAGATAAAAATTTCATCGAATTCACAGTGGCAGTTACCAATGGAAATGATAAAAATACTGTGACCACCGGCATCATGATCGTCAGCGCTTCTGCCGCCTCTGTGAGCAGCCTTGTAAAAGATATGCAGGATAAGGCGCTTATTCTGGAAGTGATCAGCTTTATCCTGATCGCGGTGGCGGCGTATATTCTGTCCCGCCTATTCACAAAGCCGATGAAGAATCTGGCCATGGAAATTGATAAAATTCAGGATGGAAATCTGGATGTGGATTTGACGAATGATTGGAGGTATTCTGAGGTCAACCAGATCGCAAACAGCATCAGCAAGGTGCTGAAGCGGCTGCAGGCGTTGGATCAGTCCAGACAGGAATTTGTCTCCAATGTGTCCCATGAGCTGAAAACACCGATCACGTCCATTCGTGTTCTGGCGGATTCTCTGATGTGCCAGGAGAATGTACCTGTGGAGCTTTACAGAGAATTCATGGGGGATATTTCCGATGAAATTGACAGAGAATCCAAGATCATCAATGATTTGCTGGAGCTGGTTCGCCTGGATAAAAGCGCGACGAAACTGCATATTGAGCAGGTGAACATCAATGACTTGATTGAAGTGATCCTGAAGCGGCTGAGACCGATTGCGAAACAGCGCAGCATTGATGTGATTTTTGAAAGCTTCCGCCCGGTTGTGGCGGAAGTGGATGAGACAAAGCTGAGTCTCGCCATAAATAATCTGGTGGAAAATGCCGTGAAGTATAATAACGATGAAGGTTGGGTCCGGGTATCTCTGGATGCGGATCATAAGTATTTTTATGTGAAAGTTGCCGATTCCGGCGTGGGTATTCCGGAAGAGTTAAAAGAGCATATCTTTGAACGTTTCTACCGTGTGGATAAGGCACGGTCCAGGGAAACCGGAGGAACCGGCCTGGGACTGGCGATCACAAAGAATGTCATACAGCTTCATCATGGAGCGATTAAAGTGGATACGAAGCTGGGAGAAGGGACGGTATTTACCGTCCGCATACCGCTGACGTATCTGGCATAGGAGGTGCATAACATGATGAAGAGACGAAATATTGGAGCGCTTCTGCTGACGTTCGTTCTTGCATTATCCGTCTGCCTGGGCGGATGCGGGAGGAATGAGGAAAAACCGGAAGGAGCCTACGCGATCTACTATCTGAAACAATCGGGTACGGAACTGAGTCGGGACTACTATATGGTGCAGGCAGCAGAGCCGGAAAATATGGTCACGGAGCTGTGGGAACAGTTCATCCATGTACCGGATGGGGAGGACAACGTCAGCGCGTTTCCGACGAATGTCAGCCTCATGGGAACAACGATTGAAGATCGTGTGCTGCATTTTGACTTCAGCAAAGAATATAAGGAGATGGAAAAGGAAAGAGAGGTGCTCCTCCGGGCTGCCATTGTGCTGACCTTTACACAGATTCCCGATGTGGATTCTGTGGCAATCACCGTGGAGAATCAGCCTCTGACCGATGAAAATTCCAATCCCATCGGCGTTCAGACCAGCAGCAATTTTGTGGATATATTCGGAAAGGGACTGAATTCCGCCACATGGACGACACTGACCCTTTATTTTGCCAATGAAACCGGAGATAAGCTGGTGAAAGAAACACGGGAAGTGGCATTGGAAAATTCTTATCCTGTGGAGCAGTACGTCCTGTCCCTTTTGATCGAAGGACCCCAGGAAGAGGGACATAAAGCGACGCTTCCGGCAGATTTGAAAATACTGGGGGTGTCCACAAAAGATAATATCTGTTATGTCAATTTTGATTCATCCTTTGTTTCCAGCGCACTGACGGATCTGAACGATTATATTCCGATATATTCCGTGGTCAATTCTCTGGCAGAGCTGACAGGGGTGCGGAAGGTGCAGATCTCCATTGACGGAGTTACCAATGTGAAATTTAAGGATAATATTTCACTGGAAGAGCCATTGGATCGAAATTTGGATTATGTGGAGGAGGAATAGAACATAAAAAGGCCGTTATTGGCGATAGCCATCGCACTGGTACTTGGAGAGTCCATGGCGTGGTGGAATCCGAAGGCCGCATGGGCAGCGGGCATCCTCGCAGGAGCGGGCTGCTGTCTGTGCTATGCTGTCCGTTTCAGAACTGTACAGAAAGAACAGGCAGGAAGAAGAATCACGCTGGAGTGGCTTCTTCCTGCCTGTTTTCTGTGGGGCGTCTTCCTGTGGGAAGGGGCGGATCAGGAAACGGAGATGGAATGCTTTTTTGCACAGACAAAAGAATGCCGGGGAACGGTGCAGGGAACCGTGAGTTCTGTGCAGACGGATGCAGAAGGCGCAAAACAGATTACAGTTACGTCAGCAGTGCTGCGTATAAAAGACGGGGCCACCCTGCAGGGAAGGGGAGTTTTAATCTATTTGGATGGATCGGATGCATCGGTGAAAATCGGAAACCGGATTCAGGCAGAGGGAGATCTCTCCGCCTTTTCGGGGGCGTCCAATCCCGGACAATTTGATATGAAGTCCTACCGGAAGGCGCAGGGAATAGATGCCATGATGTGGGGGAAAACGATTGACGTTTTGAATGATGACACAGACTGGCTGAAACAGGCCATCTGGGAATTTCGTGAGCAGGTGAAGACGAAAATCAAAGAGATGGCGCCCCCGAAGGATGCCGGTTTGTTCTGTGCCATATTTTTGGGGGATAAAAGCGAGCTGGATGAAGAAGTAAAAGATCTCTATGAAGAAAGCGGGATCGCCCATATTTATGCCGTATCCGGCACCCATGTCTCCATCCTGGGAGCGCTTTTTTACCAATTTGCCAGAAGGCTGACAGGAAGTTATGCAGTCTCAGCTGGGGTAGGAAGTCTTTTTCTTCTTCTGTATGCCATACTGGTGGGAAATCCGGTGTCGGCGGTGCGCGCCATTCTCATGTTTATCTGCTATATGGCCGCCAATATCAGGGGCAGAATCTATGACCTCGTCTCCGCGCTGGCAATTTCTTCCATAGTGATCCTTTGCTGGCAGCCTCTTCAGGTCACACAGTGCGGCTTTCAGCTGTCATTTGCCGCTGTCTTCGGGATTGGGATGGTGGGACCTGCGATACTGGGAAAAGGAAAAAAACATGGGAGGTGGGCGGAAACCATGGCCATGGCGCTGGGCGTCCAGTTCATGATTATGCCGATCCAGCTGTATCATTTCTTTGTCTATCCGCTTTATTCCTTTTTCCTGAATCTATTCATTCTGCCAGCGGCCTCTCTTTTGCTGGTATCCATTTTGGCAGGGGCCTTTCTGGGATTTCCCATACCGTTTCTGGGCCGGTTTCTGCTGGGAACCGGACACTGGATTTTAGAATATTATGAGATTATGTGTAAATTATCACTGGAGCTTCCCATGTCGGTGCTTACGCTGGGACGGCCCAGGACAATTCAGCTGGTGATCTATTATCTGGCGCTGTTTGGCTTTATGGCAGTGAGGGAATACAGCTGGCAGAAAAAGAAATCCTCCATGGAGTGGAAAAAAGAACCGGGAAACAGAAGGTGGAGTCCGGAAGAAGTAAAAATCTGTCTGGCCGGACTGTTCTGTCTGGGAGCGGGGATCATCGGATTGAAGCGGATTCCCTGTGAAACATGGATGGGTCAGCTGACGGTTACCATGCTGGATGTGGGGCAGGGGGATGGATTTGTCATCCGCCTTCCGGACGGGAGTGTGATCATGATCGACGGAGGGAGTACGAGCGAATCACAGGTTGGAAAATATCGTCTGGAGCCGTATCTGATGTATGAGGGAATTTCCAAAATTGACTATGTATTTTTAAGCCATGGGGATGAGGATCATGTAAATGGTGTGCAGGAAATCCTGGAACACGGGAAGATCCCCATCGATATCTGCGTGCTGCCCGATGAAAAAAATGTACAGACTGATTTTGCTTCCATCCTTCAGGCTGCAGAGAAAGCCGGAAGTACGGTCCGGTATCTGTCGGCGGGAATGCAGCTGCAGAAAGGGGAGGTCTGCCTGACCTGTCTGCATCCCGATGCCGGGATGCAGGCGGAGGATATCAATGATACATCCCAGGTGCTCCTTTTGGAAATGGGTGAGTTTCGCATGCTGTTCACCGGGGATGCGGGAGAAAAGGAGGAAACATTTTCAGAACAGCTTGCCGGGGTGCCGATTACCGTCCTAAAGGTGGGGCACCACGGATCCAGGTATTCCACAGGAGAGTCACTCCTGGAAAATGTGCAGGCAAAATATGCCTGGATCAGCTGCGGAGAGGGCAATCGGTATGGGCATCCCCATGAAGAGACCGTGGAAAGGCTGCTTCGGTATGGATGCCGAATTTATGCGACACCGGAGCATGGGGCAGTGAAACTGAAAACGGATGGAAAGAAGGTGCATCTTTCTGCTGAATCTTAAATTAGTGTTGACAAATTCGGAAAAGATCCCTTATAATCGGTCCAAGGTAAGGGAGTAATTGGCACTGAAACATAGTGTATCAAGGTCAACATACTGATGATTTCATCTGGCTTTGATTTCAGATACGGGATTCTGAATAATGAGACTTATCTGCAGCCGCAGGGCGTAGTGCTGCAGATAGGTCTCTTTTTGTTTGCTTCTATCCCTGATGTTTCCTTATCGGGACTCGATTACATACGAAAGGGAGGAAAAAGAATGTCACTGATCGAGCTTTTTTTACTGGCAGTCGGATTATCCATGGATGCATTCGCAGTATCCATATGCAAGGGACTGTCCATGCAGAAATTGGATGTAAAGAAAATGGTAATAGTGGGGCTTTATTTCGGAGGATTTCAGGCCCTGATGCCGACGCTGGGGTATCTGCTGGGGGTCAGCTTTAAAGATATGATTTCAGCCATTGATCACTGGATTGCCTTTGTTTTGCTGGGATTGATCGGAATCAGTATGATCCGGGAAGCTTGTTCGGGAGAAGAAGAAAGTGTGGATGCCAGTGTGACAGTGAAGGCAATGGTTCCTCTGGCAGTGGCCACAAGTATAGACGCGCTGGCAGCAGGCGTTACCTTTGCTTTCCTGGATGTATCCATTGTATGGGCCGTTTCTTTTATCGGCGTAATTACCTTTACATTTTCGATGATCGGTGTTAAGGTAGGAAATGTATTTGGTACACGATATCAGAAAAAGGCAGAAGTGGCAGGCGGCGTAATCCTGATTTTGCTTGGAACGAAGATTTTGCTGGAACACCTTGGCGTGCTTGCCTTCTAAGGTGTATGCCTGCTTCGCCTTGCCTTACGGGAATACCGTCTGTGGTGGAGGAAAGAATGCAGAAACTGAATCAGGATTTAAAAGAAAAAAAGCTGGAACAGGTTTATCTGTTGTACGGGGATGAGCCGTTTCTCCTTTCCAGTTATAAAAAAAGATTGAAAGCAGCCATAACCGGTGATGATGAAATGAACTGCAGTTTTTATGAGGGGAAAGGAATCGATCTGTCTGAGGTGAGAAGTATGGCCGAAACCATGCCGTTTTTTGCTGACCGTCGGCTGATCATACTGGAAAACAGCGGACTCATGAAGAACGTATCGGAGGGGTGGACTGAATTTCTGGAACAGCTGCCGGAATTTACCTCGGTTATTTTTGTGGAATCGGAAGTGGACAAGCGCAGCAAAATGTATAAAAGGGTGAGGGATCTCGGATACGCAGCCGAACTGAACCACCAGAAGGAACCGGAACTGAAACGCTGGGTTTTGGGGCTGGCAGGCCGGGAGGGGATGAAAATGACAGCGAAAGCGCTGGATCTGTTTCTGATGAAAACCGGCGACAGTATGGAAAACATACAGATGGAACTGGATAAATTGATTTCCTATTGCCAGGGAGAAGAGGGGATTACAGATGAGGCAGTGGAGGCTGTCTGCACCGAACAGACGGTGAACCGGATTTTTGAGATGATTGAAGCGGTGGCCGCGGGAAATGAAGCGAAAGCGCTGAATTTATACTATGATCTGCTGGCGCTGAAAGAACCTTCCATGCGGATTCTCTTTTTGATTGCAAGGCAGTTTAATCAGCTGATGATTGTGAAGGAAATGGCAGCCGCCGGGGAAAACAGAGACAGCATTGCGTCGTCCCTGAAATTGCGCCCGTTTATTGCCGGAAAGCTGATGAATCAGGCCAGAGCTTTTACACGGGAGCAGCTTCGGGAATATGTGGAACTCTGTGTGACGTCGGAGGAAGCTGTGAAAAGGGGAAATCTCAATGAGAAGCTGGCGGTGGAACTTTTGATTGTAAAGATATCCAGAAGATGAGAAAAAACCGAAAAGACCGTATCCCATGGAAGGATACGGTCTTTCTTAAATCTGATTTACAGAAAAATTAGTTCATTGCATTGACAGCTTTGTTCATACGGCTGATCTTTCTGGATGTTGTATTCTTGTGATAAACACCTTTGGATGTAGCCTTGTCCAGTTCACTTGTGGCAACTAACAGAGCAGCCTGAGCAGCAGCCTTGTCACCAGCCTCGATTGCAGCGTATACCTTCTTTACATAAGTCTTTACTCTGGACTTAACTGCTTTATTTCTGGCTGTCTTTGTGTTGATTACTAAAATTCTCTTCTTTGCAGATTTAATGTTTGCCATGTTGGCACCTCCGATAAATATAATATAGTGGTGACAGAAAGGAGAGAGAGTATCCTTTTGCCACATTTTACATTAAAGCCGGAGACACGGACGTTCTAATGTAAATTACATACACTATCCCATGATAGCGGAACGGACCGCAAATGTCAATACATATTTTTGAAATTTTTGGGAAAGTTACTATGGTAAGAAATCGTTTGATGGCGGCAGGCAGAAACGGCGGTTGGTGCAAATAATGGGAGCGCATGCATGGAAAATGGAAACAATCAGGAGGTAGGTATGGAAATCAATTATGAGATGGATACGGATTTGGCTCTGGAAGCGGGAGAGTGTCTGACAAAAAAAGGAGAAACGGTTGACGGGATTTCCCTGAAAGAAGAGGAGGCCGAGGGCGGAAAGGTTCGTATCACAAAGGTGGAAATTCAAAATGAAGATGGTGCGAAACGAATGGGGAAACCGATGGGGAGATATATTACATTGGAATCTCTGCTCTTAAGAGGGGAGGAAGGAAAGGAAGCCTGCGCCAGTGTATTGGCAGACTATATCGAGCAGCTTTTACCAGGAAAATGGAAGCGCATTTTGGCGGTGGGACTTGGAAATCGGGAATTGACGGTGGATTCCCTGGGACCTAAAGTGGTGGACAATCTGTTTATGACGTATCATCATACGGGAGACGGATTGTGCGGTCTGGCTCCCGGTGTGATGGCACAGACGGGAATGGAGACAGCAGATATTGTGAAAGGAATCGTGGGAGAAATCAGGCCGGATGCAGTGATCGTAGTCGACGCGCTGGCTGCCAGAAGCATCCACCGTCTGGGTACCACAATCCAACTGACCGACACAGGGATTGCGCCCGGATCCGGAGTGGGAAACCATCGCAGCAGTCTGACCAGGGAAAGTCTCGGCATCCCGGTGGTGGCCATCGGCGTTCCCATGATTGTTAAAGCTGCGACCATTGCTTATGACACACTTTCTGCCGTACTGCAAATCTTACAGATGGAACATTCATCAAAAGAAACGGGGGAGAAAATCGCCGCCTTTTCCCCGGAGGAACAGTATGAACTGATTCAGGAACTGCTGACACCGGAGGCGGGTACACTGTGTGTGACGCCGAAGGATATTGATGAACTGGTTTACTGCATTGGGGAAACCATATCGGAAGGAATCAATATGGCGGTGTATCCGTAAAGGCGTACAGAAAAATGGGAAAGAATCCGGGACGTCTTTTGGCATACTTGTCACTGCGGAATCATATAATTAAGGAAGGAAAGAGCGGGAAGGCGGGAGGATCCATGCACAGAAGGAGCAGAGGAGGCAGGCGAATGGCGGTTTATGCAGTCATAGGCTGTATTGGCGCCGGATGTCTGTTCTTTTATACGGCACCGGGAACAGCAAAAAGCGCAGCGGAACATGCAAAAAATTATCTGTCCGGTTTCGTTTCCGCGCTGACGGAAGAACTGGTATTTCAAAACTATCTGTTTGCCGCTTATCATCTGGAGGGAGGCGGAGAAATCCGGGATACTGTGGCCGATAAGATGGAACAAATCGTTCCACTGGGATCCTATGTGGAGAACAAAGCGGGAAAGAAAATTTGGGAAAGCACAAAGGAACCGGAATCATACCCGATGCTGACACCGGAAAGCGGGACGGAGGAAATAAAGGAGTCAGAACAGACCGCGGAATCGTCTCCCGATGAGGAGTTCTCCATACCCTCTGGTACAGAACCGTTTGACAAAGAAATGAATGCCGCAGCCTCCGGTATCCTGATTGAACCCCAAAGGGAAATTCTGCCTCAGATACGCGCGCTGCCGGAGAAAGGCAGTTACACTCTGGAACAGATGCTGGATTTCCAATACCTGATCGAGCATCTCTATGTGATTGACCCCGGCACAAGCATCACGGAAAACGAACTGAATCCACGGGTGCTGCTGGCAAAAGACTTGTCCATCTCCCAAAACGGATCCGGCCCTCAGATCTTGATTTATCATACCCATTCCCAGGAAACATTCGCGGACTCCGTACCAGGGGAAGAAGAAGATACCATCGTGGGCGTGGGGGATTACCTGACAAAGATACTGACAGATACATACGGCTACCAGGTGCTCCATCATAAGGGGGTATATGACATGACGGACGGTGTGCTGGACCGGGATCCGGCCTATGAAAAAGCGCTTCCCGATCTGGAGCAGATTCTAAGTGACAATCCGAGCATAGAGGTGGTAATTGATCTGCATCGGGACGGGGTGGACGAGGATGTCCGCCTGGTGACGGATATTGATGGAAAACCCACTGCCCGGCTGATGTTTTTCAATGGAACCTGCCGTGATGCCAATGGGGAGCGGACGGATGTTTCCAATCCTTACCGGGAAGATAATCTGGCGTTCAGTCTGCAGATGGCATTGGAAGCCTGTGCCGAATATCCGGATCTGACCCGGGTGATCTATCTGAAGACGAATCGGTACAATCAGCACCTGCGTTCCAGATCGGCCCTGGTGGAGGTGGGAGCACAGACCAATACGGTGGAAGAAGCCATGAATGCCATGCCCCTGCTGGCTGATTTGATCCATCAGGTGATCCACAGGGGAGAATAGACAGAGCTGACAAGCGGAAAACATTTGCATATTTGAGAGGACAGTGGTATACTATATCTTTGTTCAGATACCATACATTTGGCTTTTATATGATTTCATTTAAGGAAAGAAGGTCAGTTGAATAATGACAAAGATTGATATTATATCCGGTTTTTTGGGCGCCGGTAAGACCACACTAATCAAAAAACTTTTGAAAGAAGCATTGAATGGACAGAAAGTTGTCCTGATTGAAAATGAATTCGGAGAGATTGGCATAGACGGCGGATTTCTGAAGGATGCCGGAATACAGATTACAGAGATGAATTCCGGATGCATCTGCTGTTCTCTGGTGGGCGATTTTGGTAAGGCCCTGGAAGAGGTGCTTGACACCTATCATCCGGAGCGCATTATCATTGAGCCGTCCGGCGTGGGCAAATTATCCGATGTCATTGCAGCCGTGCGCAAAGTGGCGGAAAAGAACAGCGAAGTGGAGATGAATAGCTTTGTAACGGTGGCCGATGCATCGAAATGTAAGATGTATATGAAAAATTTCGGAGAGTTTTATAACAACCAAATCGAAAGTGCCAGCGCAGTTATTTTGAGCAGAACACAGAATGTCAAGGAAGAGCGTCTGGATGCCTGCGTAAAACTGATCCGCGAACACAATAAAGAGGCGCGTATTATCACGACTCCATGGGAACAGCTGACCGGCGGACAGATTTTGGATGTCATGGAAAATACCCACGATCTCGCCGCTGAGATGCTGGAGGAACAGAGACATCATCACGAGGAAGAATCCAGTCATGAACATCATCACCATGATGAGGAATGCGACCACGGGCATCATCACCATGACGGGGAATGTGAACATGGTCATCATCACCACGGAGAAGAATGCGGGCATGAACACCATCACCAGGATGGGGAGTGCGGCTGCGGTCATGATCACCATGATCATCACCATCATCACGCAGATGAAGTATTTACCAGCTGGGGCAGAGAAACTGCGCGCAAATATACAAAAGAAGAACTGGAATCCATCTTAAAAGCCCTGTCCGACGGGGAGAAATATGGTATCATTCTTCGTTCCAAGGGAATGATTCCGACACCGGAAGGGGAGTGGATGTATTTTGACATGGTTCCGGAGGAATATGAAATCAGAAACGGTTCACCGGAGTATACAGGCCGTATCTGTGTGATCGGATCCAAATTGAAGGAAGACAAGCTGGAAAAACTGTTCCTGTTATAATAAATAAAAGAAGCGGAAAACAGAAACCTTGGGAGGAACAAAATGGAAGAAAAGATGATTCCGGTCTATCTGATTACCGGTTTTCTGGAGGGGGGAAAAACTTCTTTTCTCAATTTTACCATGAGTCAGGAATATTTTGCTGACGGAGAAAAGACACTTTTGATTGTCTGCGAAGAGGGAGAAGAAGAATACAGCGAATCCATGCTGGCGGATAATAACACGGTCATGGCTACTGTGGAAGAGGAATACGAACTGGATGAAGAATTTTTAAAGAAACTGGACAGAAAATATCATCCGGAACGTGTGCTGATTGAATACAATGGGATGTGGTCGGTAAAGAAATTTCTGGAAAAGCAATTGCCCCACTATTGGGGGATTTATCAGATCATTACCATATTGGACGGAAGTTCCTTCCAGCTGTACCTGAACAATATCAAATCGCTGGCCATGGAGTTGGTTACGTATACCGATCTGGTTATTTTCAATCGGTGTGATGAGAATACTCCTCTGGCAACCTATCAAAGGTCCGTAAAGGCAGTCAATCGCAGGGCGCAGGTGGTCTTTGAGGATGAAAACGGAGAAATGGAGAACCCGGAAGAGGATCTGCCCTATGACCTGGAAGCGGATGTGATCGAAATTGATGACCGCGATTATGGAATTTGGTATATCGATGTGCAGGAGCACCATGAACGCTATGAGGGCAAGAAAGTGAAATTCCTGGCGCAGCTTATGACTTCCGATGAATTTCCGGCAGGATTGTTTGTACCGGGCAGAAATGCCATGACATGCTGCGCCGATGATATCACGTTTCTCGGATTTATCAGTTCTTACAAAGGACCGAGAAAGATACAGACGGGCGAATGGGCGCGTATTGTGGTAACTGTAAAATGGGAATATTCAGCGGTTTATAAGGAAGAAGGTCCTGTTTTGTATGTATCGGAGATTGTTCCGGAAGTGAAGCCGAAGGAAGAACTGATTTATTTTTAGACGGCGGATATCCGTTTTATCAGAAAGAAATAATCATGGAACGAGCGTGTTTGAAGAAGATTTTTTTGCAGATGGCGAAGGAAACTTCTCAGGCACGCTTTTTGACTGCAGTGAAATGAGGAATAGTTTTTGATTCAGGAGGCATACTAATTTTGAAACATCGATGATGCGGCGGAAAAAAGAAGGCTTCGGTTAAAGCCGGATGGAATCAGATTTTGCGGTGTTTCAGAATGGAGGATTACTGTGAAAAAAGAAGTGGCATTGCTGAATCATATTCATGAGAGCGCGGATATGGGACAGGATAGCTTAAAACATATATTGGAGCTGTCCAAGGATAAAGAGTTTACTGATGTCATTCGGGCCTGGATCGAAGAGTACCAGGAAGCGTATCGGGAAAGCGCAGAATTGCTGAAGGAGTATCAGGAAGAAGCGGGAAGAGATGCTCCGGCCATGGGAAAAATGATGTCCAATGTGATGTCTAAAGTGAAGAATATGATGGATCCTTCCACCTCCAAGCTGGCCGAAATGGTTTTGCAGGGAGCGACCATGGGGATTACAGAGATCACAAAGGAAATCCACGGATATGACGGAGAAGATACAAAGGTGCTGGATCTGGCCAAAAAGCTTTTAAAGCGCGAAGAGAAAAATGTGGAGACGATGAAAAAGTTCCTCTGATGGAAGAAAATGTGGTATACTGAGGTTAGCCGGGGAAAGCAAGGGACAAAAGCCCGGGTCGCTGCTTTCCCCTTTGAGCCGTTTTGAGAAAGGAGGCAGCAGGATGGGCCGAACGCTTATTTTTCACATTGATGTGAATTCCGCTTATCTGAGCTGGGAAGCTGTCAGGAGGCTGAAAGAGGGAGCAAAAGAAGATTTGAGGCTGATTCCATCTGCTGTGGGCGGAGATCGGGAAAAGAGGCACGGGATCATTTTGGCCAAGTCTCCGGCAGCAAAAAAGTTTGGAATCTATACGAGCGAACCAATCGTCAGTGCTCTGAAGAAATGTCCGCATCTGGTTCTGGTTTCACCTGATTTTTCTCTATATGAAAAAAATTCCAGGGGATTTATGGAGATTTTAAAGCGATATGCGCCTGCGGTGGAACAGTATTCCATCGATGAAGCATTTGCGGACATGACGGGGACGGAGCAGCTCTATGGCTCGCCGGTGGAGGCTGCCAGAAAGATCCGGGATACCATTTATGAAGAAATGGGATTTACCGTGAACGTGGGGATTTCAACGAATAAATTGCTGGCAAAGATGGCATCGGATTTTGAAAAGCCCAATAAAATACATACGCTCTATCCGGAAGAAATTCAGAAAAAAATGTGGCCGCTGCCCGTGGAAAGGCTGTTTTTGGTGGGCGAGTCGGCCAGAAGGCGATTAAATGATCTGGGAATATTTACCATAGGTGATCTGGCAAAGGCAGACCCGGCTTTTATCCGCCAGCATTTGAAAAAACATGGAGAAGTCATCTATAAATACGCCAATGGAATCGGAGAGACCAAGATCACACATATGGAACCGGATAATAAAGGATACAGCAATTCCACGACTCTGGCAGAGGATGTGGCAGATGCGGACACGGCCAAAATGGTTCTGCTTTCTCTTTGTGAGACGGTATGTGCCCGGCTTAGGAAAGACGGGATGAAAAGCGGCTGTATCGCGGTCCAGCTCACCTACCATACGTTTCAGAACAGAACCCACCAGTGCACCCTTCCGACGCTGACCAATGTGACAGGAGAAGTGGCCTCCATCGCGTTTCAGCTGTTTGATCAGATGTGGGACGGCAATACACCCATTCGCCTGCTGGGGGTGGCAGCCCAAAAGGTGACAGGAGACAGCATTCGCCAGTATAATCTATTTGATTTGGATAAGTATGAAAAAATGGAAAAACTGGATGCTGCCATAGATAAGATCCGCGGAAAATACGGAGAGACATCCATCACCAGAGCCTGCTTTATGAAGAAGGAAATGCCAAAAGGATGGAGAGGACAGAAATAACTAAAAACAATTGCATTTTAGGAGGACTTGGTATAAAATAGAAAAAAGTGTGGGCCGCGACGGGTCTATGCGAGTAAACGTATACAGGAGGATGATTCCATGCTTAATGTGAGCGGATTAAAGGAAGGATTTGTACTGGACCATATCAGGGCCGGTAAGTCGATGTCCATATACCGTTATCTTGGTCTGGACAAATTGGACTGTCAGGTGGCTATTATTAAAAATGCTAGAAGCAGTAAAATGGGGAGAAAAGATATCATAAAGATTGAGTGTGGGATTGATGTCCTGGATTTGGATGTTCTTGGATATATCGATCACAATATTACAATCAATATCATTAAAGATGAAAAGATCGTGGAAAAGAAGACACTGAAACTTCCAAAGAAGATTACAGGTGTGATTCACTGCAAAAACCCTCGCTGCATTACTTCCATAGAACAGGGGCTTCCCCATGTATTTATCCTTACGGATGAAGAAAACGAAGTTTACCGCTGTATGTATTGTGAGGAGCAGTATAAAAAGTGACGGACGGTTATAATTGGAAAGCGGCAGCTTAGAATGTAATCGTTCGATTTTTTATGCGGCTTTGCTTTCAAACGGGAGAGATAAAAAATTCATATGGAAAGCCGCGGCAGGCGGCGGAATGAGAGGTAAATGATGAGACATTTAATAAGTCCTTTGGATTTTTCGGTGGAAGAGTTATCCGACTTATTGGATTTGGCAAATGATATTGAAAAGAACCCGGAAACGTATGCGCACAAATGCGAGGGAAAAAAGCTGGCCACATTGTTTTATGAGCCAAGTACCCGTACCCGCTTAAGTTTTGAAGCTGCCATGCACAATCTGGGCGGAAATGTAATCGGATTCGCGACAGCTGATTCCAGCTCGGCAGCAAAGGGGGAAAGTGTATCCGATACGATACGCATCGTCTCCTGCTATGCTGATATCTGCGCGATGCGTCATCCAAAGGAAGGGGCAGCCACGGTGGCATCCTTAAAATCCGGCATCCCTGTGATTAATGCAGGGGACGGCGGTCATCAGCATCCGACCCAGACACTGACGGATTTGCTGACCATCCGCTCCCTGAAAGGGCGTTTGGATCACATCACCATTGGATTGTGCGGCGATTTGAAATTCGGCCGTACCGTACATTCTCTGATCAATGCTCTGGTGCGCTATGAGGATGTGAAGTTTGTATTGATTTCACCGCCGGAACTGCGGGTTCCGGATTATATTCGGGAGGAAGTTCTGAAGGGATTTGATTTTGAGGAAGTGACGGACCTGGAACAGGCCATGCCGAAACTGGATATTCTCTATATGACGCGTGTCCAGAAGGAGCGCTTCTTCAATGAAGATGATTATATCCGCATGAAAGACTGCTATATTTTGGATAAGGCAAAAATGAGTCTGGCAAAAGAGGACATGCTGGTTCTTCATCCATTGCCGCGCGTGAATGAGATTTCCGTGGAAGTGGATGACGATCCGCGCGCAGCATACTTTAAACAGGTCCAGTATGGCGTATATGTCCGTATGGCCCTGATTCTCAGGCTGTTGGAACTGGCATAAAGAAAGGAGAAGGAAGCATGAAAAAACAAAATCTGGAAACAATATGCATACAGAGCGGCTGGAAGCCCAAAAAAGGGGAACCGAGGGTTCTCCCGATCTATCAAAGCACCACATTCAAGTATGATGACAGTGAGCAGATGGCCAGGCTGTTTGATCTGGAAGATGAGGGATATTTTTATACCAGACTTCAGAATCCCACCAATGATGCGGTGGCTTCCAAAATCTGTGAATTGGAGGGCGGCGCGGCAGCCATGCTGACATCTTCCGGTCAGGCGGCAAACTTCTACGCCATCTATAATATCTGCAGCGCCGGGGATCATATTGTAAGCTCCGCGCCGATTTACGGAGGGACCTCCAATCTGTTTACCGTGACCATGAAGAAAATGGGAATCGATGTGACGCTGGTGGATCCGGATGCTCCGGCGGAAGAGATTGCAAAGGCATTTCAGCCCAATACCAAGGCATTGTTTGCGGAAACCATTTCCAATCCTTCCCTGGTGGTTCTGGATATTGAAAAATTCGCCGAGCTGGCACACAGCCATGGCGTGCCGCTGATTGTCGACAATACATTCGCGACGCCCATCAACTGCCGCCCATTTGAATTTGGCGCTGATATCGTCACCCATTCCACAACCAAATATATGGACGGCCATGCGCTGACTGTGGGCGGATGCATCGTGGACAGCGGCAATTTTGACTGGATGGCCCACGCGGATAAGTTCCCTGGATTGACGACACCGGACGAATCCTATCACGGTATTGTGTATGCAGAACGCTTTGGCAAAAAAGCCTATATAACAAAGGCAACTGCCCAGCTGATGCGCGATCTCGGATCCATCCAGTCTCCGCAGAATGCGTTTCTGCTGAATATCGGACTGGAAACGCTTCATCTTCGTATGCCCCGTCACTGTGAAAACGCACAGAAAGTGGCAGAATATCTGGAATCCAATGAGAATGTGGCCTGGGTCGATTATCCGGGGCTGAAGAGCAGCAAATACTATGATCTGGCACAGAAGTACATGCCCAATGGTACCTGCGGTGTGGTAGCCTTCGGTTTGAAGGGCGGAAAAGACTTTGCCATCCGTTTCATGGATCATCTGAAGCTGGCATGCATCGTCACCCATGTGGCCGATGCCAGAACATGTGTCCTTCATCCGGCCAGCCATACACACAGACAGCTGAGCGAAGAACAGCTGGTGGAAGCAGGCGTACGTCCGGATCTGATCCGTTTCTCTGTCGGAATCGAAAATGCGGAGGATATTATCGCAGACATTGAGCAGGCGATCAACGCTGCGGAGAAAAACTGATAAAAAAATGCCCAGACGAGTCTCTGAATGGAAAAGGAGACACGTTTGGGCATTTTTCTGATGGGCGGATGGGCAATTGAAAAAGCACCCGCTATTTTTTCAGTGATTGATTGCGGTAGGAAAGCGGGGTCAGGCCGCATTTTTGATGGAATACCTTAGTAAAATAGTTCTGATCAGAAAAACCGCACTGACGGGCGATATCCTGGATGGAAACCGTGGGATCTTCCAGCATTTTTTTGCTCTGTGCCAGCCGATAGGAAGTTATGTATTCCAGGATGGACTGCTGGTAGGCATTGCGAAAACTTTTGGTCAGAGTCGCACGGCTGCAGTAAAAATAGCTGCACAGCTGATCCAGCGTGATCTGACCGGAAAAATGGGTATGGATATACTCCTTGATTTTGACAGGGAGGGTCTGATTATTCAGCTTCAGACGATTGCTGAGGGTGATGTATGCAGCACAGATTTCCATGATGGAGATACAGGACAGGATCTGGCTTTTGGAACGGATGGGAATTTGATCCACGGCGTCCTTCAGCTCCCGAACATTGTCCACATAGGGAAGGGCCGACTGGAAGGTGCGCTTTGGACTGTCATGCATGGTGTCCATGGTCTGTCCCATCATGAGATAGCCGGAGAGAATGCCATTGTGATAGAGAGGGGCCACTGCCTCATACAGACCAAAACAGCACTGATAGAGATAGACATCCTCTGTCTGGCGGGCGGTTTCAAAGGCTTTTTTGTCATTCTTATGGCAGAGCGCCAGCGCTTTTGGATTCTTCTGGATAAACTGGCAAAAGGCAGAACCTTTCTTGGGATAGGCTTCCAGCTCGTTCTGTTCGGTGTCATATATGGAAATGCGGAATCCGGAGATATTGGAAAGTTCCTTCAAAATATCTGCTAAAGCAATTTCTTTACTCATAACCTTACTCCTGTAAATTTTTTTGGTGTTGTTCTTCGGTCAGTATACCACAAAGTAACGAAAAATGGAATATTATATCCGATTTTACCAAAAAAGAATGGAAAATGCATTGTTTTTCGCAGGGAATCTGTTAAGATGAAAACAGAGAGAAGAAAGGAAACAAAGCCGGACGCAGGCAGGAGGCATTTGGCACTGCAAACGTTTCGCGAATCAGTGCGGTGGGTACCGCAGGAATGGAGGTATATATGAGGACAGAAAGTATTGAGGGAGCTTTGGAATGTTTTCAGCTGGAGGGGATGGTATCCGGCTATCGTTCCTATGGAAGCGGGCATATCAACAGTACCTTTTTGGTAAACTGTGACACAGAAAAAGGAAGAAGGAGATACATTCTCCAGTGTATGAACAAAGACATTTTTCAGGATATAGACGGGCTGATGAGCAATATTGCATCCGTGACAGAATTTTTAAGAAAGAAAATCATTGCAAATCACGGAGATCCGGAGAGAGAGACGCTGACCCTGGTAAAATCAGTGGATGGAAAAAGTTATGTGAAAGATGAAGAAGGAAATTCATGGAGAGTTTATCTGTTTGTGGAAGATACCATCAGCTTTGATGTGGTGGAGAAACCGGAAGATTTTTATGAGAGCGGCTATTCCTTTGGACATTTCCAGAGACTGCTGTCCGATTATCCGGCGCATACACTTACGGAGACGATTCCTGACTTCCACAATACGTCGGCTCGTTTCCGGCAGCTTCAGGAGGCCGTGAAAAATAATAAAGCAGGACGGTTGGAAGAAGTAAAGGCTGAACTGGATTTTGTCATGGCAAGAAAAGAAGAACTGGGAATGGCCATGAACATGCTGAAGGAAGGAAAACTTCCGCTGCGTGTTACACATAATGACACAAAGCTGAACAATATTTTGATGGATAAGGATACCAGGAAAGGAATCTGTATCATTGATCTGGATACGGTAATGCCGGGGCTTTCCATCCATGATTTTGGCGATTCCATCCGTTTCGGCGCCAATACCGCTGAGGAAGATGAGCCGGACACCAGCAAGGTAGCGCTTTCTCTTCCGCTGTTTGAGGCCTATGTAAAAGGATTTTTGGAGGGCTGTGAGGGAAGTCTGACAGAGGCCGAAGTGGATATGCTTCCAATGGGAGCCAAATTGATGACCATAGAATGCGGCATGCGCTTTTTGGCCGACTATCTGAATGGAGATGTCTATTTCAAAATCCACAGGGAAAAACAGAATTTGGACCGTGCCAGAACGCAGTTTGCGCTTGTGGCAGATATGGAAAAGAAATGGGAGCAGATGAAGGCGATTGTCGAGAAGTATCGCTGATCGATGCGCATAAAAAGAAATACATAAAAACAGTGGGGGATCCCAAACGCGTCCGCAGATCGGACAAACGTTGGGATCCCCCTGTTTTTTATCGGCGCTGATCCAGCGGAACATATTCCGCATTGTCAATGACGCTCATATAGGCAGGACGAATGATCTTATCCACATTGATCAGCTCCTCAATGCGGTGAGCACTCCATCCGACGATACGCGCGATGGCAAAGATGGGAGTAAAGAGCTCCACCGGGATATCCAGCATGCTGTAAACAAAACCGCTGTAGAAGTCCACGTTGGCGCTGACGCCTTTATAGATACGTCGCTCTTCTGCGATGACTTCCGGAGCCATGGTTTCGATCATGGAATAAAGGTCGAAATCATCCTCGCGTTTTTTCTCCTGGGAGAGCTGCTTTACAAAACGCTTAAAGATTTCTGCTCTCGGATCGGATTTGGAATAAACCGCGTGGCCCATGCCGTAGATAAGTCCCTTTTTATCGAAGGCTTCTTTGTGAAGGAGCTTTTTCAGATAAGCTCTGATTTCATCCTGATCCTTCAGATCTCTGACATGTTCCTTCAGGTCATCCATCATTTGAACAACTTTAATGTTGGCGCCGCCGTGTTTCGGACCTTTCAGAGAGGAGAGTGCAGATGTGATGGTGGCATATGTATCGGTACCGGAAGAGGTAACCACATGGGTAGTAAATGTGGAGTTATTACCGCCGCCGTGCTCCATATGGAGAACCAAAGCCAAATCCAGTACATGGGCTTCCAGTGGAGAGTATTTCATATCCGGCCGCAGCAGACGAAGAAGATTTTCCGCGGTGGACAGATTGGGATCCGGTCTGTGGATATACATGCTGTCATCGCGCTCATAGTGATTGTACGCATGATATCCGTATACGGAAAGCATGGGGAAGACACTGATTAACATCAGGCATTGGCGAAGTACATTGGGGATGGAAATATCATCCGCCTGATTGTCGTAGGAAGCCAGCGTCAGGATGCTTTTGGAGAGGGTATTCATGATATCTTTGCTGGGCGCTTTCATGATAACATCACGGACAAAGTTGGTCGGAAGGGTACGGCTGTAGGCAAGAGTCTCTTTAAAATCTTCCAGCTGCTTTGGCGTGGGAAGTTCACTGAACAGAAGAAGATAAGCAATTTCTTCATAGGCAAAGCGATGTTCTTTCACCGGACCTTCCACAAGATCATGGATATCATATCCGCGGTAGAACAGGCGCCCTTCACATGGAACCTTTTTTCCATCCACGATTTTGCTGGATTCTATCCGGGAAATCTTGGTCAGACCGGCCAGTACGCCGTTTCCGTTTTTATCGCGCAGGCCGCGCTGAACATCATATTTTGGATATAATTCCGCATCTATCACACCATTTTTCTGACAATCTTCGGCAAATCGTATAATAGAATTTTCAAAACTTTCTTTACTAATCATGAAAATACACCTCGTTTCAAAAGAGAAGGAAGGCGAATGCCTTCAATGTGTACAGTGACCTAAATATGCTTCAGTATAGCACAGAATGAAAGAAACGGCAAGCCAAAAAATGTAAACAAATCTAAAATATAGGTCAATTACTGAATAATAGAGGGATATAAAGGAAAAGAAGTGTGAAATTTATCGCCGTTTTGTATAAGTGAAAAAAATTTTGTATACTATAAATAATGCCTGAAAATAAGGTGCGCGAAAGGCTCTGAGCAGCAAAAGAGCCTGCTGAGGTGAGACGATGTGCGAAAAAATATCTGGAAAGGAGTATCAATTTCAATGAAGATATTATTTTACGGAACAAAAAGCTATGATGAGCAGTTTTTCAATAAAATTCTGGAAGGATATCCGGAACTGGATATTCATTTTACGGATGCCAATATCCATAAAGAGACTGCGGCTTTGGCGGACGGATATGAAGCGGTCTGCGCTTTTGTCAATGCGGATTTGGGGACGGAGGTCATCGAAGAACTGCACAGCCATCACGTCAAATTGATTCTGATGCGGTGTGCCGGATTCAATAATGTGGATCTGGAAAAGGCAAAACAGTGTAAAATAGCCGTCATGCGCGTACCGGGATATTCTCCGGAGGCAGTGGCTGAACATGCCATGGCGCTGGTTCTTACTGCCAACCGGCATACCCATAAAGCGTATATCAAATGCCGGGAAAATGACTTTAGCCTGGGAGGTTTGATGGGAGTTAATCTGTACGGAAAAACAGCAGGCATCATTGGGACAGGAAGGATCGGACAAGCCATGGCCAACATTTGCCGCGGGTTTGGAATGCGAGTCATCAGTTATGACAAATATGAAAATCCGGAGACTGGTATCCGCTATCTTCCGCTGTCACAGGTGCTGAAGGAGAGTGATCTGATCAGTCTTCATTGTCCCTTGACGGAGGAAACCCGTCATATGATCAACAGGGAGACGATTCAGACCATGAAGGACGGCGTGATTCTGGTCAATACATCCAGGGGAGGTCTGATTAAGACCAGTGATCTGATCGAGGGAATCCGGGCGGGAAAGTTCTTTGCCGTGGGACTGGACGTCTATGAAGAGGAAAGTCCCTATGTGTATGAGGACTTGTCCGATCAGATTCTGCAGACCTCCACCATGGCCAGACTGCTGTCATTTCCCAATGTCATGGTAACGTCTCACCAGGGCTTTTTAACCATGGAGGCCATGGAAGCGATTGCCCATACAACGCTGCAGAATGCAGTGGATTTCATGGAGGGGCGTCACTCCGATCATGAACTGACCGGGCGATTCTGTCAGGCATCAAAGGGAAGCCGAACGGGGACGGGATCCTGAATCGTGACGTTCAGGGCAGAAACCGGGGAGGCCGGTCGGATCACATCGCAGTCATACGCCAGGATGTGCACCCCATTTTGAGAAGCGTGAAGAAGAGCCTGGCCAAACGCCGGATGTGTGCGGTCATTGGGGCGAAAGAGGCGTACAGGCCTCATCTGGATAACCACAAAGAGGAAGGCCTGGAATCCCTCCCGGACACAGGCTTCCAATTCCAGAATGTGTTTCACGCCCCGCTCGGTGGGAGCATCCGGAAACAGGGCAGTGCCGTTTTCTTCCAGCGTACAGCCCTTTACCTCAATAAATGCCTTTTGCGTTCCATACTCGGCATAGAGATCAAAACGGGAGGAGCCGTGGGTAACCTCCCGTTTCAGAACGGTAAGACCGGGGAAAAAATTTTCTTTTTGTATCCATTCCCATACGAGCTGATTGGGAGCCTGAGAATCCAGGTTTACCAGCATGCTGCCTTTGTAGACTGCGATGAGAGAATAGTTCGTCTTTCGGCCGGGATTTTGGGAAGGTTCCAGAATGACAGCTGCGCCTGGGATCAAAAGCTCCCGGCAGCGGCCGGTATTTTTTACGTGGCACGGCTGGCGGCTGCCATCTATGAGACAAATGGCGATAAAGCGGTTGGGGCGTTCCAAGAAAATCCCCTGTATTGTGCGGTGATATTCCATAATAGATCCTTTCTTTCCAATATGTACGATTTTTGGCGAAGCTCAAACGGGGAAATGTATCCTTTTTGACGAAAAAAGTCAAAATTTATTATACTATTTGAAAGAATAAATTGCAATAAGAATAAAAAGAACCTATTTATGAGCAAAATGCCGAAAAAGGTTTTACAAAAATCGGGTTGTGTAATCGGAAAAACTATGCTATTATACCATATGGACGTAAAATAGGGAGGATAGAAAATGTTTTATGTGGATATTCATAATCACATGCTTCCCGGCGTGGATGATGGGTCACAAAGTATGGAACAATCTATGAAAATGTTGAAAATTGCCTACGAGGAAGGCATTCGGGCAGTTTGTCTGACTCCCCATTATATGCCGCCGCAGTATGCGCACGCAGCAGCAAAGCTTCATGAGAAGAAGGACCAGCTCCAGAGAGAACTGATAAAAAGAGGAATCGGTATCCGGTTATATCTGGGAAATGAGATTTACTATCGGGACAGTGCAGTGGATGATGTGCTGAGCAGAAAAGCGCTGACCCTGGAAAACAGCCGGTACGTCTTGGTGGAGTTTAATGTAAAAGAATCTGCCGACCGGATAGAACGTGCGGTTCACTCTCTGGCAAATTCCGGTTTGCGCCCGGTGATTGCCCATTTGGAACGGTATGAGAATCTCGCAGGAGATCCGGACATGGTGGAGGATTTGATTGACATCGGCGCATATGTGCAGGTAAATGCCGGAAGTATTATGGGAGATTATGGCCACAAATTGAGCAAATGGACAAGAGCACTGCTGAAAAATGATCTGGTACATATGGTGGCTACGGATGCCCATAACGAGACAGGCAGGGCGCCGAAGATGAGAGAATGTGCAGAATATCTTACCAGAAAGTTTGGAGAAGAGTATGCACGATTACTTTTGTGGGAAAACCCATGCAAGGTAATTGAAAATAAATTTATACATGAGTAATGGAGGAACAATGGAAGAAAAGAAGCAAGATGAGATTGAGATTGATTTGGGGCAGATAGCGAGTGTCCTATGGAGCAAAGCGGTTGTCATTATTCTGACCGGATTACTATTTGCTCTGCTGGCTTTTTTAGGTACGAAGCTGCTGATTAAGCCGACATATGAGTCAACAGCAAGCATTTATATTGTAAATAAGCAGGGTGAAAATCTTACCACCAGTGATTTGAGCAGCGCTGAAATGCTGACGAAGGATTGCCAAAAAATTATCACCAACCGCACGGTGCTGGATGAGGTCATTGATACCCTGCAGCTGCCTGTGGAACATAATGCACTGGCAAAACAGTTATCCGTTTCGGTGCCGACAGATACACGTATCATTGAAATCACAGCGACGAACCAAGATCCCAATCAGGCGAAGGAAATCGTCGATACGGTGGCAGATGTTACACGTGAAAAAATTACGGCTATTATGGGGGTGGAGGAAGTTAACGTATTTGAATACGGAGATCTTCCGCTGCATCCATCCAGTCCAAGCGTGATGAGAAATTGTATGATTGCAGGTGTTTTGGGGATTTTTCTGGCGGCATTGATTGTAATTCTGCATTTTATTATGGATGACACCATTAAGACGGGCGATGATGTAACCAATTATCTGGGATTGACAACGATTGGTCTGATCCCGGATGTGGATGATAATGGTTCTGTCGGAGGTTCATCGAATAACAAAAGAAAGAAGAGGGGATAATCATGCTGAGTGTACAATTAAAAAGACCCGCCCGGGAAAACGATTACCGTGTAGCGGAAAGCTACAAGGCCCTCAGGACAAACGTTCAGTTCTGCGGCGTGGATAATAAGGTGATTATGCTGACAAGCAGCATGCCTGGAGAAGGCAAGTCGTCCACATCATTTAATCTGGCAGCCTCTTTGGGGGAAATTGGAAAGAAAGTTTTATTGATTGACGCGGACATGAGACGCTCCAATATGATCAAGCAGTATAGGGTAGAAACCAGGGTAAAGGGATTGAGTGAGTTTTTATCCGGTCAGAATGGCATTGATGAAGTGTTGTATGCAACCAATATTATGAACGTGCATATAATTTTTGCCGGTGCTGTTCCGCCGAATCCGGCAGAACTTCTGAATAACCGTATTTTTACCAGAACCATAGAAAAACTTCGCGAGTTATATGACTATATTGTGATAGACACACCTCCGATTGGAAGTGTGACGGATGCGGCAGTTATTTCCCAGGTTTGCGACGGCATTATTTTTGTCTGTGCATCCGGTTCCATCCGAAGAAAGATGGCGCAGGATATTGTCAGGCAGCTTTCCGCCACAAAATGTAAGATACTCGGGACTGTGCTTACAAGGGTAGAACGAAGCGGAAAAGGTTACTATGGCAAGTATTATGGAAAATATGGCGATTATTATGGCGCGTATGGAAAAGGAGGCAGCCAGACACATTGAACCTGTGAAGAAGGTGCATGTCTGGTACGATAGGTGATGAAGAACAAGATCGTATGGATATTGAGTATATTGTGTATAGCGGCAGCTGCCTTCAGTATTTTTGTCTTGCAGGGAGAGGACCGCAATGAACCGGAGATCCAGTTTACAGAGGAGATTGCCTACAGCCCAGATATGACGGAGGAAGATTTGCTGAAGGGCGTTACAGCGACGGATCCGGAAGACGGCGATATTTCAGACCGGGTTGTGGTGGAATCCATTGTGCAGAGCAATGGGAAGGATTATGTAAAGGTCTATTATGCTGTTGTGGACAATAGCGGAAACGGAGTTCGGACGGGAAGGGAAGTTCCTTATGCCGACGGCGCGGACCGCACTGAAACATCCCAGCCGGAAGAAAGCGCAGAAGAAACAGTGAATGCGGAAGAAGAGGCGGAGGAGACGACCGCTGAGCCGGCAGAAGAAACAGCGGCAGAGGAGACGCCTGCTGAAGAGACACCGGCGCTGGAGACAGAGGCTGCGCCCGCAGCGGAAGCGCCTGTCCTGACCATGAAGACCGATCAGGCAACATTGGCAAGGGGAACGGCGTTTGTATACCAGGAATATGTGGAGAGCATTACGGATAACAAAGATGCCCAGAATGATCTGTTTCGTGAGTTGGTAATCAACGGAACGTATGATATCAATACGCCAGGCACATATCCGCTGATCTTTTATACGCAGGACAGCGACGGCAATGCTTCCAATGAAGTGGCGTTTACATTGATTGTCCAGTAGCCGATGAAAACATATCTCAAATATAAAATCATGAAGGGGGTGCTGCGAATTTTGCAGCACCCCCTCTCGCTGTGTCATATGACCGGACGGGCACTTTATTTAGGAAGCGTGTTCAGCCAAGGAATGTCCGCTCTCCAGCCGCTTCAGAGCGATGGAGAAAAGCAGCATGCCGAGACACGGAATGGTATTGGAAAACATTCCCAGGTGAATGCTGCTGTACTGGGCGATGATGCCGATGAGCCATGGCATGAGAATGGCTCCGCTGCTGGCCACAGGAAGCATCACTCCCATACTGGTGACGCTGGTCATCCGACCGGCGCTGGCCACCGCAGTGGGATTCATACCGGCCATGGAGAAGGCAAAGGCAAAGAGCAGAACCACTGCGGCAATTTGGGAATCGACCATCATCAGACCAGCATAAAAAATGATGCATCCAATCCCCATTTTAATCATGGAAGAGGCGGCATTTTTGACGGGGAACACAAAAGCAATCAGCAGACGCGCAATCAGAGTAGCGCCCCACATGACAGTCACCGTGTAGGTGCTGAACAGGCCGGTCAGAATACCGCTTCCTTTAAAGTAGGTAACCATCCATCCGGTGACACTGGTTTCAGCGGCATTCTGGCAGAAGAGAAGCCCTGTCAGAATCCAAAATTTACTGCTTTTCAGGAATGACCAGTCGGCGGCGGTTCCCTTTTGCGCACTCTGATGATCCATGGGAACCGCCGCAAAGGCGCCCCAAAGAAGAAGCCCTGCAAACGCCAGCACAAACATGGGAAAAAGGGGACTGACAGCAGAGGCTGCGGCGATGGCAAAGGGACAGAGAAGAGCCCCCAGGGCATAGCAGCTGTGCATGGTATTCATGCCTTTGGTGGGGTTGGAAGTATTGTTTTTGATGAGAATGGTACAGATATTTAAGGTACAGCCCTTGGCGATTCCAACCAGAAAAAACGCCAGCATCAGCAGAGTCATCCAGCCGGAAAGCCCCATCATAAGATATCCGGCCGCATATCCCAGGGTCAGGAGGACGACGGCCTTTTTCAGTCCCAGCCGGGCCGGAAGAATACCAGCGGCAAATCCGGCCATGAGGTTGCCGATGCTCATGAAGGATAAGAGTGTCCCTGTCATGCCGTACTCAAATCCATAGTACTCCTGCAAAAGACTGACCACCACACCGCTGCTGATGGCGCAGATCCCGCTGATAAAAAAAGTCAGAAACCCGGTATTTCTCTGCATGGTTGATGATTGATTCATTGATTCACACTCCCCTTTTGTAATTGTATTCCCAGGAATATCTACCTGATAGTTATACAACAAACGGGGATAAAAAGAAAGAGGCAACTTGCAAGGCAGGAGAAAATGTAGTATAGTAATTCAAAAGTTATCTTTGCGAAAAGACAGATACATAAGATGGAGGAAAAAATGGAATTATTAAAAGAACGAATCCGCAGGGACGGAGTGGTAAAAAAAGGAAATGTATTGAAAGTAGACAGCTTTTTAAATCATCAGATGGATATTCAGTTGTTCAATGAGATTGGAAAAGAGTTTAAAAGACGGTTTGCCGCCTGTCCGATTAATAAAATCCTTACGATCGAAGCGAGCGGTATCGGAATCGCCTGTATCGCGGCTCAGTATTTCGATGTACCGGTGGTATTTGCCAAAAAAGCGCAGAGTATTAACATAGACGGTGATGTATACAGTACAAAAATCGAATCGTTTACTCACAAGAAAGTCTATGATGTGATTGTGTCGAAAAAGTTCTTGAATGAGAATGACAGGGTTCTGATCATCGATGATTTCCTGGCCAATGGATGTGCGCTGGCAGGTTTGATTGATTTGGTACAGAGTGCCGGGGCAGTTATAGAGGGAATCGGAATCGTGGTGGAAAAGGGGTTCCAGAACGGCGGTGATTTGATCCGCTCCAAGGGTGTGCGTCTGGAATCGCTGGCGATCATAGACGGAATGAATGATGAGACGGGAGAGATTACATTTCGGGATTGATGGGAGCAGAAAGATGAAATTGGTAATACAGCGTGTCAATTATGGAAGTGTCACTGTGGATGGAAACGTGATTTCTGAAATCGGAAAGGGGTTTGTCGTTTTATTCGGCGCCGGAGAGGGAGATACGGAAGAGATGGCGGATCGGTTTGCCGATAAAATGATAAAGCTGAGAATTTTTGAGGATGAGAATGGAAAGACCAATTGTTCCCTGGCTGATGTGAAGGGGGAGTTATTGATTATTTCGCAGTTTACGTTGTATGCGGATTGCCGAAAGGGAAATCGCCCCAGCTTTATCCATGCCTGTGAGCCAAAACGGGCAGAAGAATTGTATGAATATTTTCTGGAGCGATGCCGGGAGCGGTATGGCAGTGTAAAAGAAGGTATTTTTGGGGCGGATATGAAGGTGCGGCTGGAGAATGACGGACCGTTTACCATCGTTATGGACAGCGAAGAATGGAAACACTGAGAGGGAAGCGGAAGGAAAACTTTTAGGGTAAATTTGAAGAAAATGTGAAAGCGCTTTATTTATCAGGCTATTTGTGATATGATGGACTGGTGCAGCGTGTATTCTATGAAATACATTTCATGAAATACACTCCATGAAATATCGTTTTCATGAATATATTTCATGAAAAAAGAAAGCGAGGATGAATCATGAGAAAAAAAATTGCAGCAGCAGCGCTTTGTGTATGTTTGGCTGCCAGTCTTACCGCTTGTCAGCGCAGCGCTACGGAAACACAGGCTGATTCCACTGCGGCAGATACAAATGCATCGACGGAAGAGACAAGGGAGATGCCGACCTTTGATTACTCAGAAGGACTGGAAGATACGGGATATATGACAGATGTGACTGCTTCCGATTATGTGGAGCTGCCTCAATATATTGGAGTGGAGATCAGTGAAGCAGATGCCATACCGACGCAGGAAACACTGGATGCCCTCATGGAAAATATTCTGAGTTCCTATGCCACAGAAGAAGAAATCACAGATACCGAGCGGGCCATTGCGGATACGGATGTGGTCAATATTGACTATTCCGGTTCCATCGACGGAGAACTGTTTGACGGCGGTTCCGCAGAAGGGACAGACCTGGATCTGGCCAACAGCACCTTCATCGATGGGTTTGCTGAGCAGATTGTCGGACACAAATTGGGAGAAGAATTTGACATTACTGTGACGTTCCCCGATCCGTATGAACTGAATTCGGACCTGGCCGGAAAAGAGGCCATATTCCACATCAAAGTCAACTCTGTGACGGCGGTTACGACACCGGAACTGACGGATGAATTTGTACAGGAGAACCTGAAGGATCAAACCGGCTGTGAGACCGCAGAGGATTTAAAGGAATATGTGAGAGAGAATCAGCAGGAAAGCATGATTATGAACTACATGTGGGATTATCTGCGTGAGAATGCCACAGTGAACGAGATTCCGCAGAATCTTTATGATGTCTGCTACGATTATCAGGATTTCTCCGCTGACCTGCAGGCTTATCAGCTGAATATGACCAAAGAAGAACTGATGGAAATGGTAAGTATGTCGGAAGATACACTGGATGAATATACGAAGTCCATGGCGGACGAGATTCTGATCGCCCAGGCTGTGGCTGAAAAGGAAAATATTCAGATTGACGATGCGTATCTGGAAGAAACCTACGGCGACCAGCTGGACAGCTATCTGGAGACCTACGGAACCGGATATGTAAAGCGCTCTGCCATCTTAAATAAAGTGGCAAAGATCATGGCCGACAATGCTGTCATTGTGGAAAATGCGGAGACAGAAGCCGAAGGAACCACAGCGGCTGAGACAGCAGCGGAATAGAGAAAATCAATATTCGGATTGAGAAGAGGGTGCTGCAAAATTTGCAGCACCCTCATTTAGAAACGGACCGGTTATTTTATTTGCTGATCAGTTCCCCGATGTTCTGGATCAGGATGGAGATAGTTCCGTCCGGATTGGTGATGAACTGAACCCGGTCTTTGTTGTTGTATTCTTCCATGGGAATGGTGATTTCGATTCCCGTATCGGTCAGAAGATGCTGCTTTTCAAATTTCTTAATGGTCTTCGGGTTTTGGGGCTTTACTTCATCATTTTGAAGGTTGTATTTTTCCACCTTTTCATCAAAATCCCGTTTCATTTCTTCATTGCTGTGAAAGATTTTTTCCTTTACGGCGTCCACCCGGAGATTCCCGTTTTCCTCCAGCTCCTGGTAAATGATATTCTTGATCTCCATTTTCCGCTCCACATCTTCATCGGGATAGTATTTTCGATTTACCTGTTCCACCGCTTTCGTCACGATGTTTAATTTGCTCTTCTGTGACAGCGGAGCGCGGCATTTCATGTAAAGCTGGGACAGATAATTGGTTTTCACCCCGTTGACATCATACTTTCTTTCCAGCAGAATAATGGAATGGTCGGTGAGGCTGATGACGGCAGCTTCGCTGAGACGCTGTCCCATGGAAGGCAGAATGGCCTGCTGGAGGATGATGCCGTTGGTATTCTTTGCCTCACTGCTGTCCGTCAGATGGGTGTAGAAGGATTTGTAATTCATCTTTAAAAGGCCGATGCAGTCGTCTCCTTCGGTATGAAAATGCAGGATGACAAGATCCGCCGGGGGAATAGCGGGATTGGCATACATAACCGCAAACAGTCCCGAGGCCAGGGCCTTGGAGAATTCGACAAAGTTTTCCGTATTGTATTGATTGAGGCAGGCCAAGACTTCCGAATCTTCCTCAAACTGACAATATTTTACATCATCGCCCGATGTGACCTTCCCGATATGTGCTTTAAAAAAATCGCTTAAATCGGGGCCGAAATCCAATTCCTGATCGGATAATACAGGCATTCCGACGGAACTGTCCAAAATATGTACGATGGCTTTTTTTATGATGATGGAGTCTTTATCCATAAATGTGTCCTTTCCGGGGGAGATTTGTTTCGAATGCGCCATTTTTTCAATCAGCAAAAAAGTGCGGCGTTTTTTCTCCCACCATCTTAGTATAGCATAAAAAAATATTTGGAAAAGTCTTTTTTTATGTTATACTGATATCAAAGTGACAGCAAAGAAGCAGGGGGAAAGGGCGTTTTCACCCTGGTATCCTGTCAAAGAATGAAATACAGAATGAGAGGAAAAGATGGCATTTACACATTTACATGTTCATACAGAATACAGCCTGCTGGATGGCTCCTGTAAGATTAAGGAGCTGACGGCAAAGGCAAAAGAATTGGGTATGGACTCTCTGGCCATTACAGACCATGGAGTCATGTACGGAGTCATTGATTTTTATCGGGCAGCCAGAGAAGCCGGGATCAAGCCCATCATTGGATGCGAAGTCTACGTGGCGCCCAATTCCCGGTTTGACCGGGAGACGACGGGGGGAGAGGACCGGTATTACCATTTGGTCCTTCTGGCTGAAAACGATACCGGATACCATAATCTGATGAAAATCGTGTCCAAGGGCTTTATCGACGGATTTTACTATCGTCCCAGGGTGGATAAGGAGATCCTTCGCACCTACCATGAAGGCATTATCGCATTGAGTGCGTGTCTGGCGGGGGAAGTGCAGCGGTATCTGGTGCGCGGCATGTACGAGCAGGCCATGAAAGTGGCCAGAGAATACGAAGACATTTTCGGAAAGGAAAATTATTTTCTGGAACTTCAGGATCACGGTATCCCTGACCAGAGACTGGTGAACCAGGGATTGCTTCGGATGAGCCAGGAGACGGGAATCGGGCTGGTGGCCACCAATGATGTCCATTATATCAATGCCGAGGATGCCGTGGCTCACGATATTCTTCTTTGTATTCAGACAGGAAAAAAAGTGAGCGATGAAAATCGGATGCGCTACGAGGGCGGTCAGTATTTTTTAAAGTCCGAGGAGGAAATGCGGCGGATCTTTCCCTATGCCCTGCAGGCGTTGGAAAACACCCACAAGATTGCCCAGCGGTGCAATGTGGAGATCGAATTCGGTGTGACGAAGGTGCCGCGCTTCCATGTCCCCCAGGGGTATACGGCCTGGGAATATCTGCAGAAGCTGTGTTATGAGGGGCTGGAGAGGCGCTACGGCGGCAGAGACGATATGGATGAGCTGAAAGCGAAGCTGGAGTATGAGCTGGGCGTCATCCGAAGCATGGGATACGTGGACTACTTCCTGATCGTGTGGGATTTCATCCGCTTTGCCAGAAGCCAGGACATCATGGTGGGACCGGGAAGAGGATCGGCTGCGGGAAGCATCGTGTCATACTGCCTGGGCATTACAAACATTGATCCCATCCGCTACAATCTGCTGTTTGAGCGTTTTTTAAATGCGGAGCGTGTGTCCATGCCGGATATCGATATTGACTTCTGCTTCGAGCGCAGGCAGGAAGTCATCGATTATGTGGTGCGCACATACGGAAAGGATCAGGTGGTGCAGATCGTCACCTTCGGTACGCTGGCTGCCAAGGGTGTGATCCGTGATGTGGGCCGTGTGCTGGATCTGCCCTATTCCATGTGTGATGCCATTGCCAAGATGGTCCCCAATGAATTGAATATCACCATCGACCAGGCTTTGAAAATGAACCCGGAGCTGAGAAGCCTTTATGAATCGGACGAGCAGGTGAAAAATCTGATTGACATGTCAAAAAGGCTGGAAGGGCTGCCCCGCCACACCTCCATGCACGCGGCCGGCGTGGTCATCAGCGAACGGCCGGTGGATGAGTACGTTCCCCTTTCCAGGGCTTCCGACGGCTCCATTACGACACAGTTTACGATGACGACACTGGAGGAACTGGGACTTTTGAAGATGGACTTCCTGGGACTGCGCACCCTTACCGTCATACAGAATGCGGTGAAAAATGTGGAAAAGAGCCGCGGCATCTCCATCGACATTGACCATATTGATTTTGACGATAAGGAAGTCTTTGCCTCCATCGGCTCAGGCAGATGCGACGGAGTGTTCCAGCTGGAAAGCGCGGGGATGAAAACCTTCATGAAGGAGCTGAAGCCGGAAAGCCTGGAAGATATCATAGCCGGCATTTCCCTCTACCGTCCGGGTCCCATGGATTTTATTCCCAGATATCTGAAAGGGAAAAATGACAGGGATGCCATCGTATACGAATGTCCGCAGCTGGAACCCATCCTGGCGCCCACATATGGATGTATCGTCTACCAGGAGCAGGTCATGCAGATCGTGCGGGATCTGGCGGGATATACCATGGGACGCAGTGACCTGGTGCGCCGTGCCATGTCCAAGAAAAAGGGATCCGTCATGGAACAGGAGCGGAAAAACTTTGTCTATGGCAATCCCGAGGAAGGGGTGCCGGGATGTGTGGCCAATGGAATCAGTGAAAAGGTGGCCAATCACATTTTTGATGAAATGATTGATTTTGCCAAATATGCATTCAACAAATCCCATGCTGCCGCCTATGCTGTCGTGGCCTATGAGACGGCATACCTGAAGTATTACTATCCGGTGGAGTTTATGGCGGCGCTTATGACCTCCGTCATTGAAAACTCTTCCAAAGTATCGGAATATATCCTTTCCTGCCGTCAGATGGGGATCGAGATCATCCCTCCCGACGTCAACGAGGGAGAAGGGAACTTTTCCGTGGCAGGCAATAAGATCCGCTATGGACTGTCCGCCATAAAAAGCATCGGAAAGCCGGTGATCACCGCCATGGTGCAGGAGAGGAAGGAACATGGGAAGTTCGGCAGCCTGAAGGACTTCATTGACCGCATGAGCCAGAGAGAAATCAATAAGAGAGTGGTGGAAAATCTGATCAAAGCCGGAGCCTTTGACCATTTGGGGGCGACGAGAAAGCAGATGATGACGGTATATGCCGGTATGATGGACCGGGCAGCAAAAGATAAAAAACAGTCCCTGGCAGGACAGATGAGTTTGTTTGATTTTGTGGGAGAAGAGGAAAAGCAGGATTTTGAAGTGAAAATGCCGGATGTGGGAGAATATGACAAAGATCTTCTGCTGGCCTTTGAAAAGGAGGTGCTTGGAATCTACATCAGCGGCCATCCGCTGGAAGCAGATGAAGGACTCTTAAATAAAAACATCACGGCCCATACCACCGATTTCAATGTGGATGAGGAAACCGGCCGCGCCCATGTGGAAGACGGAAAAAGTGTCACTGTGGGCGGGATGATCACAGCAAAGACAGTAAAGACGACAAAGAACAATCAGCTGATGGCATTTATTACCCTGGAAGATTTGGTCGGAACCCTGGAAATCATCGTCTTTCCGAAGGATTACGAAAAGAACCGGCCCTATCTGGAGGTGGATAAAAAAGTATTTTTCAAAGGACGTGCAAGTATTGGGGAAGAAAATCAGGGTAAACTGGTATGTGAGAAGGTGATTCCATTTGAGGCTGTGCCAAGGGAACTTTGGCTGCAGTACGAAGGAAAGGAAGCCTATCTGAACGATGAACCGGCGCTCCTGGAGCTGCTGGCGCCATGGGACGGAAACGATTCGGTGATCATCTATCTGAAAGACTGCAGGCAGTATAAAAAGCTGCCGACGAGCCGAAACATATCCGTACAGCCGGAATTGCTGAATAAATTATACGAAAAACTTGGTGAAAAAAATGTCAAAGTTATTGAAAAGTCTATTGAAAAACTCTGAAAAATAGATTAGAATAAGTACTGTGTGAACATAGCTAAGAGGGTTATTTTGAGACTGAATACATGGGAGGAATCATCATGGAAAATGCAATTAATACAATTGGAGTCTTAACAAGCGGCGGCGATGCTCCGGGTATGAATGCAGCAATCCGTGCAGTTGTTCGTGCGGCATTGTCAAAGAACATGAAAGTAAAAGGCATTAAACGTGGCTATGCCGGACTTCTGAAGGAAGAAATCGTGGATATGGACAGCCGCAGTGTTTCGGATATCGTACAGAGAGGCGGAACCATCCTTTATACCGCGCGGTGTGAGGAATTCCGTACAGAAGAGGGACAGAAGCTGGGGGCAGAGATATGCAGAAAACATGGCATCGAAGGACTGGTTGTCATCGGCGGTGATGGTTCCTTTAATGGCGCTGCCAAATTGGCGGGGCTTGGAATCAATACCATAGGTCTGCCGGGAACCATTGACCTTGATATCGCCTGTACCGATTATACCATTGGATTTGACACCGCGGTCAATACTGCGATGGAAGCCATCGATAAGGTACGCGATACCTCCACATCCCATGAACGCTGCAGTATTATTGAGGTAATGGGGCGCCGGGCCGGTTATATCGCACTCTGGTGCGGAATCGCCAACGGAGCGGAGGATATTCTGCTTCCGGAGCGTTATGACGGCAATGAGCAGGCGATTATCAACCATATTTTGGAGCACAGAAAGCGTGGTAAGAGCCACCACATCATCATCAATGCTGAAGGAGTCGGTCATTCCACCAGCATGGCAAAGAGAATAGAGGCTGCAACCGGAGTGGAGACGAGAGCAACGATCCTCGGCCATATGCAGAGAGGCGGACGTCCCACCTGTAAGGACAGAGTGTATGCGACCATCATGGGCGCGAAAGCAGTGGATTTGCTGGCAGAAGGAAAGAGCAACCGTGTTGTGGGATATTTAAACGGCGATTTTGTCGATTTCGACATCAATGAGGCGCTGGCGATGAAGAAGGATATCCCGGAATATCAGTACGAAGTCAGCAAAATGATGGTTCGCTGAGAGATGGAAAGATAAAAGCCTTTGTACAGGGCTGTTGGGGGAAAGGGGCTGTTGTGCAAACGTAAGGCACAACAGCCCTTTTTTTATGGCCGGTTTTGAGACAGAGGAGAATGCGATTGCAGAATAGAAAAACTAACAGAAAAGGAGAACGATACGTGAAAAAATTCGGTGTATTTGGCTTGGGAGATTTTGGCCGCAGTGTGGCGATAGCATTGGCTAAGAATGGGTGTGATGTGTTGGCGGTGGACATCCATGAGGAAAATATCCAGGATATTGCAGATTATGTTTCCATGGCAGTTCGGGCAGATTTGTGCGATCAGGACGCGTTGAAAAATTTAAATATTAAGAGTCTGGATGTGGTGGTTGTGGCTGTCGGCGATAATATGGAAGCGGGCGTGATGGCGACGATTATGGCAAAAGAAGCAGGGGTTCCCTATATCCTGGCCAAGGCGAAGAACGAAATTTATGCCAAGGTGCTGCGGAAAGTGGGGGCAGATGAGATTGTTTTCCCGGAAGTCGCCATGGGGCAGCGGATTGCAAAGGGAATCATGACGGGAAAATTCATCGACCTTCTGGAGCTGTCCAGCAAATTCAGCATTACGGAGTTTAAAGTGTTTGACAGCTGGATCGGCAAGACGTTCCGCGAGCTGAATTTAAGGGAACGCTACGGGGTCAACATGATCGCCCGGAAGGTGGGCGAAGAGATTGAGATGGACTTGGATCCGGATACACCGCTGGAGAAGGGAGCCATCTATATCGTGGCAGGCAGCAATCAATCGCTGGAAAAATGTCTGGAAGAGGAAACCGCATCTGAGAATCAGAACAGACAAAGCCATATGACAGATGGAGATGGAAAATGATATGAACGCGGATGTAAAGTATGTCATTCAGTTAAACAAAAAGCCGCGGCAGAGAAAAAAGGATCGTGTCTTTGTCGTGGAGGGACCGAAAATGTATGCTGAACTTCCGGAATCACTGCTGATAAAAACCTATGTTTCAGATAGTTTTGCGCGGGAAGAAAAAAACGAGAAAATTTTGAAGAAACATCCATTTGAAGTGGTGAAAGATTCTGTGTTTGAACAGATGTCGGATACCAAAACACCCCAGGGGATCCTGGCAGTGGCAAAGCAGCTTTCCTACAAAACAGACGATCTTTTGGGAGGAGATTCCGGGGAGAAACCGTTTCTTCTGGTGCTGGATACCATACAGGATCCGGGCAATCTGGGAACCATGATGCGTGCCGGAGAAGCGGCAGGTGTCACGGGAATTTTGATGAATCAGGAAACGGTCGATATGTACAATCCAAAAGTAATCCGGTCCACCATGGGAGCGCTGTATCGCATGCCTTTCGTCTATACGGATCATTTGGCCGATACGCTGAAAGAACTGAAAAAAGAAGGTATCCGGCTGTATGCCGCTCATTTGAAGGGGGAGCGTGCCTATGACAGGGAAGACTACTCTTCGGCATGTGCCTTTCTCATCGGCAATGAGGCAAACGGCCTTTCCCGGGAGGTGGCATCCCTGGCGGATACCTATATTAAAATTCCAATGAGAGGACAGGTGGAGTCACTGAATGCCGCGGTGGCTGCTTCTGTACTGGCTTTTGAGGCGGCCAGACAGAGACGAAATTTAACAAAATAGTCATCGGGACTAAAAGCTGTCATAAAGTCGTAACAGATAATATGACAGCTTTTCTTGCGTTTTTTCTAAAAAAATGTAAAAATGGAGGAAAAGTGGGGGGAAAATGCGAAAAAAGTGGCAAGAAATAAAGTTAAGTGGAGAGGGGTTGACAAAAAGTATTAAATCTGCTATCATAAGTTCGTAACAAAAATGTAACAAATAAAAAAGTTACGTAATAAACGTAACAAAACAAGCGGGAGGTAGAAAATGTTTTTGAAAAGTAAGTATATCGCCGGGCTGCTGACAACGGTTACCGTTGCCTCAGGATTCGGGTACTTGCCGGACAGCGAAAGCGGTATGGATACTTGGAAACAAAACTTGGGCTACGAACTTAATGTTTTTCAACCGGAGTCGATCTTTGACTTTGACCATAAGCTGGAAAGTCTGAAGTCAGATAAAGAGGTTGCCACTGAGGCTGAGAAGAAGGAAAACACGAAGGTATCATCCAGCCAGACGGAACAGACCAGTCAAACAAACCAATCAAATGTTACAAAGGAAAACAGGCAGAAACTGCCCGATGAAGAAATGAGAAAATTAAAATCTTATTTCAAAACGCGTGCAGTGGTAGATGAAGATAAGGTGGAAGGATATTTAAATATCCGTTCCGAGGCATCTTCTGAGGATGGTGTAGAGATTCTCGGAAAGTTATATCCGGGAGCTGTTGCAGAGATTCTGGATGAGAAAGAGGAATGGAGCCGTATCGAATCCGGTGATGTGACCGGATGGGTAAAAAATGAGTTCCTGATTCTGGGTGATGACGCAGCAGAGGTAGTGGAAGAAGATGTTACATATAAAGCAGAAGTACAGGCTGAGACGTTGAACATCCGGAAAGGCGCAGGTACAAATTACGATGTAACAGCGATTGCCGAACAGGGCGATAAGCTGGAAGTCGTTGAAGAAGCAGAAGACGGCTGGATTCAGGTGAAGCTGAGCGACGAAGAAAATGGCTATGTTTCAGAAAAGTATGTCGATGTGGATTATGATTTTCCGACAGCGGTATCCACAGAAGAGGAACAGGAAGAATACGATGCGGACTGGAATGTAACAGAGAATACTGAGTGGGAAACTGTGGCAGAAAGTGAGGCTTCTTACAGTGCCGCAGAAACCGAAGTGCAGACAAGTGCAGGCAGCACGGCACAGGCAGCAGCAGAGGAAGCGGCCCGTCAGCAGGCAGCGGAAGAAGAAGCGGCCCGTCAGGCGGCAGCGGCACAGGCAGCCAGTCAGGCAGCAGCAGAAGAGGCAGCCCGTCAGCAGGCAGCGGCAGAAGAGGCGGCTCGTCAGGCAGCGGCAGAGGAAGCGGCTCGTCAGGCAGCAGCGGCGGCAGAGGCAGCCCGTCAGCAGGCAGCAGCAGAAGAGGCAGCCCGCCAGCAGGCAGCGGCAGAAGCGGCACAGCAGAAAAAGTATCTGGGATCTTTCCGAATTACCTATTACTGCCCGTGTACAAAGTGCTGCGGTTCCTGGGGAAATGATACACCGGGAGCGACGGTTGTGGGAAGTTCCGGACAGCAGTTAATCGCTGGATATTCCGTAGCAGTCAACCCGGCGCAGATTCCATACGGAACCAAGCTGCTCATCAATGGAAAAACTTATATTGCCGCGGATTCCGGTGTCGGGAGCAACTGTATCGATATTTTCTCATCCAGCCATGCAGAAGCCCTTCAGGGCGGAATGTATTATGCGGATGTCTACATACAGTAATGAACGTTTTGCCGAAGGCAGAAAAATGAATATAAATAAAAAAGTCAGATGGGAATCGGTTTCATGCGCAGCATGGCCGGTTCCCATCTGTTTATTGCAGAGAAACGGAGATTTTAAAGGGGCTTTTCGAAACGGAGATTTTGTGGTAAACTAGACAAGATGCCAACAAATAAAGGGGCTGCTGAAAAGTTATATTTTTAAAGATCCCCTATGAAAATAGAAGGAAAAGGTTTGCCATGAAGAAAAAAGTTGTAGTAGGCATGTCGGGCGGCGTGGATTCGTCGGTGGCAGCCTATTTATTGAAGGAACAGGGATATGATGTCATCGGGGTGACCATGCAGATCTGGCAGGACGAGGATGTGTGCGCAGTGGAGAAGGAGGGCGGCTGCTGCGGCCTGAGTGCAGTGGAAGATGCCAGGAGAGTGGCGGCATCCCTGGAGATTCCCTATTATGTGATGAATTTTAAGAGAGAATTTCAGAGAGATGTCATTGATTATTTTGTCAGAGAATATCTCCAAGGCAGGACGCCGAACCCCTGTATCGCCTGCAACCGCTATGTAAAGTGGGAGGCTTTGCTGAACCGAAGCCGCATGATCGGCGCAGATTATATTGCCACAGGCCATTATGCCCGTGTGGTCCGCCTGAATAATGGAAGATATACAATCCGCAAATCGGTGACAGAAGAAAAGGATCAAACCTATGCGCTTTACAATCTGACCCAGGAGCAGCTGACCCATACACTGATGCCTGTTGGCGATTACACCAAGGACCAGATTCGTACCATTGCGGAAAAAATAGATGTGAGAGTATCGAAAAAGAAGGACAGTCAGGAAATCTGTTTTATTCCGGATCATGACTATGCTGGATTTATTGAGAAGGAGATGAAGGGCAGCGTGCCTCCAGTGGGCAACTTTGTGACTGCAGATGGAAATGTGCTGGGGACTCATAAAGGGATCACCCATTATACCATCGGGCAGAGAAAAGGCTTGAATCTTGCCATGGGCCATCCCGTGTTTGTTACGGAGATCCGGCCTGATACCAACGAAGTGGTGATCGGGGAGGCGGAAGATGTATTTACGGATCGCCTTATGTGTGACCATCTCAATTTTATGGCCATACCCGATTTGGATTCCGATACGCGTCTGGTGGCGAAGATCCGCTATGCCCATAAGGGAGCTCCCTGTACGGTGAGGAAAATCAGTGAATCCGAGGCGGAAGTCATTTTTGACACGCCCCAGCGGGCGGTTACTCCGGGGCAGGCGGTTGTCTTTTATACGGGAGAAGACATAGCAGGCGGCGGAATCATAAAAAAAGCAGGCGCAAAAGGGAGGAACGATGGATGAATGTGAAAGATTTTGACTATGAACTGCCGCAGGAACTGATCGCGCAGGACCCCATTGAGGACCGCTCCAGTTCCAGGCTGATGATATTGGATAAAGAGACAGGAAACATCCGCCATGAAATTTTTCATGATATTGTAAAAGAACTGCGCGCAGGCGACTGCCTGGTGATCAATGATACCAAGGTTATACCGGCACGTCTGTTTGGAACGAAGGTGGGGACAGAAGCAAAGATCGAGATCCTTCTTTTAAAAAGGAAGGAAAACGATATCTGGGAAGTTCTGGTGAAGCCGGGAAAGAAGGCCAGGCCAGGCACAGAAATCCTATTTGGAGACGGCAGACTGAAGGGGACGGTGATCGACATCGTGGAAGAGGGAAACCGGCTGATCCAATTCTCCTATGAGGGGATTTTTGAGGAGATCCTGGATGAATTGGGGCAGATGCCGCTGCCTCCCTACATCACGCACCAGCTGAAGGATAAGGATCGGTATCAGACGGTCTATGCCAAACGTGAGGGTTCCGCAGCCGCTCCGACCGCCGGTCTTCATTTTACGAAAGAATTGCTGAAGCAAATCGAAGAGATGGGAGTGACGATCGCCCATGTGACCCTGCACGTGGGGCTCGGCACCTTCCGCCCGGTGAAAGTGGAGAACGTGCAGGAACACCATATGCACTCGGAATTTTATATCGTGGAAGAGACAGAGGCAGAAAAAATCAACGAGGCCAAACGTGCCGGCCACAGAGTCATCGCTGTGGGGACGACCTCCTGCCGCACACTGGAATCTGCCACAGGGGAAGATGGTGTGTTAAAGGCCGGCAGCGGCTGGACGGATATTTTCATTTATCCGGGATACCGCTTCAAGATGATAGACGCTCTGATTACGAATTTTCATCTTCCCCAGTCCACACTTCTGATGCTGGTATCTGCTCTGGCTGGAAGAGAACACATTTTGGCGGCCTATGAGGAAGCCGTCAGGGAACGCTATCGATTTTTCAGCTTTGGGGATGCCATGTTCATCGAGTAACCGGGCAGGGAGTCAGCAGAAATTTGGCGGGAACCATGTTGGGAAACGCTTGCGTTTCTTTATTCAATTTCAAAAATTGCTGTTTTTGCGGGCCGCGGCTCCCCGATTTCGGAGTCGGCGGCTCTTTTTTCGCCATAAGCCCGGAGGGGCCGCGGTGATTCCTTTTCTTTCCCTGTCCCAGTGATAAACTTTGGCGAACTGTGTTGAATTTATTCGAATGATGTGCTAAATTAAATAACATATGGGAAAAAATGGTAATTTCAGGAGTGGAAGGAATTCATATGGTACGGGAATATCTGGAACAAAATGTATATGAAGCTCTGCAAGACCGTCTGAAATTCGTATTCGAAGAATTTGACAATATTTATGTTTCTTTTTCCGGTGGAAAAGACAGCGGCCTGCTCTTAAACCTGGTATTGGATTATCGAAACAAATATTATCCGGATAAAAAACTGAGCGTATTCCACCAGGATTTTGAAGCCCAGTATACGGTGACGACGGAATATATTGAACGAACGTTTGAGCGGATCAAGGATCAGGTGGAGCCCTATTGGGTCTGCCTGCCCATGGCGACCAGGACGGCGCTGAGCAGTTATGAGATGTACTGGTATCCCTGGGATGACACCAAAGAAGACAGCTGGATCCGGAAGATGCCGGATAAAGAATATGTGATTAATTTGAAGAATAACCCGATGACCACCTATCATTACCGGATGCATCAGGAAGATTTGGCAAAACAGTTTGGGAGATGGTACCGCATGTCCCATGGAAATCAGAAAACCATCTGCCTTTTGGGCATCCGAGCCGATGAATCGCTGCAGAGATACAGCGGTTTTTTAAATAAAAAGTACGGATATAAGGGAGAATGCTGGATCAGCAGGCAATTTAAAGATGTCTGGTGCGCCTCTCCGTTATACGACTGGAGTGTCAATGATGTCTGGCATGCCAACTATCTGTTCCAATACGATTATAATCATCTGTATGACCTCTACTATAAAGCAGGTCTGCATGTGTCACAGATGCGTGTGGCATCTCCGTTCAACGATTACTCCAAAGATTCCTTAAATCTATACCGGGTCATCGATCCCCAAATTTGGGTAAGGCTGGTGGGAAGGGTGCGGGGGGCGAATTTCTCCAGCATCTATGCGCGTACCAAGGCGATGGGATACCGCAACGTCACCCTGCCCAAAGGTCATACGTGGAAGTCTTATACGCTGTTTCTTCTGGATACTCTTCCGGCCAGGCTGCGCAACAATTATGCAAAAAAATTCAATACGTCCATTCAGTTTTGGCATGAGACGGGAGGCGGACTGGATGAAGAAACGATTCAGGAATTGGAAGAACACGGATATCAGATCCGAAGGAACGGGGTTTCCAATTATACGCTGAATAAAAAATCGCGGGTTGTCTTCATTGGAAAAATCCCCGATGACACGGATGATATCAAATCGAGCAAGGATATTCCGAGCTGGAAGCGGATGTGCTATTGCATTCTGAAAAATGACCACATGTGCAGGTTCATGGGATTTGGAATGACGAGACAGCAGCAAAAGCGTGTGGACGCAATCCGACAGAAATATAAGAGTATAGAGGAGATGGAATATGGAGTATAAAAGTCCAGTATATCATGTGATAGCAGTACCGATAGAAAAAATAGTGCCCAATACCTACAATCCCAATGCAGTGGCTCCGCCGGAAATGAAACTGCTCTATGAAAGCATCAAGGCGGATGGATATACCATGCCGATTGTCTGCTATTATGCCAAATCCAAAGATATGTATATCATCGTGGATGGATTCCACAGATACCGGGTCATGCTGGAACACAGGGATATCTACGAGAGAGAAAAGGGGATGCTTCCGGTTTCGATTATCGATAAGCCGCTGGATCAGCGAATGGCCAGCACGATCCGCCACAACCGGGCCAGAGGTACCCATGATGTGGATTTGATGAGCAACATTGTGAAGGAACTCCATGAGCTGGGCCGTTCCGATGCCTGGATTTCCAAACATTTGGGGATGGACAAGGATGAGATCCTGCGTCTGAAGCAGATCACGGGTCTGGCCGCTCTGTTTAAAGATGTGCAGTTCGGAAAAGCCTGGAGACCGGCAGAGCCGGAGGAGGAGCCGGGGAAAGAGGAACCAGAGCGGGAAGAACCGGAGGAATAAATGAAACTATGGGATAGGCGCCGCAACATTCAAGCCGCACGATCATCTGCCCTTGGCAGAAAGCCAAGGGAGGATTGGAAGGCAGTGAGAATGTTTACGGCGCCTTTTTTGCGGCAAACCCGCTTACTTATTTTGGCCGGGAAACAGCGGGAGCTGCTGTGCCGCCATAATTTCGGCAGAGACGGATAAATGCCTGCATGTTTTCTGTCAGATATTTGCTTTTATGGTAGATGATATGAAGCGTGCGTTTCAGCGGATGGGACAGGGGAATTGCCGCAACGGTATGTTCTTCAATATCCTTTTTTACCAGGAGATATGGGAGCACAGCGACGCCAAGTCCTTCCGCAACCCCGCGCACGATGGCCTGTGTGCTGGAACTTTCCCAGAGCGGCTGTATGCTGATCTGGCGCAGGGCAAAAGAGGCATCCAGAATTTCCCGCCCGGCGCTTCCTTTTTCACGCATTAAAATCGGATACTGGGCCAGCTGTTCCAGTGTGATCTTGCTGGAATGGGTGAGAGAATGTTTGATATTTACAATGGCTTGCAACTCATCTTCCATAAAAGGAATCGACTGAATATCAGGGTGCTCCGGCTGTGTCTCGATGAGTCCGATATCAATGGTGTTGTTTAGGACATGGCGCTCGATGGCAGCCGATTGATTGATGGCAATCTCCGTGCGCAGATGGGGAAAACAGGTCTGGTACTGCTTGAGCAGCGGAGGAAGAATATGGGTGCCGATGGTGATACTGGCCCCGATTCGAATCGTGCCCAGGGCATCCCAATTGCGGATTTTCTTTTCCATCTCTTCAAACATGGATACAATGTGCAGCGCATATCCGTAGAATTCCTTTCCGCATTCTGTGGGAAAGATACGCCGTCCGATTCGATCAAACAGACGGATTCCGTAGTACTCTTCCAGCTCTTTGACGGCAAAGCTGACAGAGGGCTGGGCCAGATGCAGTTCCTCGGCTGCCTTGGTAATATTATTTTGCTGAAAGACGGATACAAAGATTTTCATATGGCGCAGTGTCATGGAACCCCACCTCCTATATAAGAAAATTATTATCTATTTCATAGAATAATAGTATTTCACTTATATGTCAAGAAGAACTATACTGAAGAAAAGGAGGAGGAACCATGAAGAACAGAAAAAAAGTTTTGCTGAAGATCTTTGTATCAACATTATATCTGAGTGCGTTTACATTTGGAGGCGGATATGTGATCGTGACATTGATGAAGAAAAAGTTCGTAGATGAATACCATTGGATCGAAGAAGATGAAATGCTGGATTTAATCGCCATCGCTCAGTCGGCGCCGGGCGCCATTGCAGTGAATGGGGCCATTGTCGTCGGATATAAGCTGGCGGGTATGATTGGTGCTTTGACGGCGATCATTGCAACGATTATACCGCCGTTTGTGATCATTTCTCTAATCTCCGTATGCTACAATGCGTTTCGCAGCAATTATCTGGCTGGCAAGATGCTGGAAGGGATGCAGGCTGGGGTGGGAGCGGTTATCGCTTCCGTGGTTTTTGAGATGGCGGGCGGAATCCTGCATGGCCGCAGCATCCTATCCATCTCCATTATGGCCGCGGCCTTCATTGCAGCCTGCTTTTTTCAGGTGAATGTTATTTACATTATTCTACTATGCGGGCTGATCGGCGTGATCAGAACCCTGGCGGGGAAAAGGAGCGTGAAATCATGATTTATTTGGAGCTGTTTTGGAGTTTCCTTCAAATCGGATTGTTCAGTTTCGGGGGCGGATACGCGGCGATGCCTCTGATTCAGAGCCAGGTGGTCACAGATCACAGCTGGCTGAATATGACGGAATTCACGGATCTGATAACCATTTCCCAGATGACGCCGGGTCCCATAGCCATCAATTCGGCCACATTTGTGGGAATTAAGATTGCCGGAATAGGGGGTGCCCTGGTGGCGACCCTTGGGTGTATCCTGCCGTCCTGCATCATCGTGACATTGATAGCGAAACTATATCTGAAGTACCGGAATATGGCCATTCTTCAGGGTGTCCTGAATTCGCTTCGTCCGGCTGTCGTAGCGATGATTGCATCCGCCGGAATCTCCATTCTCATTACGGCATTCTGGGGAAGTGAGGCGGAGATCATTTTGAAACAGACCAACGGAATCATGGCAGCCATCTTTGTCATCTGTGTGGTATTGATTCAGAAATTCCAGGTCAATCCCATATGGGTGATGGTTTTGGCAGGGGTATTCAATACCGCAGTTTCGTGGATTGGGGGATGATAAAAATGAGGTACAGTATCGCATATGAAATAAATCGTTACCGCATATATGATAAAAGAAAGAGAACAGTGGGGTGGATTAGGAGGCCGGTGCTTGCCGGAAACTGGCTGGAGGTGTACGATGCGGACGGGAAAAAGAGATTTGGTGTGATCCGCCAAAAGGGAGAGATTTGGCTGGAGGGAGCAGGAGAAGACAGTCAGCACTGCGCGATGGAATATGCGGAGGATGAAAACGGAATGGGAATACAGAAATCCGTTCTGAGGCCGCCCATGGCAGAATGGACAGCGGTTCATACCCAAATGGGTGAACTGGCCGTCTGCCAGAAAACGGACAGGAGGTTTTCCATATGGATGAATCAGAGAAAAGTCGGAGAAATGACACATATGCAGTGGCTGGTAAAGTCCATTTATCTGTCAGAAAACCTTCCGAAAGAATACTGCGGATTATGTTTTGCGATAGGCTTTCTTATGCTTCACGAGGATGATGTCTGGATGGTATGAAAAGTAAAAAGGAGGATGATTCCTATACAAATGCTTTATTCTGTGGGCATCCATCGACGGTTCCCTGAAACGGCTTCAGACGGATCATCTGGATCTGTACTATATTCACCGGGTGGACCGCAGCGTTCCCATTGAAGAGACGGCGGGAGCCATGAAAGACCTGATGGATGCGGGAAAGATCACACACTGGGGGATTTCCGAAGCGGATGAGACGACGCTTCGGCGCGCCCATGCAGTCTGCCCGGTGACGGCAGTGCAAAACCGCTATTCCATGATGCATCGGGACTATGAGGCACTGTTTCCGGTTCTGGAGGAGCTGAATATCGGGTTTGTCGCTTTTTCTCCTCTGGCCAACGGACTGCTGACGGCGAAATATGATAAAGATTCCAAATTTGACAAAGCCACGGATTACCGCAGTTCCATGCCCCAGTTTACCGCAGAGGCGTTTGACAAAAATAAAGAATTGATCCGCTGTCTGAGGGAAAAGGCTGATCAGAAACATGCCACACCGGCCCAGATCTCCCTGGCCTGGATGCTGGCAAAGAAACCCTGGATCGTTCCCATTCCGGGTACGAGAACATACAGCCGTCTGGTGGAGAATGCGCGGGCAGCGGAGGTGGAACTGACACCGGAAGAAGGAAGCGAGCTGGATCAGATGCTGGATACCGTGCCCATGTCGGGCGTGTTCGGAGGCTCGAAGGTGGAAACGGAGAAGAAATGAAGCAAGGAGCATAATAGAAACCTTAAGGTATATACTGCTTAACGAAATGGAACTTCCGCTTTGCGGACAGAAGATATATACTGAATACAGAAAACGAAAAGAAGAGTCCAAAGGAGGAGTCATAATGGAATATGCAACATTAAATAACGGAGTGAAAATGCCCATGGCAGGAATCGGAACGTTTCTTTTGACACCGGATGAAGCGGAAAACGCTGTTTTGCATGCGCTGAAGGAAGGGTATCGTTTGATTGATACGGCCAATGCTTATGTAAATGAAAAAGCTGTGGGACGCGCCATGAAAAAATCCGGTGTGGACCGCAGTGAGATTTTTCTGGAGACGAAGCTGTGGCCATCTTTCTACGAGCAGGACGATGCGGTGGAGAAGACGCTGGCGAGACTGGATACCGATTATATTGATTTGCTTTTGATCCATCAGCCAGCGGGGAATTATGTGGCAGGTTACCGCCAGATGGAAAAGGCCTATAAAGAGGGAAAGGTAAAGGCCATCGGACTTTCCAATTTCAATGAGAAGCAGATTCAGGAGATCCTTGACATCTGTGAAGTGAAACCGGCGATCCTCCAGACAGAGGTTCACCCCTATGATCAGGAAAAGAAGCTGAAAGCATTTCTGGCCAAGTCCGATATGGTGATTCAGGCCTGGTATCCGCTGGGACATGGGGACGCGGCTCTGCTGCAGGAACCGGTATTCGCAAAGCTGGGAGAGAAATACAAAAAGAGTCCGGCCCAGATCATCCTGCGCTGGCACATTCAGGACGGCAATGTGGTGATTCCGGGATCGAAGAATCCGGATCACATCCGCGATAACTTTGCTCTGTTTGACTTCAGCCTGACGGAGGAAGAGATGGCAGAGATCGGCACACTGGATCAGAATAAGAGATATTACACCAGCACACCGGAACTGCTGGAGAAATATGTGACGATGGTTCCGCCGGTGGATGAACAGAAGTAAATGTTCTTAAACTGGTGTGAATTAAAATAGAAAAAACGGGAGAAACAGACGATTATGAAAATGCAGAAATTAAAGATGATCATCGATGTCCTGCTGACCATAGCGCTTTTGCTTCTCATGCCCTATGGGATGGTGGGAGAGGCAGCACACGAATGGATCGGTGCAGCCATGTTTGTGCTGTTTGTCATTCATCCTTTTCAGTATCCTCGGCTCCATGGTAAACGGAATCGCCATCTCCCGGCATGTATTTGCATTCATAAGGATTCGGGGAATCAGCGCCCCAGCGAGAACGGTTCACATGATTTGCGCTTACTGGGGCTTTGTCCTGATGTCCCTTCATCTGGGACTTCACTGGCGTGTCATACTCGGCGCAGCCGGAAAAATGCTTCCAAAGCCAGAGATGGACAGGAAGAAAAACACGAGGACATGGACCGCCAGGCTTTTGGGCGCTGCCATCGCTGTATATGGACTCTATGCATTTATAGAGAGAGACTTACTGAGCTATATGCTGATGCGGGTGCATTTTGTGTTTTTTGATTATTCGGAGCCGGTGCTTCTTTTTATTCTCGATTATACTGCAGCCATGGGAATGTTCATTTTTCTCGGCCATTATCTTGGAAAAGGTATCCAAAAGATTGGAAGAAAATGACGCGGAACACATTTTCCGTAGGCTTATGCCGGATGACAAATGGGAAATTCCGTACCCCCCGCAGTTTCAGATAGATGAAACAAGATAATAAATACAAAAAATTCGGAAAGGAAACGTGATTATAATGAAAGCGAAAAAAGTATTCTCCATGATCCTTGCTGGCGCAGCAGCAGTAAGCCTTCTGGCGGGATGCGGTTCCAGCGCGACAGAAAGTCAGGGCAGCACCACAGCACAGGCTACTCAGACAGAAGCACAGACCACGTCTGCCGCGGAAACGACACAGGCAGAGACAGAAGAAGCTTCCGCCGGAGAGACCACACAGGCAGAGACACAGGCAGCCACGGACGAGACAGCGGATGCTGCTTCGGATACTTCAGAATCCGGAAATGTACTGGTGGTATATTATTCCGCAACGGGAAATACGGAGGAAGTGGCCAATGCCATCGCCAATGCCACCGGCGGAGACCTTTTTGAATTGGAACCGGCTCAGCCATACACCAGCGACGATCTGGACTGGACGGATGAAAACAGCCGTGTATCTCAGGAACATGCGGATGAAAGTTTGAGAGATGTGGAACTGGTGTCCGCCACTGTAGATAACTGGGATTCCTATGATACCGTTTTCATCGGATATCCGATCTGGTGGGGCATCGCGGCATGGCCGGTGGATACATTCGTTGAAGCCAACGACTTCACCGGAAAAACGGTGATTCCGTTCTGTACCTCTTCTTCCTCAGGTCTGGGCGAAAGCGGCAGTCTTCTGGCGGACCTGGCAGGAACCGGAGAGTGGCAGGAAGGCATGCGGTTCCGGTCAGGAGTGAGCGAAGCGGATGTTCAGGACTGGGTGAATGAGCTGGGGCTGTAAGCTTGGAAACGAACGGTTAGAGATGCGGGGATACTGCTATTCCATCCCCCAACTTCCACTGTGATGTTTCTTTTTGAAGTTTTACCATGCGCCGGTAAAGCCCTCCTTGTTCCATCAGTTCTTCCGGGGTTCCCTGCTGGGCTATACAGCCATTTTCCAGCACGACGATATGGTCTGCCCCGGCGACGGTACGCATTCTATGGGCGATGACCAGTACCGTTTTGCCTTGAAGCAGGCGGGAAAGAGCTTCCTGAACAGCGCTCTCATTCTCCACATCCAGGCTGGCAGTGGCCTCATCCAGGAGAATGACCGGCGCATTCTTTAAAAGAGCGCGGGCGATGGAGATTCTTTGCCGTTCACCGCCGGAGAGGGTGGAGCCATTTTCGCCGATCATAGTCTGATAACCTTGCGGGAGCTTTTGTATAAATTCATCACACCGGGCTGCTTTAGCAGCAGCAATGACTTCCTCATCTGTAGCACCCCGGCGTCCCAGACGGATATTTTCCATTACCGTATCCCGAAACAGCACCACATCCTGGAAAACCATGGAATAGTATGTTAACAGTGTCTCAGGATCTACACCGG
>DVJD01000081.1 GCA_018710785.1 Candidatus Fimimorpha excrementavium
GGAAAAAGGTTCGCTCTCTCCGGCCTGTGAATGGTTTCCGCAAACAAAAGCATTGGTGAGGAGCAATGAAGATGGTAAGGCTCAAAAAGTGAGGATTTATGCGGCCTATAGAGTTTCGCAATTATCTAAAATTAGTAAATGGTGAAAGGAGCAGGAAGATGGAAGAAAAGGTTTGTTTGGAGGAGAATTTTGAGAGGGTCAGGGAAAACATCCGTAGAGCCTGTGAGAGAAGCGGACGTTCTCAGGATTCTGTGACATTGATTGCGGTGAGCAAGTTTAAACCGGTGTCCATGATTCGGGAGGCAATGGCATGCGGACAGAAGGTCTTCGGAGAAAACCGGGTGCAGGAGCTCTGTGATAAGATCGAGGAAATCGGACCGGGAGTTTCCTGGCATATGATTGGTCATCTTCAGCAGAATAAAGTGAAATATATTGTGGGAAAGGTGAAACGGATTCATTCGGTGGACAGTGTTTCCCTGGCAAAGCAGATTTCCAAGGAAGCACAGAAAAAAGGGGTGACGGTCCGGATACTTTTGGAAGTCAATGTGGCAGAGGAGGAGTCCAAGTTTGGGTTCCGTTTGGAGGATACGGAGGCCGCGGTGAGAGAAATCGCGCTTCTTCCTGGCATCCATATTTGCGGACTTATGACGATCGCTCCTTTTGTTGAGAATCCGGAGGAAAATCGCATATATTTTAAAAAATTATATCAATTATCTGTTGACATTAAAGAGAAAAACATTGATAATGTAGATATGTCTGAGTTGTCTATGGGCATGACAGGCGATTATGAAGTTGCGATAGAAGAAGGTGCGACCATGGTACGGGTGGGGACTGGCCTGTTTGGTTCTCGCTAAATAAAAGATAGGAGAGTGTAAAACGATGAGTTTTTTGGACAGTTTTTTAAACAAAGCAAAATTAATGCCGGATGATGATTTCGATGACTTCGATGATGAAGATATGGACGATGAAATCTATGACGGACCGGCTAAAAATAAAACAACAAAGTTCCGTAAATCAAGCCAGTCCTCTTATGACGATGCTGCTGCGGCTGAAGAAGAGGCCCAGACTGCATCCAGGGGAAGAGCTTCAAAGTCAGGTAAGGTGGTGCCAATGAGATCAACAACAACCAAGCAGTCAGAAGTGTGCATGATTATGCCGAAGGGATATGAGGACGCCAATGAAATAGCGGATATCCTTCTTCAGGGAAAGAGTGTGGTTTTGAACCTGGAAGGCATGAATGTGGATGCTGCGCAGCGTGTCATTGATTTTGCATCCGGCGCCTGCTATACGATGGGAGGAAATCTTCAGAAGATTTCAAAGAAAATTTTCATTGTGACTCCGAGTTCCGTAGAATTGTCCGGTGATTTTACAAACCTTCTGGGAGATACCATTGATTTATCTTCCCTGAACCTGAATCTGTAATTATGACAAGGGAAGAACAGATTTTACTGCGGCATCTCAAGGATTTGGCTGATACGTGTTTTCAGAGGGAATATCCGGTATTTAGTGATTTTTTAAATTTAAATGAACAGAGTATCTTTTTATCTCTGAAAGAGGAGATGCCCGCCGTATCCTATCATTTTGATGGCGGATATCCATTTGCAGAGCGTAAAATGGTTTGTTTTGTACCATCAGGAGTTGGGTATGAATACCCGGCTCCTTTGTCGCTATTGAGGATACGTCCCGTTCAGCTGAAGTTCGCGGAAGAACTGTCCCACAGGGATTATCTGGGCACACTTTTGGGACTGGGGATTGAGAGGAGCAAGATCGGCGATATTCTTGTGCAGGAGGACGGGGCCTTTGTATTTTGTCTGGAAGGGATTGCCTCATATATCGAGGAACACCTGGATCGGGTGCGCCGCACCAGTGTACGCTGCCAGAGGGAAGAGAAAGCCTCCTTTTCCTATGAACCCAGACTGAAACGGATCCGCGGAAGCATTGCATCAGCCAGACTGGATGCTGTCATCAGCCTGGCATTTCATACATCCAGGTCTGCCATGGTGGGACTGATTAAAGGGGAAAAGGTGTTTGTCAACGGCAGGGTGATATCCTCAGCGAGCTGTTTGCTGAAGGAAAATGATGTCATATCTGTGCGGGGATACGGTAAGTTTATCTATCGCGGTCTGGCGAACCAAACGAAAAAGGGACGCTATTTTGCAGAAGTGGATGTTTTTGTATAAGAATGCGCAGTTTACGGATGGAAAATGATGAAAGTAAGGATGAAACGAGATGGCAGAACGTATTACAATTCATAAAGAGAAAAAACCGATTTACGATATCGTGATTCAGAACCAGTTTGCACCTCTTCTTCAGGAGATGGAGCGCCTGGGATATCAGGGCAGAAGGGTCTGTATTGTGACAGATTCCAATACAGGAGACCATTACGCGGAAGTGGTGAAAGAACTTCTCCGGCCGCTTTCCGGCGTGACGGTGGTATTCACCTTTCCTGCCGGAGAGGAACATAAAAATCTGGATGTGGTGCGCCAGCTGTATACATTTCTCATCGAGTATAAATTTGAACGGCAGGATGTTCTGGTGGCCCTTGGCGGCGGCGTGGTGGGTGATTTGACCGGATTCGCGGCTGCCACATATCTGAGAGGCATCGATTTTATCCAGGTACCTACAACACTGCTTTCCCAGGCCGACAGCAGCATCGGCGGAAAGACAGGGGTGGACTTTGACGGCTATAAAAACATGGTGGGTGCCTTCTGCATGCCGAAACTGGTGTATATGAATATGCACACACTGGATACCCTGGATCGGAGAATCTATCTTTCCGGCATGGGAGAGGTCATCAAACACGGACTGATTCGAAATAAGGATTTCTATGGATGGCTCAAAGAAAACGGAGAAGCCGTAAAAGGCAGATCTGTGGATGCTTTGATCCATATGGCCATGGAAAACTGCCACTGCAAGGGCGATATCGTGGAGGAAGACCCCACGGAAAAGGGGGTCAGGGCCCTTTTGAATTTCGGGCATACGCTGGGACATGCCATAGAAAAGCAAATTCATTTTTCCATGTATCACGGGGAGTGTGTTTCCGTGGGAATGGTGGCTGCGGCGTATATCAGCTGGAAAAAAGGAACCCTTTCAAAAGAAGAGCTGGATGATATGGAACAGGTGCTGTCCATGTATGAGCTGCCCGTCCGTGTAAGCGGTCTGGATGCCGACGCGGTGCTGAATGCCACGAAGAGTGATAAAAAGATGAGGGGCGGAAAGATCCGTTTTATTCTTCTTTCCTCCATAGGGGAAGCCTATATCAGTTCCGAGGTTTCCGATGAGGAAATGCTTCAGGGGCTGGAATATATCGGATGTGTGAGGGAAAAGAATGAAGAGTAAAAATAGAATTTTGGAATATGTGATTGCCATTTTATCCATCTGTGTGCTGGTGGCTTTGGATCAGTGGACGAAATGGCTGGCGGTAGTCCATCTGAAGGGAAATCGTCCCTATGTTCTCCTGGATGGGATTCTGGAATTGTATTATTATGAAAACAGAGGCGCCGCATTTGGAACCATGCAGAATCAGCAGATTTTGTTTTACATTCTGACACCGATCATTTTGATTTTCCTCGGATGGTTCTTTTACAGGCTTCCCAGGCGGAGACATTTTCTGCCGTTTCGGGTGCTGAGTGTGATTTTGGCAGCTGGCGCCGTGGGAAATTTAATTGACCGTGTGCTCCACCAGTATGTGATTGATTTTGTATATGTGGTGGCCATCGATTTTCCGATTTTCAATGTGGCGGACTGTTACATTACAGTTTCCGCGGTTATCTTGATTCTCTTATATCTGTTCTATTATAAGGAAGAGGATATTCAGGAAATTTTTCCGAAAAGAGAGAAGAAAAAGGCCAATGATAACGAATCGGTCTGAGACAAGTTGAGGTGAACATGGCGGAAGAAAAAAACAGAGAGATGGAATCCGAAGAATGGCAGACGATTGTGGTGGAGGACGAAGAAGAGGGGAAGCGGATTGATAAATTTTTGAGTGAGGTTATGCCGGATCTGAGCCGCTCCTATATTCAAAAACTGTTCGGCACAGGAAATGTAAAACGGAATGATGGCGCTGTCAAACCGGGCTATAAACTATGCAGTCAAGACCGGATATCCGTTTTGATTCCGGAAGCTGTGGAACCCAAAATTGAGCCGGAACATATTCCCCTGGAAATCCTATATGAAGATGAGGATGTGATTCTGGTAAACAAACCCAAAGGAATGGTGGTGCATCCGGCAGCGGGCCATTACAGCGGGACTCTGGTAAATGCGCTGATGTATCACTGCCATGATCAGCTCTCCGGAATCAATGGCGTGCTTCGGCCCGGAATTGTCCATCGCATTGATATGGATACCACCGGCGTACTGATTGTCTGCAAAAATGATATGTCCCATAACAGCATTGCGGCCCAGTTAAAAGAGCATTCCATCACGAGGCGGTATTATGCTGTGGTTCATGGAAATTTGAAAGAAGAGGAGGGGACGGTGGATGCCCCCATTGGCCGTCACCCTACGGATAGAAAAAAAATGGCGGTCAATTATAGAAACGGAAAAGACGCGGTGACCCATTATCGGGTTATGGAACGCTTTGGAACCTATACCTGGATTGAATGCCGCCTGGAGACAGGGCGTACCCATCAGATTCGTGTCCATATGGCGAGTATCGGTCATCCGCTGGTGGGCGATCCGGTTTACGGACCGGCAAAATGCCCCTACTCCTTCTTAAAGGGGCAGACCCTCCATGCCTATATACTGGGATTTGTTCATCCGAGGACAGGAGAATACATGGAATTCACAGCGCCGCTGCCGGATTATTTCCAGAGACTGCTGGATCTTTTGCGGGCAGCACATTAGCGTGGGGTTCACCGTTCCTGGACGGAATGAAAAAATAAAAAGGGAGCATCCCCTCATCGTTTATGATTGAACAATCGAAGCGGTGAGGGGATGCTCCTTTTTTTAGAAATATCCGTACGCAGGCCCCGATGAGGGCTGATGCGGCATTACTCATGTAAACGGTAGATAGTGCGTACCTTGCAGTTTTCTACCGTTTATGCGACAATGCTCTCAGTTAGGAATGTCCTTTGAAAATTAAAGATTATTCTTAGGAAGGCTGGCTGCTTCCTGTATGCTTCCGGCATCTCTCCGGCAAAGCCGGTGACCAGGGCAGCAGAGCTTCGCAAAAACTATAATCCTTATCTTCCATATGCTTCGGGATTTCTGTCAGGAGATATTCGAAGTATTCATAAGGCTTCAGGTT
>DVJD01000082.1 GCA_018710785.1 Candidatus Fimimorpha excrementavium
ATGGGCAATACTATTATCAGATAAATAATTCGACAGCAGAAAACCAGAAATTCGGACAATACAATTATACATATCTGGTTCTTATCAAAGAAGATTTTTCCCCATAGACACAGAAAATTTTACGCCCTCCGCTCAGCGAGGGACGTTTTTTAACTTTGGAGGCGCCGCTTTTTACACCTGCTGAAATTCTTTACGCAGGATTTCTTTCGGTGGTTCAATTTCATTTGCCAAGGTGTGTTCCGTAAGTGCGGACAGGATTTTCAGCTTTTTATTTATAATAGGACGCATACAATTGGGAACGTGTTCCTGATGCGCCCTATGTATGGCTACACATTCTTTGCAGTTTCCATGATATCTGCATGCTTTTTGGCATGGACAGTGGTCGCGATCCGCATACGCTTTTCTGAATTCAGATGCAAATTCTTCCTGGAGTTTTAATCCCTCAGCGCGGTTTCCCTTATGAAATTCTGACATGGCGGCCAATTCTTTTTCATTTCCTTCAATTTTCATAGTATCTATGTTCCTCCATTTAATGGGGTGTGGTACCCAGTGTATTCGTGATGCTTTCCATTATAACATGTATCTTTTTTATGCTACAAGATGGAGAAAAAATTTTTTAATAGAGATCCTTTGGATTTTGCGTAGTTCGATCAGTCTTCATAATAATATTGGGTCTGTTTTTGTTTATGATTTAACCTGATTTCAGCTACAATATGGTTTGTTCAGGCAATAAAAACAATGCCGGTTCGTTTTTGTGAAACCTTGAGCTGGTCACTTTAAATGTGATTGAGTTGGAACAGGATAAAGATAGAAAATTATATTGCCATTTGCCTTGATTAATCTACCACATAGAAGGAAGAAATACATATGGCATGTACCAGAACGGCGGATCTGGGATGTGGGATAAAAGTAGTGCAGTATATCACGGGACGCACCAATATCCATGTGATGATGGAAGCCTGTAATCGTATCAAAAAAGAAGGGGATTGATAGTAAGATTGCCAAAGCGGAGTATCCAATGGAAATTCAAAAAAATGGTGTGAAGCCCGTAAAATCAGGAAAATATGGGACTTCACAATTTTTTCACAAAAAAATTAGCACTCACCTCTTGACAGTGCTAACAATAAGTGTTATAGTACAGCTAGAACAAAGGAAGAGGGAAAAAGAAAAGATTCCCACTACCAGAAGTTCATAAACAAATAACACCTCGGGTTTCTCCGATCGTGCAAATACAGTAGAATGTCTTTTAAGTAGGAAAGGAGATATGACTTATGTTGATGCCTAGTATTTTTGGAGAAAGTTTATTGGATGATTTTTTCAGATTCCCGTTTGAAAGTTATGACAGAGGATACAGAAATGGGTATATGAGTACCGATATCAAAGATACCGATCAGGGATACGAACTGACGATGAATATGCCCGGAGTGAAAAAAGAGGATGTGAAGGCAGAATTGAAAGATGGTTATCTGACAATTCAGGCCAGCACGAACCAGAACAGAGATGAGAAAGATAACGAGGGAAATTACATCAGAAGAGAGCGTTACAGTGGAACGTTTAGCCGTAGTTTCTATGTGGGAGAAGAGGTTAAACAGGAAGAGATTAAGGCAAAATTTGAAGACGGCACACTGAAGCTGCTGGTTCCGAAGAAAGAAGAAAAACCAGCCGTAGAAGATAAGAAATATATTTCCATTGAAGGCTGATGTCAGGGAGATGGGGACACGGGATTTCACCGTGTCCCCAACAGTGAGAGAGTATTGAAGGGGCCAGGCAAACAGTCTTGGCCAGGTTAAAATCAGAGAGAAAATAAGGAGAATGTCCATACCGGAAAAATCCGTTTCAGGGACGGATGGGGCAGTATAATTGCACAGTACATCTTAGGCAGGTGGGACGGAAAGGTACAGAAGATATTCTTTTGACATAGATAGTCTGTGAAAACAAGGAGGAATGACTTATGTTAAGACCTAGTATTTTCGGTGAGAGTTTGTTTGATGACTTTTTTGATGATTTCAGTCATTTTCCATTTTTCAATGAAAAAGAAGAAAAGAAAATGGAGAAAAAGCTGTATGGCCGTCGTGCAAAGAATCTGATGAAAACCGATATCCGGGAAAAGAAGGATGCCTATGAGCTTGCTTTGGAATTGCCGGGCTTTAAGAAAGAAGAAGTCAAAGTATCCTTGGAAGACGGATATCTGACGATCCATGCAGAAAAAGGTGTGGAAAAAGAAGAGAACGAAAAGACAACGGGCAAATACATCAGGCGGGAACGCTATGAAGGAGCCTGTGAGAGAAGTTTCTACGTGGGTGAGGATGTCAAGGAAGACGAGATCCGGGCTGAATTTAAGCATGGTCTTCTGACACTGACTGTTCCGAAAAAGAACGAGACGTCCGCCGTTGAGACAAAGAAATACATTATGATTGAGTGACAGATGCGAGCAGTACCGGGGAGACCTGGTATGGGAAGTGTATCGTGTTCCATTAAAATATGAAACCGTCCGCTGTGCCGTCAGGCAGGAAGCGGGCGGTTTTTTGCGTGTCACAATTTATGATGCAGTTTCAAAATTTCAATCAGCATTTTATCCCGGTATTCTTCCAGGGAGGCGTGGGTGTTGCCTATCTCAGCGTTTCTGTGGGAGAGTTCCTCTTCCACACCTTTTTGGGCGATTTTGGCCCAGTCTTTTGGAAATTCTTTCCAGTCTGCCATATCCTGAAGCCAAAGGGAGATGGAATCATTGAGATGTTCCATTAACCCGGATACACCGTGCGCGCCGCCACCCAGCTCAAAGATCATGGAAGGTCCCATGATGCCCCACCGGATGCCTGGCCCGAAGGTGACGGCCTTATCAGCATCCTCCACGCTGCACACGCCATTCATGACGAGATGGCAGACTTCCCGATAAAGGGCCATCTGAAGACGATTACAGATAAAGCCGAGGGCTTCCTTTTGCAGGACGACGGGTTCGTTTCCGATGGACTGATAAAATTCCTTTGCACGGGAGACGGCCCAGTCTTCGGTCTTTTCCCCTTTGGTGATTTCCACCAGAGGGATCAGGTGGGGAGGATTGTAGGGATGGCCGCCGACAAAACGCTCTGGATGCTTGGCATATTTGGCGATCTCTGTGATTAAAAGACCGGAAGTGGAACTGGCGATGATGGAAGTTTTTGGAGCCCAGGTTTCGATTTCTCGGATCAGTTCGTGTTTGACTTCATAATGCTCCGAAGAAGATTCCTGGATAAATGCGGCATGGGATACCGCTTCCTGGATGGAGGTGGTGTAGTGGATGCGGCTTCGGATTTCTTCTCTTTTTTCCTCATCCAGCACGCCGTTTTTCAGGAGTGACGCCATGCTTTCTTCGATGCGCATTTGGGCCGTTTTTGATGACGCCGCGCTCCGGTTATAAGCATAAACCCGATATCCTCCCATGGCAAATTTCAGCGCCCAGCTATAGCCGATGACGCCGCAGCTTATGGATGCCGCTGTTTTGGTTTCCGTCTGATTCATCATATCCCTCATTTCTGCGCGGCTTTTATGTATCGGAAGTCTGCAGAGACCGCGCCGAAACAGACTCCCGCGGAAAAACAAATATGTTTCCGGGTGTGGAATATTTGCTGCTACCTCTACTTTACCATGGTAAGAGAAATATGCAAGCCTATTTTGTCAGGACAAACGCATGAGTAAACAATGTGTGAACAAGATGCAAACCCGGACGGCGGGAGGGCGCGTACCTTTTCCCTGTCGGGGCGCTCTCGCTCAGAAACATGAACCGACAAGTATACAGTTTGCCATACTTTTTCGATTGTTCCTGTTGAAAACGTAGCGGTACTAAGATTTTTCTGCGTTCATAAGAGCTGGAAAAATCAAGTACCGACGTTTTTCAAAGCCCGCCAGAAAAAAAGTACGCGCCCACCCGCCTGTTTCTATCCTGCAAAAACAAACAAACTAGTTAGGGCAGATATTCATGCAGTGCTAAAAATCAAGATTTATGTGGCTTTTCTCTCTTTCAGGCTGATTATATACAGGCCGCAGGGAAGCAAAGCATTTTCCAGAGGGTTTTAGAAAACGTCGGTACTTGATTTTTCCAGCTCCTACGGAGCGGAGAAAAATCTTATGTACCGCTACGTTTTCTATAAGCGCAAGCGTCCCGATGGAAAACGCTTTGCTTCCCTGTGGCCGTCCGGGTTTTCATTTCGTTCACAGTTTATTTACTCATGCGTTTGTCCTGCTATTTTGTCAAATCAACACCATAAACGCATGGGGAAATAAATCATAAGCAAAATGAAAATAAAGATTTATGCAGGAGGCGGAATCCGCGGGTGGGATTTTGGCGTATAGATAAGCGAACAATAAAGTCAAAATCAGTTAAGAAAGTAAAAAAAGTGCAATGGATTTTCCCTGATTTTTTTCATAGAATGGTGCCAGGGGCAAAAGGCCGTGTGTTTCATGCCAGGATGAAAGAAATCGGAAAAAAGGAATGGAATTTTCCGACTCTATGCAAGGGCAAAGCAGAAAAGGATACTCCATTGCAACCGGGTTCGAATCTGATACAATGAAAGTATTCCAAAAAAATACAGCCGTCCGCCACGGCGCAGGCAGGGAGTAGGGAAAAAAGCGGGGACGCAGATGCCGGAAGGAATGTTTTGGCATGCTTTGACTGCGGCGAATCGAAAAATAATGCGCGGACCTGGCAGAATGGAGAGAGAAATCATGAAGAATGAACTTAGAACGTACGTGGATGAGGGGACCGGTTATGTGATCAGACAGTATACGGCAGGTCCGGAAAAGAATACAAAGTTATATTTTACGACGGAAAATTTTACCGTGGATGACCAGTATTTTTTCTTTAATAAAGAAGTGGGCGAAAAGAAAAACGAGCTGTACCGCGCCCATGTGGAGAGCGGCGATTATGAATTGATGGCGGACAGTTCCTATACGGGATTTGCCATGGATCGGTTTGAAAATTACGGGGTAATGACGAAGGGAGATGTGGTCTGCCGTCTGGACTGCGATGATAAGACGATCACGGAGATCGGCGCGCTTCCAAAGGGAGGCAGGATCACCGGTCATCTGACGACCAGCAAAGACGGTACGATTGTATGCAGCTATAAGCTGGAAAGCTGCATCTATGCGCTGGTGGTGATGGATCCTGTCACGGGAAAGAGCGAGGTGGTATTCCGCAGTGATTATACCCTGGGCCATACCCAGGTATGCCCCACGGATTCGAATCTCATTTTCTTTATCCATGAGACCGGGGGAGACGCGCTGCAGAGGATGTGGATGTTTGACCGCAGGTCCGGTGCGGCAAGGCCCTATTATGTGGAACAGGAAGGGGAATGGATCACCCATGAAGTCTGGACGGCAGACGGAGAAAATATGATTTTCATGAAACTGCCCCACCATGTGATGATGGGAAGCAAGGACGGCCATCAGTTCGCGCCGGTGGCCTGCGGGGAGCAGCTTCTGCATCCGGGAGTATCCAGGGATAAGAAGTGGTTCTGTGCGGACCGGATCAGCTACTGGGGAAATGAGAGTCCGAATCAGGTGTATCTGATCCAGGGGGAGACGGGAGCCATGAAAGTGCTGGCCAATACCGGGACGCCGAAGGATGGAGGACATCATCTGCATCCTTCCTTTAATCGAAAGGGCGATCAGATCCTGTTCAATCGTCCGGTGGACGGGGCCAACGCACAGGTGTGCCTGATTGATTTAAAGCAGGTGGACTTGTTTGAAAAATCGGGGAAGCAGGACGGAACATGTGTCTGATATCACATAGAACGATCGTATAGAAATGAGGGAGCCGTTTCCGAAGTGGGGAACGGTTACAGAAGGAGGTTCCCATGATACTATTTGATGAGAAAAATCGGTTGTTTCATATGACGACCCCGCATACCAGTTACATCATCGGGATTGAGAAGGAGAAATACCTGACGCATCTGTACTGGGGCAGAAAACTGGCGTCCATCCGGCCGGACAACGCCTATGTTTCCGGCAACATGAGTTTTTCTCCCAATCCGGATCGGGAAGATAAATCCTATTCTCTGGATACCATGCCACAGGAGTATCCGTCTGCCTGCCGTTCGGATTTTCGCGGCCCCGCCTATGGGGCGGAGCGGGAGGATGGCTGTCTGGCGGGGGAACTGCTGTATGAAGGATATGAAATTGTGAGGGGAAAACCGGAGCTTTCCGGGCTTCCGGCCACGTATACGGAGGAAGATTCGGAGGCGCAGACCCTCTTTCTTTCCTGCCGGGACAGGATAAGCGGGCTGAAGGTAATCCTTTCCTTTACGGTTTTTACCGGTCTTGACGCCATCGCCAGAAGCGTCCGCTTTGAAAATCATACGGGAAAAACTGTCACGCTGGATCGGGCGCTGTCGGCCAGTGTGGATTTTCCGGCACAGGCATATGATCTATTGACGCTGCCGGGCGCCTGGGCCAGAGAGCGGCATGTGGAGAGGACGGCGCTTCGCAGCGGATGTGCGGCGGCAGAAAGCCGCAGAGGGGCCAGCAGCCATCAGCAGAATCCATTTATGGCGCTGATGGAGCGGGACGCCGGAGAAGATCATGGAAATGTCTATGGATTCAGCCTGGTATACAGCGGCAATTTTATCGCGTCTGCCGAGGTGGATTCCTGCGGCGGCGTGCGCGCCCAGATCGGGATTCATCCCCAGATGTTTTCCTGGCAGCTTGCGGACGGGGAGAGCTTCCAGACGCCGGAGGCGGTTCTGGTATTTTCCGGAGACGGGCTGGGAGAGATGTCCCGCACGTATCACAGGCTGTATCGGACGAGGTTATGCCGCGGAACGTATCGGGATCAGAAACGGCCGATTCTGGTGAATAACTGGGAGGCCACATATTTTCAGTTTACAGAGGAAAAGATTTTGGAGATCGCCGAGGAAGCAAAGCGCCTGGGAATCGAACTGATGGTTCTGGACGACGGATGGTTTGGAAAGCGGGACGATGATCACACATCCCTGGGCGACTGGGTCGAATATCGGGAAAAACTGCCCCATGGATTAAAGGGGCTGGCGGAAAGGGTACGTGAAAAGGGGCTGGCCTTCGGCCTTTGGTTTGAGCCGGAGATGATTTCCGTGGACAGCGATTTGTACCGCGCCCATCCGGATTGGGCCATCCAGATTCCGGGGATCGTACCGTGTGAGGGAAGGAACCAACTGATCCTGGATTTATCCCGGACAGAAATCTGCGATTATATCATACAGACGATCAATCATGTGCTGGATCATGCGCCGATTTCCTATGTAAAGTGGGATATGAACCGCCATATGACCGAGTATTACTCTCCGTCTCTTCCGGCGGGAAGGCAGAGGGAGTTTGGACATCGGTACATGCTGGGACTGTACCGGGTCATGGAAGCCATCACATCGGCCCATCCGGATATCCTGTTTGAGAGCTGCTCCGGCGGCGGAGGGCGTTTTGATCCGGGGATGCTGTATTATATGCCGCAGACCTGGACCAGCGACGATACGGACGCGGTGGAGCGCATTTATATCCAGTACGGTACGAGCATGGTGTATCCGGTATCTGCCATGGGCGCCCATGTATCGGCGGTGCCGAATCACCAGACAGGACGGACGACGCCGCTTTCCATGCGGGCGGATGTGGCCATGAGCGGCAATTTTGGTTATGAACTGGATCTGACGAAATTTACAGAAGAAGAAAAAGAGGAAGTAAAGAAACAGGTGGCCGTCTACAAAGAACTGCGGGAGTTTGTACCGTCAGCGGATCTGTATCGGCTGAAAAGTCCCTTCGAGGGGGATGACGCATCCTTTTTATTCCTGTCCCAGGATAAGAAACGGTTTTTCCTGACGTATTTCCAGATCAGGGGAGCGGTGACGTATCACGTCCGCCATCTGAAGTTGAAGGGACTGGAGGAAGAGGCGTATTATCGCTGCGAAGAGACAGGTATCGCGTACAGCGGGGCCGAACTGATGTATGTGGGGCTTCGGATTGACAAAAATGAAGGAAGCTGCGGCTTTTTGGAGGCGTACAGCAGAAGCTGGCGATTTACAAGAATCGGGTGACACAGGCGAGCATACGGCCAGCGGCCGCGGCATGTTTGGCAGGGGAGAGAATCGGGGATTGCGAAGCCAGAAAGGAAAACGGGTTGGATAGAATAGAGCGTGTCAGGGAGAAAATGGATCGTGTAATCCGGGGATTGGCGGGGGAGAATGAGAAACGGGATGCCTGCATCCATCTATATGGGGTATCCCAGTTTTGCGCCATGATTGCCATGAAGCGGGGAGTGAATGTGGAACTGGCGGTGATCGCCGGGATGATGCACGATATTTACACGTATTCTGCAGGAGAGACAAAGGACCATGCGCACAAAGGGGCCGAGATGGCGAGACAGGTTCTGATATCCATGGGGAGTTTTGAGGACGGGGAAGTGGAACAGATCTGCAGCGCCGTGTATCATCATAGCAGTAAGAAAAAGAAACATGGCGAGCTGGACGAAGTGCTGAAGGATGCGGATGTGTTCCAGCACTGCATTTACCATCCGGGGGCGTTGGCAGCGGATAAGGAAAGGGAGAGATGGGAGGCGCTCAAAAGGGAATTTGGAATTAGGTGATTGCGAAGCTCATTGGAAGGGAGAGCGGTTTTGAAGTGAAAACCTGGACGGCCGAAGGGAGCGAACCTTTCCCTGGCGGGATGCTCTCGCTCAGAAACATGAACGAACATAGACTATGGCATGCGTAAGTCTTTGCGTGTTCATGTTGAAAACGCAGCGGTACTAAGGATTCTAAGGGTAATGAAATTCTGGATTTCATTATCCTTGCGCCCTTGCGGGCTGAAAGAATCAAGTACCGACGTTTTTCAAAGCCCGCCAGAAAAAAGGTTCGCTCCCTCCGGCCTGTGAATGGCTTCCGAGAGAAGGAAAATTGGTGAGGAGCGATGAGTGGATCAGAGCTTAAAAGGATAGGATTTATGCGGTCTTGAGAGTTCCGCAATTACCTAATGGGATGTGGAGACGGAAAGGAGAAAAGATGGAGCGGCGTTTGAGAGAAGTATTGGAAGGAAGCGGAGAGAATTATATTCTTCCGTTTTTCTGGCAGCATGGGGAGAGCAGGGAGCTGTTGGAAGAGGGGATGGAAAAAATACATGCCTGCGGGATAGGGGCGGTTTGCGTGGAGTCCAGACCGCATCCGGATTTTCTGGGAGACGGCTGGTGGAGAGATATGGATATTATCATGGACAGGGCCAGAGAATTGGGGATGCGCGTCTGGGTTTTGGATGACGCCCATTTTCCCAGCGGCTACTGCAACGGACAGATCGGAAAGGATTCTCCCCATCGGAAGCAATACCTTACCCGTTATACGGTGGATGTGGTCGGCCCCATGCGGGAAGCGTCTTTTTTGGTGAAGCTGGAAAAAAACGAAACATTTGTGGGAGCGGTGGCTGCCAGGAGAGACCGGAAAAATGAGCGGTTTATGGGAGAGCTTTTGGATATCTCTGCGTGCCGCAGGGGAGATTTTCTGGAATGGGACGTGCCGGAGGGATTCTGGTGTGTGACTGTCTTAAAGATCACAGATCAGGGTACAGGGCGGCCGGGATACATCAATCCGCTTGACCGGGAAGCGGTTCGCTTTTTCCTGGATACGGTATACGAGCCCCATTATGCCAGATATGGAACTGATTTTGGGAAAACGTTTGCCGGATTCTTTTCGGATGAGCCGGAGATCGGCAATGTGTGCGGGGAATACGGGCATAATGCCTGCATTGGACAGGCGACGATGAATCTGCCGTGGAGCAGGCAGTTGGAACAGATGCTGAAGGCAAAATGGGGCAATGCGTTCTGCAAAAATCTGATCGCGCTGTGGCAGACCGTTGACGGAGAACCGGCAGAAAAAGCAGAGAAAAAAAGCGGCCGGTCTGAGGATTGGGACACGGGTATCCGGCGTGCGTTTTTGGGAGATGCAGTCGGTCAGACTGCAAACCGCACCGGAGAGCTGCGGGCGGAGTTTATGGACTATGTGACCCAATGCTACGGAGCCAATTTCTGCGGTCAGATCGGCGAATGGTGCCGTGCCCACGGTGTGGAATATATCGGCCATGTCATTGAAGACGGCGGAACCCATGCCAGACTTGGACTGGGAACCGGTCATTATTTTCGGGCGCTCTGGGGTCAGGATATGGCGGGGATCGATGTGGTCCTGCAGCAGATCCGCCCCCAACTGGATGATACCGGGTTTTATCGGATTGGCGGAAAGGAACTGTACTATGGCGAATTTTTCCATCATGGGCTGGCGAAGATGGGAGCTTCCCTGGGACATATCGACCCCAAGAAGAAGGGGCGTACCATGTGCGAAGTATTCGGCGCGTATGGATGGGCCGAAGGAGTGAAAGGGATGAAATGGCTGGTGGATCATATGCTGGTGCGCGGCGTTAATTATTACGTTCCCCATGCGTTTACCATGAAGGATTTTCCGGATCCGGACTGTCCGCCCCATTTTTATGCCAGGGGAAAGAATCCCCAGTTTCCGTATTTTGGAGAACTGATGCGCTACTTAAACCGTGTCTGCCACCTGATTGACGGCGGGATTCATCGTTCCTGTGCGGCTATCCTGTATACGGCGGATTTGGAGTGGATGGACAGGCGTGTCATGCAGTTTGAGACAGTGGGACGGATCCTGGCGCAGAATCAGGTGGATTATGAGGTACTGCCCGTGGATCTTTTGCTTCCGCTTACGATTCATGGTGGAAAACTGGCCTGCGGCGCGCCGGTCTATGAAGATAACGTATATGTCGGACGGGAAGAAGTGGGGGCGCTGATTCTGCCGGAGTGCGGCTGCGTTCCCAGAAAACTTGCGGACTGGTGCAGGGAAGCGATAGAGGAGGGATTTTCCATCCTAAGCATCCATGCACTGCCAAAGATCCTGGAAGAAGACGGGACCATGAAAGAATGGGAAGCAGCAAGACCGGAAGTGGTGGAGTTGGATGAACTGGGAGAAGTGATGAAGAAACGGACGGCTGAACTGACGCTCTCCCATCCGGAGCCATATCTGCGTTACTATCATTATATCCATCGAGAGGGCGAATACTATCTGTTTTTCAACGAATCGGTGACAGACGGCGCAGAGACGGAAGTGACCCTTCCAGTGGATCCGTCCATGTCTCTTGTGGAATACGATCCGTGGGATAACCGATTAAAATCGGTTGTATGCAAAAAGACGGCCGGAGGAATCCGGATTCCTCTTTCCCTATCGGCATATGAGATGAAAATCATCTGTGTCTGCGCCGACAGCGGGATGGCAGCCTCGGATCAGCGCGAACAGGCGCTTCTTGCGCGCATCGCATCCGGCGCGGCAAAAGAGCAGACGGTGGAAGGCCCATGGAAGCTGTTCCTGAAAAAGGCCGGTGAGGATCTGTTTATCTATGAGAAAGAATTGTTTGCTTTAAAGAATATCACTTCCTCCGCATTCCTGCCGGATTTTTCCGGCACGATGAAATATGAGACAACTGTGGTGTGGCCGGAAAGAGGGGGAGAAAAAGAACAAAAGGAACAAAACAGAGCCGGAGAATGTGTGGACGGAGAAAACAGATCCGACCAGGAGCCGGACAGCATCGCATATCTGGATTTGGGCGATGTGTACGAGACGGCCGACGTATGGGTAAACGGCGTCCATGCGGGGTGCAGGATCGCGCCGCCGTACCGGTTTGAGGTGGGACGGCTGCTGCAGCCGGGAAAGAACAGGATTACGGTGCTTGTGACCAATACGCTGGTACATCAGCAGAAAGATGCCCTGTCTATGACGCTTCCGGTGGAACCGTCCGGACTTTTGGGGCCGGTGAGGATTCTGTTTTGACGAAAGGAGATGCAGAGATATGTATTATACCAGTTTGGAATATTTTGAGAAAAAATATGATGCCTGCGGTCGGGAGTATGCATTTCGCGCCTCTACCGTGGAGGAACACCGCGCATGGCGGGAGGCGGCTGCCGGACGCCTTAGGGAGATTTCCGGTATTGACCGGTGTGTGAAGGCGGATCCGCAGGCCAGGTGCGTGCGGACAGAGAAAGAGGAAGGCAGGAAAAAGGAATACTGGCTGATGCAAACGGAACCCGGCGTTTGGATGCCGTTTTTCCGGCTCTACAGAGAGGGAGGAGAGGAGAAGAAGCGTCCGGTGCTGCTTTATCCCCACGGCCACGGAGGCGGGAAAGAGACGACGGTGGATACGGCGTTTGCAAAGGAGATGGCGGATGCGGGATGGTATGTGCTATGCCCGGACGAGCGCGGAAGCGGGGAGAGAAGGGAATTTCCGGAGCAGTCGGAAGACGAGGCCATGCGCCGGGGAAGCTCCCACCGGGAACTGCTGCAGCTTGCCATCGGCTTTGGGCAGTCGGTGATCGGGCTTGCCGTGTGGGATCTGATGTGCCTTATGGATCTGGCACAGACATGGCCGGATGCGGACGGAGAGCGGATTGCCTGCGCCGGGATGAGCGGGGGCGGCCAGCAAACCCTGTGGCTGGCGGCCATCGACGAGCGGGTAAAAGCGGCCATCACCAGCGGCTATTTTTATGGAATGAAGGATTCGCTGGTGTCCCTTCCTCAAAACTGTGCCTGCAACTTTGTCCCCCATCTCTGGGAGACGGTGGACATGGGAGACATGGGGGCTATGATTGCACCGCGGGCGCTGTTTATCGAGAGCGGGGAGAAGGATCCCCTGGAAGGGGCGCGGGGGCTGGAAAATGTATATCCCCAGGTTATGACGGCGAAGCGGGCCTTTGCGCTCTATAAGAAAGCGGATGATCTCGTTCACTCCATCCACGACGGCGGCCATGAGTGGCGGGGCAACGGTATGAAGGAATTTTTGGAGCGGGTTTTGGGCGAATAAAAGAAACCAAGCTGGACGCATCAGAGATTCTGTGCTATAATTTTCCGAAATGAGCCAAACGAGGGACAGAAGAAACAAAAAGGCAGGCGCTGTCCCTGAAAAAAGAGATGCCCATTAAGCCGAAGGATTCCGACAGTCAAAGGCCGTTTGGATGTTTGATTTTTTGCGGCAATGGAAAGGAATATGGCAGAATGGCGGGAAGAATGGAGAGATCACGGGAGATGGTTTGGCTTTCCGGTGGTTGGAAATGAGGGAACGATGAGAAAATTACTGGCAGTCTGCCTGACGCTTATCTGTCTGGCAGGGATGATGACTGGATGCGCAAAGGAAGAATCCGGGCCGCTGTCCGGGAAACATCATGTGGAGATTGAACTTCAGGATTACGGCGTGATAAAAGCCGAATTGGATGCGGATGCCGCGCCGTTGACGGTGACGAATTTTGTGAATCTGGCAAAAGAGGGATTTTACAACGGCACGACGTTTCACAGAATCATCAACGGATTTATGATGCAGGGCGGCGATCCGACAGGAACCGGCAGCGGCGGCGCGGATACGAATGTCAAAGGCGAATTTTCCAAAAACGGAGTAGAAAATCCGCTGAAGCATACGAGGGGGACATTGTCCATGGCGCGTTCTCAGAATTATGACAGCGCCAGTTCTCAATTTTTCATCGTCCAGGAAGATTCCAGCCATCTGGACGGTGAGTATGCCGCTTTTGGGACTGTGACAGAGGGGATGGAGATCGTGGATGAGATCTGCGAGACTCTGGGGAATACGTCCACTGGAATCGTGGAAGAGGCAGATCGCCCGGTGATTAAGGAAATCCGGGTCATAGACTGAAAAAGAGCAGGAAAGTCCGACTTCTGCTTGTTTTTTTGAACATGGCAGATAAACGAGGATACCATTATAGTATGAGCGGGGTGATAGTCGAATAGGCGGGACAGCAGTACAAAAAATCAAAAGTAAATAGGTAAAGGGGGACTACAGAAACAGGCTGTCAACGACGAAGCGAAGAGACGTTGACAGCCTTGGCTATTTTTTACATTCCATAATAAAGTTTGATTGCATTCGCAATATATTCCGCGCATCCTGCGCCGTATTGTTTATCTGTAATCGCGGCTAATGCTTCGTTCGATGAATACTCCTCTGCCAAATCCAGCAGGATATTTCTTGCATTATCCAGTGCAAACATGGTTTTGTAATTCTTTGCAAGCATTGCGACGGCGGAATGTGCCATATCTGCATTGTCAGCTTCCTTTGCTGCCGCAAATTGTTTGTAGATTGCGGTATTTTCCTCCTGTTCCCGTTTTATTTCTTTGCTATCTCCGGTCGATTGCAAGACTGCCTCCATTGCCTTTTCTTTACTGCCATACCACTTCAATAAGTCGGCAGCAGCCTGTTCATTGGCAAAGCCGGAAATCAAATGTTCTTTGTATTCTTCCATACTCCCGTATTTCTGTACCTGCCCATCAAGGCTTTCTTTTGGCATACATTTCAAAGTATGGTTTACCATTTTTATCACTTCTTCGTTGGTGAAGGCTTCAAAACTCATGGTATTTACTCCTTTCATTACGTCTGTTATCAATTCAATAATTCCATTTAGGCGGTTGCGTTTTTTTTCAAGAAGTTTTTTTTGAGTCAACAATATCTGTTCTTTGCCGTAACTGGGATTTTCCATAATTTTTTTGATATCAATCAATGAAATCTCCAGCTCCCTAAAGAACATAATTTTCTGTAACTTTTCCAGCGCCTTGCTGTCATAAAGACGATAGCCGGAATTCGTTAAAGTTGTCGGCTTTAATAAGCCGATTTCGTCATAATACCTGAGTGTCCGTATGCTTATTCCGGTTATCTCTGATACTTCTTTTACTGTTTTCATGTATCCTCCTTTCGGTTTTATCATAAATAGGCGTTTGCGAAACGCCAGAACCCGCATAAATACGGGATTCTTTTTTTTGACAAAATAAAACAACTCCTCACTGATTTATGGTAAAATTGAGATGTCCAGTAACAATCAACCATCCACCAGAAAGGAGTTGTACCTATATGATACCATACAAACAGCTTTCTTTGGCAGATTTTTTTACCGATTGCCAAAATAAATTTGATAACGATAAATATGAGTTCCTTTCCATCCTTGACGAAACCATTGATCTCGATGAAATTGTCCCGGTGTCTTTTGTTTCTCATTTTCACGCTGCCACCGGCAGGCCCCGCAAGCATCTTCTTTACCCAATGCTGAAGGCCCTGTTATTACAGCTGATCTTCTCAATTCCAACTACCTCCCTCCTGATCGTATTCTTGAAATACTCTCAGGAACTACGGGAGTTCTGCGGCTTTTCTGTTGTTCCAGATGCTTCTAAATTCACACGGTTCAAACAGGATTTCTTATTGGACTTACAATCGATGTTTGATCATCTTGTTGACCTGACCGAACCGATCTGCCAACGGATTGATATGGCAAAAGCTTCCATGCTTCTCTTTGACACCTCCGGCATTGAGGCCTGGGTTACCGAAAACAATCCCAAATATGCCAACCGTATCATCCGGCAGCTGAAAACCTTCAAAAAAGCAAATGGACTGGATGATTCTTTTGACCCGTATAAAGCTGCTTACGGCTCTATGCCTTCCCATGCCGCTGCCAATCCAGCCATCCAGCAGATGTACATCAACGGGCATTTTTGTTATGCCTTTAAATTCGGCATCCTGACAAACGGGCTTGGTATTGTCAGGGATATCAGCTTTTTTAACAAAGACTTTCTGGATGCCCACCCGGATATCGTAGTTGGAAAGAAATCCGACTCTCCGGATGAGAATAAAAGCCTTGCGGATTCCAAAGCTCTCATTCCTGTGCTGAAGGACTTTTTTCAGAAACATCCTCTGATCAGCCCCAAAACATTTCTGGGAGACGCTGCTTTTGACTCCATTGAAATCTATAAATATCTGCTTCAGGAAGCTTCCTTTGAGAAAGCTTATATCCCGCTTAACGGAAGAATCTCTCTTCCGGAAAGCAACTGCCCTTTCAATGAAAATGGCATTCCCTGCTGTCCGAAAGATCCTTCCCTGCCAATGAAGCGGGAAGGAAGCAAATCCCACCTGCGCTGCGGACTTCCTACTATGAAGTTTGTATGTCCCAAAATGAAATGGGCACATAACAAAGAAACTGGTAAGAACAAGCGTGTCTGTCATTGTGAAAACCCTTGTACCCCATCTTCCTGCGGTAGAATGGTTTATATCTATCCAGAGAAACATCTGCGTGCCTACCCTGGTACGATCCGCGGTACGGACGAATGGGATTCTACTTACAAAATCAGAGCAACCGTTGAGAAATCCATCAACCATTTCAAAGACAGCTTTTGTGTTGCCGGGCGTAAAACCCAGAATGGGAAAACGCTTCATGCCGACCTGCTTCTCGCCGGAATTACCCAGCTTATTACAGTAATGGTTGCTGACAAACTGCACAAGCATCAATATATCCGCAGTTTAAAGGTAAACGGTAGATAGTGCGTACCTCGAAAAAGCAGACCATGTATGGGATAATAGATTCAAATTCTATTATTGGGTATCAAAAGTTTAGTGCTTAACTTTTGATACCTGGTTGAAATGAGGTGAATCTAT